>JAMWBQ010000030.1 GCA_023819315.1 Candidatus Omnitrophota bacterium
ATCTTTATCTTTTACCGCATAGTAAACCTTAATAATATCTCCTTGAGAAAACTCAGGATAATCCTTCTTCACATTAGCAAGTAACTCTTTCTCTATTTCCATCAACTTGTTCATAACTACCTCCTCTAAATTTACTATTATTTTTTCTCCTCTAAAAGGTCTGGCCTAACCTTTTTCGTTAATTCTATAGCTTTTTTCTTTCTCCACTCTTCAATTTTTTTGTGGTCTCCGCAAAGAAGAACCTCAGGAACTCTAAGTCCTCTAAATACTCTTGGTCTGGTGTAATGGGGATAATCCAAGTACCCATTATGGAAACTCTCCTTTACTATAGAATCCCTACAGGAAACAACTCCAGGAATACATCTTACCAAAACATCTATAAACACCATTGCGGGAAGTTCTCCTCCACTCAAAATGTAATCCCCTAAAGAAATCTCCTCTTCTACTAAATATTCTCTTATCCGCTCATCTATACCCTCGTATCTACCGGTCAACAGGATCAATCTGTTAAACTCCAAGTATCCTTTAACCATCCTTTGATTTAAAATTTTACCTTGGGGAGTAAAGAATATAATTCTTTTTTTATTATCTTTCTCCTTTTTCTCTTGGTTAGGATAAAGAGAATATCCAAGTATAGACTCTACAGCATCAAATACAGGCTCAGGACGAATAACCATTCCTGGTCCACCTCCGTAGCTGGGAGCATCTATCTTACGATGAGCTAATTTAGAATAATCCCTTAAATTGTGAATAATTATCTTCACCAAACCTTTCTCCTGGGCACGTTTAATTATAGATTCTCCCAGAATAGGAGAAAATACCCCAGGGAAAATAGTAAGCACATCTATAATCATAAATCACCTTTTTCTTCTACTTTAAATCTTTTAAGAAAATCCTGTTTAAACTGTAAGAAATTATCCTCCTCTATGGCCATTTGTATCTTCTCTATAAATCTATTATACCACCAGAGATTATGGTAAGTAAGTAATTGCACTCCACTTATCTCTTTCACATTTATAAGATGTCTTAAGTAACCACGCGTATAATTCTTACAAACATAACAATCACAAGTATCATCTATGGGCAAATTATCTTTCGTATACGTAGAATTCCTAATCACTAATTTCCCATAACTACTAAAAGCTGTTCCTGTTCTTGCCATACGTGTAGGAATAACGCAATCAAATAGATCAATACCCCTTTCTACTGCTTCTATAATATCCTGTGGTTTACCATAACCCATAAAATAACAAAGATAATCATCCTTTATCTTAGCGGTAAGGTAAGAGATAACATTATGACGAACTTCCGCGGGTTCTCCTACACTCAACCCACCAATAGCTATACCGTCTATCCCCAGTTTCAATAGTTCCTCTAAACACCTCTCCCTTAAATCTAAAAAATTTGCCCCTTGAACCACTCCTAAAAATATACTCCCTTCTCTCTTATTACTTTCAAAAACCTCTTTAGAAAACTTTGCCCACCTAACTGTTCTCTCCACAGCAAGATTAGCTCTATCTTTATCTATGGGTAATCTTACACATGCATCTAAAGGAATTACTATATTCGAACCTATCCTTAACTGAGAAATAATCACCTCTTGAGGGGAGAAAAATTTACTACTTCCATCTATATGTGACTGGAATTCTACCCCATCATTTCTAACCCTACGAAATGTTTCTAAACTAAATACTTGATAACCGCCGCTATCACTAATCACTGTGCCATAAAAATTCATAAATCTATGAATACCTCCCAAATCCTCTATAACTTCTATTCCAGGTCTTAAATAAAGGTGATATATATTAACCAACACTCCTTTTATACCTATATCCTCAATATCTTTAATAGATAATCCTTTAACCGTTCCTTGCGTAGCCACAGGGAAGAAAGCAGGAGTTTTTATCTTACTATGGTTAGTAGTCAATATCCCTATACGAGCTTTCGTCTGACTACTTTTTTTAATTATCTCAAATATAGGCATATAATAGAAAATTCTACACTCAAAATATTAATATAGCGATAAGTTTCTATTTATTTCAATAATTTTTTATTGTTTCTCTATAATTCATAACTTTGATAAACTCTCTATTAATTATTTTCTAAATATAAAATAGAGAAGCACACTAAAAAAGATACTAATAATTATAGAAGTTGTAAGGGGAAAATAAAAGAAGAAATTTTTTCTTTGAATAACAATATCCCCTGGTAATCTTCCCAGAGGTAATTTAAGGTAAGAAAAAAGCAAAATTATCCCTCCTATAAAAGTTATTATTAAACCCAAAATAACTATAAATTTACCAATATTATCTATCATAACTACGTATAAAGAAAAGGTATATTAAGATGTTTATAAGCAAGTTCTGTAACAACTCTACCACGCTGAGTTCTTTTTATGAATCCCTTAGAAAGAAGATATGGTTCCACCACATCCTCAAGTGTTCCTTTATCCTCACCCAAAGAGGCAGATATAGATTCTATACCACACGGTCCGCCATTGTATATGTTAATCAGAGCTTTTAAATA
The DNA here is from genome assembly GCA_023819315.1 of Candidatus Omnitrophota bacterium. Lineage (GTDB taxonomy): Bacteria > Omnitrophota > Gorgyraeia > Duberdicusellales > 4484-171 > JAMWBQ01. The sequence goes on from JAMWBQ010000030.1 coordinate 2,527, forward strand.
CTTTCTATCTAAATCATCCAATCCCGCCTCATCCACACCTATCTTTCCTAAAGAGTCCTTAGTAATGGTTAAATTTATTATCCCTTCACCTTTTACCTGAGCATAATCTCTAACTCTTCTCAATAATCTATTAGCAAGACGCGGTGAACCTCGTGCGCGTTCGGCTATTTCTTTAGCACTTTCCTCATCTATGGGTATACCTAAAAGGTTAGCACTCCTCTTTACAATAATAACTAAACTTTGTGCAGGATAAAAATCAAAATCAAAAAATAAACCAAACCTACCTCTTAAAGGAGCACTCAATAAACCTTTTCTTGTAGTAGCACCTATGAGAGTAAATGGTTTTAAATTAAATTTTACACTTTTAGCGTAGGGACCTTTATCAATAACAAAATCTATCTGAAAATTCTCCATTGCTGGATAAAGAAACTCTTCCACAACCTTAGACAATCTGTGTATTTCATCAATAAAGAGAATATCCCCTTTTTCTAAATTCGTAAGTATACCAACTAAATCGCCTGCTCGTTCTATAGCTGGACCACTGGTAGCGGTGAGCTTTGTCCCCATTTCTCGAGAAATACAATAGGCTAAGGAAGTTTTACCTAAACCAGGTGGACCAGAAAGTAAAGTGTGTTCTAATGACTCCCCTCTTCTCTTTGCTGCTTCTATAGCTATCTCCAAAGAAGAAACTATCTCTTCCTGCCCAATAAAATCTTTCAGCTTAAATGGTCTTAAAGAAAGATTTATAACCTTCTCTTCCTCATCTTCTCTAAGATAATCAACTAACCTTTCCTCCATAGGATATAATTGATTATATAATTTTACTATCCTTTAAAGGAGTAGACAACTCAGTATAATCTCGGCGCACAATTATAATAGGAGAAAATAATTCTTTCTGTATCGCTACTATCTCCTTTAGCCTTATAAGTTCAAGTATGGCAAGAAATATAACGATAATTTCTAATTTATTTTTGGCATAACTAAACAATTCATCTAAAAGAACCTTCTCTTTCAAAATAAGCATATGTAGTATATCGTGAATCTTATCCTCTACGGTAAATTCATCCTTAACTACTTCAAAAAATATCTCACGAGGAACCTCTTTAAGAGCGGTCTTAAAAGCATTTATAAGGTCAAATATAGAAGCCTCAAAAAAAACTTCTTGAGAGGCGACATCAGTTGTTGAACGGCTAATATAACGTAAACGCTGTTTTTCTTTCTCTTTCAAAAAGTTAGCTACTTCTTTGAATTTCTGATACTCTAAAAGTCTTTTAACCAACTCTTCACGTGGGTCTTCCTGAACAGGTTCTTCAACATGCTCTACAGGTAAAAGCATCTTTGATTTTATGTTAATTAGAGTAGCAGCGATGACTAAATATTCCGAGGCAATATTTATATCCAGAAGTTTCATAAGCTCAAGGAACTGTAAATATTGCTCACAAACACTGGCGACGGGAATATCGTAAATGTTTATATGATTCTTCTTTATAAGGTAAAGTAACAGATCTAATGGTCCTTCAAAAATTTCTAAACGTATTTTCATAATTTACCCATCACTACTTCTTTCACCTCTTTCATCGTCAAAGAGGCAAAATTACCTGCCTTCCTATTACCCTCTTCTAAAATGGATATAACGATATCCTTATCTTTCAATAACTCTCTTTTTTTTCTACTCCTCTCTCCCATAAATTCAGTAAGTATACCTGCCATCATCTTTTTACAATCTTTACAACCCCTCTTAGCGTTACTACACCAATCTCTTACTTCCTCAATAATCTTAGGTGCGAAAACTTTATAATAACTAAACACATTACATATATCGGGATGCCCTCTATCAGTATTCTTAATTCGTGAAGGGTCAGTGAACATAGATAAAACTTTCGTTTCTATAGAAGTAAGCTCTTCGTCTAAACTGATATAGTTATTATAACTTTTGCTCATCTTCCTTCCATCTACCCCTAAAAATTTAGGAGTAGGGGTAAGAATATCCTGAGGTTCAACAAAAATCTCACAGTTATATATAAAATGAAACCTACGCGCTATCTCCCTGGTTAACTCTAAATGAGGTAGTTGGTCCTCCCCTACAGGAACATAGTGAGCTTTGTATAAAAGAATATCAGCAGCTTGTAATACAGGATAACCTAAAAAAGCATAGGTATTAATCTCTTTATCTTTCAATTGAACTAACTGTTCTTTGAAAGTAGGGCAACGAAAAAGCCATCCTAAAGGAGTAATAACAGATAGCATCATAAACAACTCTAAGTGCTCTTTTACCTCTGACTGAACAAATATTGTTGACTTTTTATAATCTATACCCCAAGCTAACCAATCAGCAACGTTATCTATGATTGTCTCTTTTATCTCGCGGGAACTCTTATACTCACTCATAAGGGCATGCCAGTCAGCTACCATGAAAAAACACTGATATTTATCCTGTAAATTAACCCAGTTAGAAAGAACACCTACCCAATGTCCGAGATGAAGTTTACCCGTTGGTCTTATACCACTCAATACACGTTTCTTCTCCATATTTAATTTAATCCCCTAACTTACGAGTGATTACCTCTTCAGAAAAAACATCTATGTAATCCCCTTCCTTAATATCCGCGTAACCTATGCTTATGCCACATTCTAAACCCTCATTAACTTCGCGAACATCATCTTTGAATCTCTTTAATGAGGTAATTTTACCCTCAAATATCTGCTGGTTATCTCTTATCAACTGGACAAAACCTGTTCTCAGAATCTTACCCTTCTCCACTACGCACCCAGCGACTACTATATCTTTCGATAGTTTAAATACTTTTTTAACTTTCGCTCTACCTAAGAAAACTTTTCTTACTTGTGGCGCTAATAAACCCTCCATAGCACTCTTTATATCATCGATTAGTTCGTAAATTATATGGTATACTCTTATCTCAATACCTTTGGTTTTAGCCGCTTCTTTAGCTTGACCATCGGTCTCTACTCTAAAACCAACGATAACCGCATCACTTACCTCTGCTAATAGAACATCGGAAAAACTTATCGCTCCTACTCCTAAATGAATAAACTGAACTTCTACCTCGGAAGTAGATAACTTCTTTAAAGCTTCCTCTATCGCTTCTAAACTTCCTCCTACATCGGCTTTTAAAACTATTCTTAACTGTTTCTGTCCTTCCTGTTTCCTCTTATATAAATCTTCTAATTTTAAATGCACAGTAGTTTTCCTCTCTTTTAGCTTCTCCTCTTCTTTCTTCTTCTCCACTATTTGTCGAGCCATCTTCTCATCAGGGACAACAAAAATTTTATCAGCAGGATTAGGAACTCCATTTAACCCTATTACCTCTACAGGATAGGAAGGTAAAGCTTCTTCTATCAACCTACCTCTATCGTCGTATAAAGCTCTTATCTTACCCCAATACAACCCACAAACACACATATCGCCTTTTTTAAGTATACCCTGTTGAACTAAAACGGTAGCTAAAGGACCCCTCCCTTTAGATAACTTTGCTTCTATTACTACACCTATCAAGGGTGCTTTATAAGAGGCTTTTAAATCCATTAGTTCTGCTTGAAGAAGAATCATATCCAACAAATCATCCATCCCTTTACCAGTTTTAGCAGAAACACCTACAGTTATAGTATTACCTCCCCAATCTTCAGGAACAAGACCGTACTTAGATAGTTGCTGTTTAACCAAATCTATATTAGCGTTCTCCTTGTCTATCTTATTTATCGCTACTATTATAGGAACTTTAGCCTGTCTGGCATGGTCAATGGCTTCTACAGTTTGTGGTTTTATTCCCTCATCGGCAGCTACTACCAAAATAACTATATCGGTAATGTCTGCTCCTCTTGCCCGCATTGCTGTAAAAGTTTCATGACCGGGTGTATCCAGAAAAGTTATGCTCCCTTTAGGTAGAACTACACGATAAGCTCCTATATGTTGAGTTATTCCTCCTGTTTCCTGTTCAGCTATCTTACTCTTTCTAATATAATCTAAAATAGATGTTTTGCCATGGTCTATATGTCCCATAAGAGTAACTACTGGGGCACGTTTTTCTTTTTCTTTTTCATCTATCTTTAAACTAAATATTTCCTCTTCGTAAGAAGGTTTCCTTTTTAGATTAACCTTATAGTGATAAGCAATTTGCCGTGCTAAATCTTCATCAATATTTTGATTAATTGTATAGAATTTACCCTGCTGAAGAAGAAACTTTAAAATATCCGATGACTTCTGATTCAGTTTTACTGCTAAATCTTTAACCGATATAGGAAACTCTACCTCTACAACATTACTCTCTATCTCTTTTTTCTTTAAATCCTCTATCTCATGACGAATAATCTCTGCAGTCTCTTCGTCAACTGTAGACATATGGCTTTTAACAGGGAAATTGATAGCTTTTAATTTCTCAATAAGTTCTTTAGAATCAATATTTAGACTTTTTGCTAACTCATGTATTCTCATTATTACTCTCCAACATCTTTTTTGCTTCCTCTATAATCTTAATAGCTTTTTTATCACCTATCCCTTTTAGCTTAGCCAATTCACTTTCTTGTGCGTGAGCAAGGGAAGAGATATCTCTGTAACCGGCATCAACAAGAATAGAAGCTAATTTCTTACCCACGCTTTTAATTTGAGCAAGGTTCTTTATCTCTTCCTCTAAAATCTCTTTAGAGCGAACATCTATCTCCCAACCCACAAGCTTAGAAGCTAACCTTACATTCTGTCCTTTTCTACCAATAGCCAAGGATAACTGGTCATTAGAAACCATAACCTTTGCCCGTTTATTTTCTCTATCCAGTTCAATTTTACTTATCACTGCAGGAGATAAACTCGCCCTAATGAATTCTCTTATATCTTCTGACCATCTAACTATATCTATCTTTTCTCCTCTCAACTCTTCTATAATATTCTTTACTCTTGCCCCTCTTATTCCTACGCAAGCACCCACACAATCAACTTTATCATCTTTGGAAAAAACTGCTATCTTTGTTCTCTCCCCTGCTTCTCGGGCAATACTTTTTATCTCTACGATCCCTTCATATATCTCAGGCACCTCCAACTCAAATAACTTCTTAACTAACCCTTCATGCTTACGAGAAAGTAAAATCTGTGCTCCCTTACCTTTTCTCACTTCGTATACTAAACTTTTAACTCTCTCTCCCATTTTTAATCTATCTAAGGGAGAAAGTAAATGGTTAGGTATGATTCCCTCCACTTTACCAACGAGGTCTAAAATCACCCCTTGTTTCTCGATACGGTAAACTACACCGCTAATTATATCTCCCTCTTTACCTTTAAACTCGTTATAAATATTCTCCTTCTCTGCTTCCCTAATCTTTTGAATAATCACTTGGCGAGCAGTTTGTGCAGCTATTCTTCCAAACTCTTGTGAAACTACTTCTTCTTCACCAATGTACACATGAATATCCCCTTTTTCGTAATCGATATCTACCTTAATCTCAGCATTAGGATTAGTCAGTTTAGCAATTTTTTTAGCCGATATAGTAAGTGCTTGCTTAACTGCATCGAATAGTAAACTCTTATCTATACCTTTCTCTCGCTCCAACTGTTCCAATACACTTAAAAATTCCTTATTCATAAAACCACCTTTTGTTTTGCCATTTTAATTTTCTCAAAAGGAACAAAGAAAAATCCTTCTTCATCTCCTAAAAATAAACCATCATCCTTCACATCTCCCACCACTAACTCTCTATAATCTTTACCCTTAATTGGTTCTCTAAACCATACGCAGATTATTTTACCTTTAGCACGCAAAAAATCTTTTGCCGTAACTAATGGTCTATCTAATCCGGGAGAATTAACCTCAACTACAAAATCATCACCTAAAATTTTCTCCTTTTCTACAAGAGAAAAGAGTATTTGATTAAGAGAAGAACACTCATCAACAGTTATCCCCCCATAAGGATAATCAACGATACTCCTTATCGTCCATCTTCTACCTTGAGAAAAAACTTTAAAATCTACTAAATCTATCCCTTTCATCCTTAATATCTCCTCAAATTTACTCCTTATGTAACCTATTAATTCTTCATCCATTGACTTTAAGATTATCATTTAAAAATTTAATTAACTCATCTTTATTCAAATTTAATTTCTCGCCACTCCTGCGAACCTCTAATTCAATTTTACTGTTTTCCTTGTATCTCTTACCTACAATGATAATATAGGGATTACCAATAAGATAAGCATCGTTAAACTTTACTCCTGCTGGTTCCGGGCGATCATCAAAAAGAATATCAAATCCTCTATTTATAAGAAGTTCGTAGATCAAAGAAGCTTCTTGGAAAAGAAACTCATCCTCCCTTTCTAAAACTAAAAGAGTAGCATCAAACCCACCAACACCTTTTGGCCAAATAATCCCTTTTTTATCGTGATTCTGCTCAATTATAGCAGAAATTATACGACTCACACCTATCCCGTAACAACCCATAACTATTGGTTTTCTCAAACCATCTTTATCCAGAAAATATGCTTCTTGTGCTTTTGAATATTTTGTCCCCAATTTAAATACGTGTCCTACCTCAATCATCTTCTCCTCTTTTAATTTTCTACCACATTTCTCACACTTACCTTCCTTCTTAAAATATAAATTACAATCCTTACAAAAATATAAAGTATCCTCACCTATATCTGCGGGAACCATAAACTCGTGGGAGATATTCCCTCCCATCGCTCCTGGATCTGCTTCTACAGTAACAAACTCCAATCCACAATCTTTAAATATTTTTTTATAAGCGTTAAACATAACTTCGTAACTAAAATTTAAACCTCTATCGTCTATATCAAAACTATAGGCATCTTTCATAATAAATTCACAACTTCTCACTAAACCATATCTTGGTCTTGCCTCATCGCGGAATTTTGTTTGAATCTGATATAAAGTAAAAGGTAACTGCTTATAAGATGATACGTAACGCTTAACTATCTCTGTAACCTCTTCCTCATGGGTAGGTCCTAAACATAACTGTCTACCACGTCTATCTTTAAAAGTAATCATTACTTCCTCTAAATCTTTATCTCTACCTGTCTGTTTCCATATCTCCAAAGGTTGTAAAGCAGACATTAGTATTTCCTGAGCACCTGTTTCGTTCATCCTTTTTCTTATGATATTTTCTATTTTGCGTAAAACTCTAAACCCAAATGGTAGATAAGCGTATATACCTGAAGAAACCATAAATAACAAAGACCCTTTAAGGCTTAAACGATGACTTGTACATTCAGCACCTTTAGGTTCTTCTCTTAACGTTGGTAGAAAACTTTTGGAAAATAGCATATTGGTTTTTACCTTTTTTTATCCTTCTTATTTTCCATATCTCTAATAAACTTAATCAAATCTCTAACTGCTTTCTCCTGATTAGTCCAACCTAAAATCTTATCCTTTCTAAATATTGCTCCTTTCTTTTTACCAAAAGCTAAACCTATATCTGCCTGGTAAGCTTCTCCCGGACCGTTAACCACACAACCCATAACTGCTACTCGTTTAATTATATCGCCTAAATAAAGTTTATCAATTTCTTCCCTTACTTTTTCAACTATCTTTACTAAATCAACTTCACAACGTGAACAGGTAGGACAGGAAATAACCTCACAGAAAAAATTCCTTATCCCTAAAAATTGTAATATGAACTTAGCTACCCTTATCTCCCAAAAAGATGGACCGCTAAGAGAAACCCTGACAATTTCCCCAATACCCCTATAAAGAAGTATACCTATTCCTAACGAGGACTTAATTATACCTTCTAAAAATGGACCGGTAGCGGTAACTCCTAAATGAAGAGGATAATCAAACTCTCTTCTAAAATTCTCGTTAGCTAAAATGGTTGTTTTAATATCTGCTGCTTTGAAAGAAACTATTGTATCAAAAAATCCTTGTTTTTCAAAGAGCTTAATGTAATCTTTAACTACCTTAACCATACTATCTGCCAACTTTTTAGGCGAAGAAAAATCTCTCTTGAATCCTCCTGAATTTATCCCCATCCTTAGAGAAATATTATTAATTTTTGCTTCCTTTACTATCTGAGCGACTTCACTACTTTTAGTAATATTCAAAGGATTTAATCTTACGCCATCAAAACCAGCACCAATTGAGGAAAGCGCTAACCGATAATCAAAATGAACATCAGCAACGATAGGTAAGAAAACCTCCTTCTTCAATACTTTAGCAAGAAAAATATCCTTCTTTTCTTTTACCGCTACCCTTATTGCTTCTGCTCCTTCCTCTTTTAATCTTTTAGCCTCTTCTATTAGTTTATCCGTATCAGAAGTAGAACTCTTAAGCATCCCTTTAATGCGCACAGGATTATTCTTACCTACACATAGATTGCCAATTTTTACTTCTCTTATCTTAACCATAAAGTTATTTGGAGGAAAATATCCTTAAGATATCACTATAAAATGCTAAGATTACCAATACTCCTATCAATACCATACCCAAACGTGTCAAAATATACTCTGCTTTTTCACTCAATGGTTTCTTACGAATTTTCTCCAAGAATAACAAAGGTAAATACCCTCCATCCAATACGGGTATAGGGAAAAGATTAACTATAGATAAGCTTATTCCTATTACACCTACTAAATGTAAAAGTGCTACCACACCTTCTTTAGCTGTAGAAGATGTTAACTTAAAGATAGTTATTGGTCCTGCTAAAGATTCTTTAAAAGGGATAACTCCTACGATCGTATAGTATAAACCTTGAAAAATAAATATGGTTAGTTCTACCGTTCTATTAAAAGCTTTTATAAAAGCTACAAAAAAATTCTCCTTCACCTCTTTTATCTCCATAGAACTCTTTATACCAATTATGGGTAAACTTTTCTCTCTCCCAAAGATATCTTTTATTTCTTTATACTCCGGTTTAATTTTAAAATTCAATCTTTCATCTCCTCTTAAAATAATTAGCTCTATATCATCCTTGGATTTACGAATAAATCCTTGAATATCTGTCCAAGTATTTACTTTTCTCCCATTTACCTCTAAAACTCTATCACCTGCTTTTAACCCTATCCGTTGAGCAGGAGAATTATCCATAACCCCCCCTATAACATTATCCAAATAAGGCATACCTATGATAAAAATAAACCAGAATATAATGAACGAAAACAAATAATTAAATAATGGACCAGCTATTACTACTCTTGCTCTTATACCCGCTGGCTTAGATAAAAACTCATCGTTCCCACCTTTAAATCTATACCTATCGTCTCCTGCTAATTTTACATAACCACCCAAAGGAATCATACATATTAAGAAAAACGTTTCTTTAAACTTCTTTCTAAAGATTGGTTTGCCAAACCCTATAGCAAACTCATCAACACGTATGTGGTTTAACCTTGCAGTTATAAAGTGTCCAAACTCATGAACAATAATCAAACCGCTAAGAACCAATATAAAAATGATAATATCGATTAACTGCATATCAATTAACTAATAATTTCTTCAAGAACTCTTCAGTTTTTAATCTTGCCCAATTATCCCAAAAGAAAATATCATCCAAACTACGCACTTTATGTTTTTTAGTAGAATTAAAAATATTCTCTATCGCTCTGTGGATATGGAGAAATTTTATCCTACCTTTAAGAAAGTAATTTATAGCTACCTCATCAGCAGCATTAACAACGATAGGTAAATTCTCTCCTATTCTTGCTGAGGACAACACTATATCTAATAGAGGAAAATCATTACGACGAACTTGATTAAAAGATAGATCCCTACTTTCAAAAGAGAAATCTAACCCTCTAATAGGTAGAAATCTCTTAGGATAATAAAAAGAAAAACTGATAGGTATTTTCATATCGGGCACATAAAAGCAACCAAAAAGTATATTATCTCTCATCTCTAAAAATGCATGGGCAGATGATTCCCGATGAATAACCACATCTATATTCTGGTAATCTATTCCAAAAAGGTAGTGCGTCTCCATAACTTCAAAACCTTTATTTACTAAAGTAGAACTATCAACAGTTATTCTTTCTCCCATCCCCCAAGTAGGATGAGAAAGCACATCCCTAACAGTAACTTTTTCTAACTCTCTCTTACTATAATTTAGAAGTGCTCCTCCCGATGCAGTAAGGTATATTTTCTTTACCTGATTCTTATCCACAAACTTAAAAAGCTGAAAGAGAGCATTTATCTCACTATCCACAGGAATTATCTCTATAGAATTATCTTTAATTAAATTTTTCCATAGTTTACCACCAACAACTAAAACCTCTTTACTTACCAGTGCCATGCGTTTAGTTCTCTTTATATTTATAGCGAATGGCTCTAAAGAAGATATCCCCACAATTGCCATCAAAGATATATCCGAAGATAACAGAGAAAACTCCCTTACCCCATCTTTACCATAAAACAATTTAACTTTTTTGGGTAAATACTCTCTAATCTTTTCTGCCTTAGCTTCATCAACTACGCAAACATAACGAGGGTGAAATTCTCTTATCTGTTGATTTAGCAACTCTATGTTTTTATTCACCAAAAGACCCAAAACGGAAAAATTATTTCTATCATGCCTTATAATTTCTAAAGCGTTTCTCCCTATAGAACCTGTTGAACCAAAAATTAAAACTTTCTTCATCGCATCATTGTAATGTAAAGATAGAAAGTAGGTGCGGTGAATATTAAACTATCAATAACATCAAGCACGCCTCCCATTCCCGGAAAGAGTTTACCAGAATCTTTCACCTGACAATCTCTTTTTATCAAAGACTCAAAAAGGTCACCTAACTGAGAAATTATAGCTATAACGATAATAATAAAAATCTTCTCCCAATATAACAAACCTTTAACAAAGATAGAGAAAATTATACCTATGAAAAAACTAGTTAAAAAACCACCTATTGCTCCTTCCAGAGATTTCTTAGGACTTACTCGTCTAGCTAAATATGTCTTGCCGTAACGCACACCCCAAAAGTAAGCTCCCACATCAGATGACTTAGTAACTAAAAGAAGAAATGACAATAGAACAACCCCTTGGGGTAACTGGCGTATCCTTATAAGGAAACTAAAACACCATGATATATAAATTATACCAAATATGGTAGCGGAAATTGATATTATCGGCTGATGATTCTCTCTCTTTAATAACTCTAAGAGGAAAAGAATAAATAGACCAAATACGACGAATAAGAATTGTAAACCTTCCTCCAAATTAAACTTATAGTATATAGATATGGGTATTAAACCACCGATACATATCCCAAACAATTTAAATAATCTTACCCCTTTTTTCTCTACCATATAAAAAAACTCGTAGAGAGCTATTACAATAAAAGCGGTAACAACTATACCACAAACAGGATAATAAACCACGGCAAAAAAAGCTAATACACTTAGAATAATTGAAGATATGGTCCTTTTACCCATAATCTAAACTCCCCCAAACCGACGTTTCCGTTTAGAATATTCTAAGATTGCTTTCCTAAACTCATTTTTATCAAAATCAGGCCAAAAAACTTTAGTAAAATAGAGCTCACTGTAAGCTAAATTCCAAAGTAAAAAATTACTTATCCGTAGCTCACCTGATGTGCGAATAAGTAAATCCACATCAGGCAAAGCACCCAAAGAAAGATACTTACTGAAAAACCCTTCGTCCATATCTTCCCTGTGGAGTTTACCTTCTAACAACTCTTTAGTTATCTTTTTAGTTGCTTCCACAATATCCCATCGTCCACCGTAATCTAAAGCTACGTTAACGATAAGTTCGTTATTTTTGACTGTAATTAACTGGGTCTTTTCTATTTTTTTCAATAAATTTTTATTTATTCTGTCTTTCCTGCCAATAAAATTTAACTTTATACCTTCTTTGAGCAATCTATCGGTATTCTTATCAAGAAATTTCTCTAAATAGGAAAAAATATTTTCTATCTCTCTTTTAGGCCGAGACCAATTCTCAGTAGAAAAAGCAAAAAGGGTAAGAATTTTTACTCCTAACTTCTTTGCCTCCTCGGTAACTTCTTTTATCCTCTCTAAACCCTTTCTATGTCCAACACTACGGGATAAACCACGTTGTTTTGCCCATCTACCATTACCATCCATTATTATAGCTATATGGTAAGGCACATTCATAAAAAATTTAGGGGGCTTATGCCCCCTTCCTATAACAAAGCATATTTTTATCTCTCTTTACTGTGAAGGAGAAGTTTTTATTAACTCGTCACCTAATTTTTCTTCTAATACTTCTTTAACCTTGGTAATTCTGGCTATCTCCAGTTTAAGTTTTGCTATCTCATCATTCAAACTATTCACCAAATTCTCTAAAGCTCTCTTTTCTGATTCTAAATTCTTAGTTTTCTCGGTTAAAGAAGCTAATTCACTATTAAGCTTTTGGTTTTCCTGAGATAAGTTAATATTTTTTGAAGATTCACTATGAAGCTGTTTACTTACACTACTAAGCTTAGCTACTAAAGAAGCTCCCACGATAACAAATACAACAAATATTCCTATAATAACTGATACTAATAAAGGCTGATTCCTCATTTTAACTCCTCCTTGTAGCTTTTTTCACTTACCTTACTTAAACTATCTTTACCTACCTTACTTACTCCTTTAGGGATAATTACTATTTCTACTCTACGATTAAGCTGTTTATTACTGGGGGTATCGTTAGGAACAACTGGTCTATACTCTCCATAACCAATAGCTGATAATCTATTAGGAGAAACCCCTTGAGATTCTAAGTAATGTAGGACACTTAAAGCTCTATGCGCGGACAATTCCCAATTTGATTTCCATCCCGAATACTTTATTGGTTCATTGTCAGTATGACCCTCTATACCTATGTTATGATCTCTTACTTCATTATTTAGCACACTAACCACCTTATCAAGTATGGGTAAACTCTCCTGTCTTAATTTTGCCTTACCGGAATCAAAAAGAACCTCTGCTACAAAAGTAATAACTAACCCTTTATCCTCCATTTTCACTCTCACCTGTTTATCTGCTATTTCCTGTGCTAACTTCTTTTCCAAAAGGTTCTTGGCATCTTTTAATTCCAATAATGCATCTTCCAGAGACTTAATCCTCTCTAAATCCGAACGTCTCCCCTGTTGAAATACTATGGTGCAACCACTAAATAAAAAAATAGAAAACCACACAATAAAACTCCTCACTCTTATCTTATTTCCCATACAACTCTCCTTTCTGACGAAATATTATAAAAAACTATTTTTATTTTAACTTTAATTAGTATTACATTATCACAACCAATATCTAAAGTCAAGCATTTAGTTAACCTATGATGGAAATGGGAAGAAAGATTGTATCCCCCATTCCCCAAGGTCTAAGAAAGATTAAAAGAATTAGTTTTAAGGTTTTTTAGATTTAAAAGAGCTTTTTAAAATTTTGGACAAAAAGTGATAAAACCA
>JAMWBQ010000160.1 GCA_023819315.1 Candidatus Omnitrophota bacterium
ATTGTTAAGACTATGACTCAGCGATATAAACAAGAGAATGAGAAAAAATCTGATAATCAAATAAATATAGAAAGAACACAACAGCAGAATGAAATTTCATTGGTTAGTAATTGGGTTGATAAATACTTATCTTTAGACTCTGAAAAACAGAAAGAATTACTTAAACAAGTAGGAGTAACAGAAGAAGAACTTAGGAATTTCTCAGAAGAAACATATAAGAAAATATTAAACTTTCTAAGATCGGATAAAAAGAATATAGAATCAGAAATAACCGTTGAAAATTTATCAAGATTTGCAGACGGAATTAATGGTTTTCTTAACAGAGTTAGAACGACAACAGCGTTATTTTTTGCAAATATAATTAAGGCATTCTTTGAAAAGAAGGAAGAAAGTGTCTCAAAAGAACTTGAGATTTCAATAAAAGAAATACAGGATATTGCAAAGAAATATGGAGTAAATCTATTTGCATCAAACACAGATATAGAGGGACTTAAGAAATTACTTGAATCCTCACCTGTAATAGCACACTTAAATATGGATAATAAAGGTGTTTTTGTAATAATCACACAGATAAAAGATAATAATGTTATTTTTATAGATGAAAATGGTAAAGAAAGAAACTTAATGAGTGTTGAGGAATTTGCTAAAAAATTTAGTGGAAAAGTTTTAGCATTAAATCAAATTGGCACAGAACTTGATGAAAAAACAAAGAAAGAAACAAAAGGAACGTTCTTTGCAAAATTAGTTGCTTCTATAAAAGAAATATTCGTGATTGAAAAAGGAACTACAATCCAACTACAACTTAATAGACCACAAAATACTGCACAACAGGTTATTCAATCAATAGAATCATGGCTTAAGGAATATCTAAATGCAGATCCTTCCAAAAAAGCCCGGATGGCTGCATCACTTGGGCTTTCAGTTGACCAACTTGCCAATCTTTCTTTAGAAACAGTACAAAGGATTATAAATTACTTAAAATCACAAGGTGACAATATTATTAACTGTGCAGTTCAAGCATTGACTAATTTATTCAGGTCAATGTCAGATGGCATAGCTAATATTGTTGATGTAGGCAATATAGCATTTAAGTCAATATTGGTTGATATTTTAACAGGTAATTTAAACACAAATGACTCACAACTTCAGTTAAGTATGTTTGCAATTGCAACTGTAGCAAAGAATGATTATGGTATACAACTTAACGGTGCACAGGGTCTAACCTTACAAGATTTAGCTAAAATAGGTAGTCCTTTTATAGCACATGTAGGTGGTAATCACTATGTTGTTGTTACAAGTATAAAAGATGGAGTAGTAACTTATATTGATGCTGATGGTAAAGAATACAAAATGTCAGAAGAAGAATTTGCTGGATGGTTTACAGGGAATATTCTTACTAAGGAAGAAGTTGAGCTTGCACATAGGATGAATTTTAATGAAATGATGTTAGTAAAAGGAGCCAGGGATGATGAAGGTGGCAGGAGAGGAAGAAGTGGCGGTTCGTCTTCTAACTCAAGTGGTAGGTCTTCATCTTCTTCTCAACAAAGTAGTAGGCCATCATCTTCAAGGGCAAGTAGTAGTTCTAGTTCTTCTCAATCTTCTGGTGGTGGTTCATCTTCCTCTGCATCGTCACAATCACCAAGGGTAGGAGATGATGGAGTAAGTCGGGATACAATAGATGAAGCAACGAAAGCGATGTTTGGGTATGATAGAGCAAAATGGGAAAGAGAACATCAAGCATATCTAGATGCAAGAGCTAGGGGTATGGGTGATTTAGATGCAAGGCATTATGCCTCAGCAGTGACAAACAATGGAATTTCATATGCTGGGGGTTCACCTATTCAGCTTTGGTCTCCGGGGACAAGACCTCCTTTACCACAAACAAGTTTATTACAAACAGTTTTTAGTTCTCTTTTTGATCCTAAAAAGATGGGTAACACATTTGAAGACAGAAGAAGATATTTTGCTGATCTTGCTGTAAAAATGAATTATATTCAGACAGGAAGCTGGAATGGCGCAGAAGATATATGGAATAATGCTTATTGGGGATATAAAGAAGAACAGTTGGCTATAACGGGTCCTAATGGGATCCAAATAGAAAATGTTACTGTTGCTTATACTGCTATTGGGTTGATTAGCGTGTCAGATGCTGAATGTATATATACCAATTCTGATGGTTCTAAAGTGAAAGGAGTTTTACTTGCCGGTGCAAGAATAGATAATAACAAAATAATTGAAGGAGAGTTTAAGTTTAGCGGAACAATAGAAATAAAGAAAAAAGAACCTCAAAGTGAAAATACTAATGTTAGTGCTGGGATTATGCCAGTTGTAAATACAAATGCTGTTGTAGTAGAAACAGAAAATAGTTATTTATGTTCTAATGGGATTGTTTCTATAAGAGGTGGGGAATGGGCAGTAATGGGCATTGGAGCAACATTTAAGGCTGGTTCTTCATTAGGATATTTTAGATCAGATGGAACAGGAAGAGTTATTAAAGTTACTTCCGGTGCGATAAGGTTAGAAGGTTATGATAGTAATGGAGAAGCAATATATGTTTCTGAAGGAGGTATAGCAAGGACAACTGTAATTACAAAGACAAAAGATGAGAATATTTATGTATCCATTAAACCAGACAAAGATGGACAATTCAAAAAAATTACACAATCAGAATATAACAAATTGTCAGATGAAGAAAAAGCAAATTATAAATTAGACCACAAAGGAACAGGAAAAATAAACACAGGTAATATAAATTATGTTTATAATAAAAATGGTATTGTTTCTGCGTATACAGTAATTAAGGGTGTGGGTGATACTCTTGAAGGTTATGGTAAAATAGCAGAGGGTAGTATAATCCAATATTTTAGGGTAGGTAAAACAGAATTAAATGGCAGAACTTACAATGTTTTAGCAAGAGATGCTGAAGGTAATTTAATTTCTGCTGGGATATATTATAAAAATGTAAAGGTGGTGGTAAATGCTTCAAGAAAAGGAGGAGTTAGATATGAATATGTAGAAGATGAAATGGGTGGTGTGAGAAGAAGAGCAATTAGTGAAAAACCTTTGCAGGGAACAATTACTTATAG
>JAMWBQ010000161.1 GCA_023819315.1 Candidatus Omnitrophota bacterium
CTTTCAAAACTATATAGGCTATGTGACATTTTGCTTTGCAGTTAAGATGACATTATGCTTTATAATAACGTACAAATTTTCTACGCTATTTGGAAATGGGAAAAACATTTTGTTCCCTATATCCCAAAGATTTAAGAAAGTTTAAAATAATTAGTTCTAATACATTTTAACTCAAAGGATAGATAATATCTACCAATTATTCTTTATCTAAAAAAATCAAAATAAAGTGCTACAATAATAGCTACCGTTGAGGAAAAAAATATTAGAAAATAATTTATCCTGTCTTTATTCGAACTCAAAGCACAAAGGATATAGCCTATAAGTCTATAATCGTTTTCTGTAATGTTATCGCCTTTAAAAATTTTATCCATAAGTCTATTTTTAAGGATAAGTTTATGACGTATCCGTTCCACCTTGAATTTATATAAGAAGAAAATAAGAAACCCTAATACTCCTATATACCACGCAACCT
The DNA here is from genome assembly GCA_023819315.1 of Candidatus Omnitrophota bacterium. Classification (GTDB taxonomy): domain Bacteria; phylum Omnitrophota; class Gorgyraeia; order Duberdicusellales; family 4484-171; genus JAMWBQ01. The sequence goes on from JAMWBQ010000161.1 coordinate 473, forward strand.
TTCCGTAAACAGGTTTTATATGCATTAACACAGTCACTATGCGCACCGCTATTGTGGATATCATCCCGATTATAAAAAATACCGAAGAGATAAAAGAATCCTTGCATTCCCTATATTTATTACAATTCAGACATTTTTTATCCATAAAGTTCCAACGTATAATTTTAAAATTTGCACAAATAACGATATTATTTTAAATCGCATAAGAGAACGGTAGAGGTACATAATAAAATGTAATACTGTAGGCAGAAACCTTTTAACCTTAATCTAAAAAGCTCACCGCAAGAATTATTATTAGCCATACTTAAACCCTCCAAAACCACTTCCAATAATTAAAATTTTAATCATAGGAACACTCTTAAAATAGAAAATAAACTTACCAACGAGCACATCAATATAGTTATAGAAAAAGAGTCTACCAGCCGAATTTTATCCAATGGATATTTTTTTTAAAATAGTGTCTGACTTATACGCGAAAATAATTGTACTAAAAGAAAATAACGCTATATCCTTTAAAAAAACAAAGATAATATTTAACAATTTTTTGGGAAAAATACCAAGCCAATTAAATGTTTATGGTTATCCTGTGCATAATTTAAAACATCTATTTATTATGGTGAACGCATCATCGTTAATTATAGCAAAAACCTACCCACGTTTTATCTTGACTACTTCCACAATAGCACTATAATTCTGCTTCAATAAAAAGGACTGTATTCATACCTTTATTTATCAATGCTAACCTTGTATCATAAAAGATTATCTCAAGTCAAAACTAAAAAACAAACGCTTATCTGTGTGTCTTATGAATTAGACCATTTATGCCTAAGCATACTCTAAGCCGGGAAACATTTACAGATCTGAACATATCTTTTTGAATTACTAATTTAAAAAATCGATATTTGATAATTTACTAAAATTTATCTTTACTATTTGGTTATCTTTATACTAATATTTTTGAGTTATTTCTTTTCTTTCATCTGCCGGCCACAGCAGATAATATCACCGCTATCTACATGACTACAAGTTTCATCTACACTGATAACTAAATCTCAAACTTCACAAGTATACTTTGGTTTTTAAGTAGATGTCTTTTTTGTCTCACCTTCCCTTACCATATTCTTTCACCTTACTTATGGTTAAATCCAATTCTTAACACACTTGTATCAAGATTTACCTAATTCTTTAAACTATCAACTATTCTTTCGAATATTTCTGAAAAAACCACCGCAATCTCTAAGTTCGGAAACACCCACCCCAACAATCTCTTTATCTTTAATACTTCTCATCTTTATCTTACTACAATATCTTTTTTTAGTTTACCACTTATATTACAATAAGCCTCTACGGATATTACATCATTATTCTTAACATCCGGTATCAAATAAGCAACTTTTTGTTCTTCGTTATTATCCTGTCTTGAAATCTGATGTTGAATAATTTCTTTGCCATTGATCGATATATATACTTTAATTATATAGTGAGTTTTCAGGTTGCTAACTTTATGGACTATCTGTGCATTAATCATCTTTGTAGCCTTATCAAAACTAATATATATATCAAAGGGGGGATGAGCATATATACTCTGAGAGAGCAAAAACAATCCTATAACTACTAATAAAATTATAAATCCCTTCATAAATTACCTCCTCGTATAATATGTGGTTAATAATATATTCAAGGGTGGGCTTTTTGGCTTATTAAAAGAACCCAAAAGCCCCACCTACATATTTTCTTTTTGTTGATTTAGGAAGAGACCCTGCTAAACTATTATCTGATGGATAAGTTAGGGGCAAAATCTTTCTCCTCCTTGAAGGGCATTTAAGCCACTTCTTGAGAAAGTCTGTGTATCTTGGTTTAAGGGTTTTACTTCTGACTCTCATCATATTTAGCCTTTTACTTGACGCTACAGAAGAGCAGGTCTGTGGCCTCTATCTGGTTGAGCTAAAAGGCAATTCTCATTTAATAGCGAAGCTGTTGGACCTTAAACCGTAGAGGGTCTCTCCTAACATATTTTCCATCAAATCCTAAATGAAAGGAGTTGATGAAAGTTGTCAAATAATCTGTTTTGTGGCTGTGATGTTGCTGTTAGCACCTTTACCACCTGGTTGCTTTTGGATGACGGAACTGAACCGGTAAAATCATTTACGCTGGATAATAATCAAGTGGGTGCTCAAACTCTGGTGGATAAATTACTCTCTTTAGCCAAAGAGCATTGTGTAACCCATATCTTTATTGGTACTGAGGCAACCTCTATGTCCGACTGGCATCTTTTGGAATTCTTGAGTCAAAGCTCACTTGCTCACCAGTTCAATCTTAAACTCTATCGCTTCAACCCTAAGTGGATAAAGAACTTTAAAAAGAGCCTTGCGCCAAAAGGTAAAACCGACCCCCTTGATTCCTTTGCCATTGCTGAACGCTTAAGGATTGGCAGACTACCCAGAGAATACACCCCTGATTTTCAATACCAGCCCTTAAGACGATTGACTCGCTTTAGATATCACTTGATGCAGTCAATGGCCAGAGAAAAGAACTTTTTCCTGAGTAATCTCTTCCTAAAGGCCTCCAGCTACAGCGAGGTAAAACCTTTTAGGTCTCTTTTTGGCGCTAC
>JAMWBQ010000031.1 GCA_023819315.1 Candidatus Omnitrophota bacterium
AGAGGCAAGAATAATGCTCTCTTGTTGGTAAAGATATTTTTGTCCCGCGTGATAAAAAAAGATTGGTCAATCTTCTGAAACTTGTAAGATTAGCTATATTATCTAAAAGATAAAATCCTAATTCTTCTATAGAATATAATCCTTTCCTTAGATTTTGCTTGAATAATACATCTCTACTAATTATATCAGAGAAATATTGAGAAAGTATCTCCTCTTTAGAAGAATTTAAAACTACTTCAGGAAATCCCCCAAATCTTATAAAATCCTCTAATAATTTTTTTATAAGGCTTTTCTCTTTCTCCACCAGTGAATCTAAGGATTCTACAACAAAATTGTTAAAAACAAGAAACTCTCTAAAAGACAAGGGGAATACATTTATACTTAAATGTCTACCTGTCAATAAATTGGCGTACTCTTTACCCAATAGTTTTGCATTAGATCCGCTAATAAATATTTTTATTTTTGACTTAAACTCATCAAAAATACTTCTTAAGTATTTCTGCCATTGGGGGACGTTTTGAACCTCATCAAAAAAAAGATAAATTCTCTTAAATTTTTCTAAAAGTTTTTCTGCATATATAACTTCAATAATCTGGTTGAAATAATCGCCTTTAAGGGGGTGAAGTTTTCTATTCTCAAAATTTATATAAATAGTAGCTTTCTTATCCATATTTTTATGTAAAAGATTTTGGATAATAAAAAATAAGATATAAGTCTTACCTGCTCTACGAATTCCTACAATATCGTTTATATGATCGGTTTCAATAAATTTAAAATCTAAGTCACGCGGTTTAACCACAGGAAGGTTACCTTTCCAATACTCATAAATTATCTCTTTAATCATCTTAAATTATATTTTACAATTTTTACAAATGTTGTCAATTATATTTTACAATTTAATTATTAACCTATATCAAGTTTACTGATTAGAATTTATTGTGTTGAGTTTGCCAATATTATCTCAAAAATTATTCATAATGCAATGATAACTTTACTTAAAACATAATGTCAAGAAAAATGTTTAATTTTGTTACCACAATATAATGTTACCTTTTGGCAAAGTAGAAATGTCAGGTGGATTAATAAACATACCACGTTCACGAGGGGAGCCATCTTATAGAAAGATACACCAAAGAAATAGAAGAAAAAATCAATCAGCTTTATAAAGAAAAATACTCTGGATTAACCTTAGCCACTTTACATAGTATTGGAATTAAGAAGAGGGTATAGTGATTTACCGTGATAAGGTAAGGCAGATTTTTTAAGAGGTGCAAATCTTTATCCTAAGAAAACCAAAAACAACCTTAGAAAATATTAAGTTTTTATAAGAGTTTTTCTGGTATAAAGTGTCTACCTAAAGCTATTTATGTGGATAAAGAGGCAAAGAGACCAGAATATACCCTATAATTTCAAATGTGCCATTTCTATTTTGCAAAAATCCTGACTTTTATCTTATCTTGCATTAACACGAGGAGTAAAATCTCTTGACATATGAATCATATTGTGCTATATATTAAGTGATAATATTTCATAAATAGATAAAAATGATGTTTATTGATCAACAAGAAGAAATTATTCCTAACGAAGAACAACCCCCACCACAAGGTCTTACCTTTTATTTCTTCTCCATATTTAAATCTTTCAGAAAAGATATTTATAAAAATAGAGTGAGAAATTTTTTGTTTTTAAAGAAAGGAGGTAGATGATAGATGGATAGTAAGAAAATAAGTGTGGGAGGAGATATTTCTAGTGTTAACGAGGAGCCTGGAGGGTGTAATGATGAGCCTGGAGGGTTTAACCCACCTACCATTGTAGAAGAGAGATGGCAATCATCCTATAAAAAATCTATTACCCTTATCGATGACCTTTCTCGTTTCATTTCTTTATCTTGGGAAGAAAAATTAAAATTAAAAGAAGTTATAGAGATCTATCATATGAGAATACCACTCTATTATTTTTCTTTGATTCAAGAACCTAATAATCCTAATGATCCTATAAGATTACAGTGTATCCCTTCCGTAGAGGAGTTGAGAAATGATGGTTATGAAAGTATAGACCCTTTAGGAGAAGAGAGAACATCTCCTACTCCTTTTTTAGTCCATCGTTATCCCGATAGGGTACTTTTCCTCGTCACCGGTAAATGTTTTATGTACTGTCGACATTGTACGAGAAAACGATTATGGCATAAACAGATAAGTGAACCCACACAAGAGGATATTGCTATGGCCTTAGATTATATTGAAAATAATTCTCAAATAAGAGAAGTAGTTATTTCGGGAGGCGACCCTTTAACTTTATCTACGGAAAGATTGGATTACATACTTTCCCAAGTTTCCCGTTTGAAGAATATTGAGGTTATTCGTATAGGGACAAGAGCACCGGTAGTTTTTCCTCAACGTATAGATACCAATCTATGCGTTACTTTGGGTAAATACGATAATCTTTGGATTAATGTTCAGTTTAATCATCCCAGAGAAGTTACCTCTCAATCTGCTAATGTGTGCAAGAGGCTACAGAGACAAGGTATTCCTATAAGTAATCAGTCAGTTCTCCTTAAAGGAGTAAATGATTCTCCTGAAATAATGATAGAATTGTGTCACAAACTTCAGAAGATAAGAGTAAGACCATACTATCTTTTTCAATGCGACCCAGTCGTAGGAGCAACTCACTTCCGAACTTCTGTATGGAAGGGAGTAGAGATAATAGAGAAGATGAGAGGGCATACCAGTGGTATGTGTATTCCTACATTTGTAGTTGATGGCATAGATGGTAAAGGTAAGATCCCTCTTTCTCCTAATTATCTTGTTTCTACTTCTAATGAGGGGATAGTATTGAGAAATTACAATAACGAAAAGTTCTTTTACCCTGATTGTATTAGTTGATAAGAGGGTTACATCTTCTATGAAAAAGTGTATTCGCACCATTGGGATTACTTTTAATTTAAAGAGAAAAAAATTATCTGATGACCATCAAGAAGAATACGATGAGATTGAAACAATAGAAGCATTAAAAGCGGAGATAGAAAGTTATGGTTTTAAAGTTATTCTCCTTGAACAGAGAGAAACCTTCCTTAAAAATCTCCTTAAAAGTAAGCCTGATTTTGTTCTAAATATTGCCGAAGGTAGAAGTAATACAAGAGCACGGGAGTCAGAGATTCCTTCTATTTTAGAAAGTTTAAATATCCCCTATTCTGGTTCAGACCCTATATCTTTAGGTATAACCTTAGATAAGTATATTACTAATATTATTCTTAATGCTAAAGGTGTGCCTGTGCCTTTTATGTTTATGGTGAAAAATTCCGAGGAGATGTTCTCGCTAAAAGAGATATTCAAAAATATAGATTATTTTATTGTAAAACCCCGTTGGGAAGGTTCTTCTAAAGGTATATTTTTAAATTCGATAGTAGGTAATCTTAAACAACTGGAGGAACGAATAAGATTTATAACTTCTCGTTACTCTCAACCTGCTTTAGTAGAGGAATTTTTACCTGGCGACGAGTTTACTGTTGGTGTTTGTGGTAATGGAGAAAGAATTCGAATATTAGGGATGATGAAAATTTCCCCTCGGATACATTTATCAAAATTTTTTATTTATTCTTTAGAGGTTAAAAGGGAATGGCAAAAAAATGTTAGATACGAATCAGAAGATAAAATACCTTTTGAGATACGAAAAAACTTAGAAAAGTATGCTTTAGAAGCTTTTCGTATTTTAGAATTGCGCGATATCGCTCGTATAGATATGCGTTTAGACAGAAATGGTTTGCCTAAAATAATAGATATTAATCCTTTACCAGGGCTGTCTCCTTTATATAGTGATTTACCCATTCTTTATAAATTAAATGGTGGAAGTTATAGTGGATTGATAAAGTTAATCTTAGAAGAAGCTTTTTTGCGTTACGGTTTCAAGATAAAATTAATTAAAAGGAGATGACTTCTAATAGAGTATTACTTATCACTATAAGCGGAGAGAAGAGGAATAAGAAGGATGTAAAAGGAGCTTGGCAGTGTAAGAGATCCTTAGAGGAAGTATTTTTAAAAAAGGGTTTAAAATTTACAGAAATAATATTAAATAAAAGAGATTTTGAAAATAGAGACAATTTAAAGAAAAAAATTCTCAATAAAGAACCCGCCTGTATATTTAATCTTTTTGAAGGTTTTAGCGGTGATTCTTATAAAGAAGCAGAATTCGTAGAGATATTGGAAGAATTAGGAGTACCTTTTACAGGTAATAATTACTATGCTTTAAAAACTTGTTTAAATAAAGCAAAGGTAAAAGAGGTTTTGAAAAAAGAAGGTATTCCTACCCCTAATGGTCTTTTTGTAAGAGAGATAAAAGATGTATCTTTTAAAGATTTACTATTTCCTGTTTTTATTAAACCTTGTTTTGATGATGCAAGTATAGGTATAGATAGAGATTCTTTGGTTAAAGATAGGCATCTTATAGAAAAAGTATTGGTAAAAAAACTTAGAGCGCATCCCCAAGGTTTAATTGTAGAGGAGTTTATTCCTGGGAAAGAATATAATGTAGGATTTTTAGGAGATTACCCTTACGAGTTGTTAGGGATTTCCGTTATAGATTATTCTAAATATAAAGATTTTACTCCTTTTTTAACTTATAATTCTAAATGGGAAGAAGATAGTGAAGAATACAAAATCTTAATACCTTCCTGTAATGAGAAGATAGATGAAGATTTAAAGAAAAAGATATTGAATATTTCTTTAAGAGCAGGTAAGATTTTAGGATGTAGGAGTTACTTTAGAATAGATTTACGGGAAAAGGATGGTAAGCTATTTGTTTTAGATATTAATCCTAATCCTGATATTAATAAAGATAGTGGTTTAATGAAACAAGCCTATCATAAAGGTTATACTTACGAGGATATTATCGAAAAAATTTTAATATTTAGCGGTTATGCAAGGAGGTAAGAGAAATGGATAAACGAGGTAGCGGTGTGCTTTTACATATAACTTCTCTACCATCTCCCTATGGTATAGGAGATTTTGGTAAAGGAGCTTATCGGTTTGTAGATTTTCTATATGAGACAAAACAGAGTTACTGGCAGATCTTACCCATTAATCCTACTGTGGAAATATACGGTAATTCTCCTTATAGTAGTATCTCTGCTTTCAGCGGTAACCCTCTTTTTATAAGTCCAGAAATTTTATGGGAAAATAGTTTGCTTTCTAAAAGTATTATTAAGGATATACCTAAATTCTTTTCCACAAAATGTGATTATTCTAAAGTTATTCCTTATAAGGAGAAAATTTTGACTAACAGTTATCTATGCTTCAAGAAGTTGAAATCCAAGCAAGAATACGAAGAGTTCTGCGGGAATAATTCTTTCTGGTTGGATGATTATGTTTTATTTGTGATAATTAAGAAAATTATGGGAGGAAAAATTTGGTCAGAATGGGATAGAGAGTTAAAAGATAGAGAAACATCAGCATTAGAAAAAATAAAGAATAATTATAAAGATGAGATAGATAAAGTGAAGTTTTCTCAATACATTTTTTATAAGCAGTGGAATCTCCTCAAAAAATATTGTAATGAAAAAGGTATAAAAATTATAGGCGATATCCCTATTTATGTTAGTTACGATAGTGCTGATGTTTGGGCAAATCCACAGAATTTTAAGTTAGATATTGATAAGAAACCCCTGTTTGTAGCAGGAGTACCTCCCGATTACTTTAGTAAGACAGGACAGTTATGGGGTAACCCTGTTTACCATTGGGATAATTTAAAAAAAGAAAATTTTTCTTGGTGGCTTTCTCGTTTAGAACACAATCTTAGACTTTTCGATATTATAAGAATAGACCATTTTAGAGGTTTGGTTGCTTATTGGGAGGTCCCTGCAGAAGAAAAAACCGCAGTTAATGGTAAATGGATTAGTGTTCCTATAAATGATTTTTTTGAAGCAATTTATAAAAAATTCCCTCATATGCCTTTTATTGCTGAGGATTTAGGAGTGATCACTCCTGATGTGGAGGAAATAAGACTCCGTTTTAAATTGCCGGGCATGAAAATACTTCTTTTTGCTTTTGGAGAGAATAATCCTAAACATCCTTATCTAATCCATAATTATGATAAAAACTACGTTGTCTATACTGGTACCCACGATAATAATACTGCAAGAGGATGGTTTGATAATGAGGCTAAAGAGGAGGAGAAAAAAAGGCTATTCCTTTATTTAGGTAGAAAAGTTTCTTCGGAAGAAATTTCTTGGGAACTTATGAGGTTAGCCATGATTTCAGTAGCTACCACGGTAATTTTTCCTATGCAAGATATTCTCGCTTTAGGAGAAGAAGCAAGGATGAATATACCATCTACTACGCAAGGCAACTGGAAATGGCGTCTTACAGAAAAACAGCTATCATCTTCGTTAGCTGAGAAACTCTTAGAGATGACGGAAATTTACGGTAGAGCTAATAGGTAAACTATTTATTGAAGTTATTTTCTAAAAGTTGTAAAAAATTTTTATCTACGGGATAACCTAAGGAGAGAGCAATTTGAGCATGTTTTTTAGCTAATTCCCTTTGAGGTGGAGAGTGAGAGGCATATAGAACAGCTAAATCGTTATGGGCAGGAGCAAAGTAAGGATTTAGTTTTATAGCCCTTAAAAGGTAAATTAAAGCCTGAGAATAACCCAAACGAGCATAGAGGGAACCTAAATGGTAATTTAAATAAAAATCATTGGGTTTTAAAGAACAAGCTTTCTTATACATTGCTAAAGCATAATTCAAGTTGTTTTCGTTTTCACATATTCTTGCTAAACCGTAGTATCCAGCGTAATGATTGGGATCTATTTTTATAGCACGTATAAAAAAATTTTTTGCTTTATCAAAATCTTTTTTATTGAGATAGAATATCCCTAAATTAAGATTTATTTCTGGCAAATTAGGATAGTATCTTAGTTCTTTTTCCCAGGCATTAAGTGCTAAATCTTCTTTACCCATTTTCATATAAATTACCCCTAAAGTTTGATAAGCTCCCAGAGGTGGGGGATAAATAATTTTTAAACAATCTTCAATTAATTTCTCTGCTTCTTCGTATTTATTTTGGGAAATATAAACATTTGCTAAATTTAGTTTAGCACTAGCGATAGTTTCTTTCATATTATGGGCAAATTGAATAGCTTTCTTAAATTCTTCCTCAGCGTAAGAATATAAGCCAATTTTTAAGTATTCTGTACCTAAATTGTTATGAAGAGTGCCTAAATTAGGAGCTCTTTCTACAGAAATTTTCCAGAATACTATGGGATTAGTGTATTCGTAGTTTCTTAAAAATGTAAGGGTAAAAAACAAAGGTAAAATAATTATAGCAAGATAATATAAAAGTTTTGGGTAATTTATGAATAATCGGTAAGATAAATATAGTAAGAGAATAAATATACCTATACTGGCAAGATAAAAGTGGTGTTCACAGGCAGGAAAATGTAAACGAGCATAGAATTTAGGTAAGAGACAAATTAAGAACCAACTTAATCCAAAACTTATCAATTTTTGTTTTCTTTTAGTTAAAATTATAATTATAATAGTAGCCAATATAAACGATATAGAGATAAAGGCATACGGTTCAGATAAAGAATTTAAGTTTGGTACCTCGTGTAATATATTTAAAGGGTGAGGAAAGAGAAATAATTTTAGATATAGTAAACTAACCCAAGCTTGAATTAAAATATTAGAGTAAGCCGAACGATAAACAGTGGTGGGAGTAGGAGCAAAAATAGTTAATTTATATAGCAAATAAAGAAAGGTTATCGTAAATAGGCTAATATACAGTATCTTATTAGTTTTTAGTATATCTTTAATTGAGTTCAAATTTTTAAAGTTATATATAAATTCGTAACTGGCTAAAATAATAGGTAGACATAAAGCTGTTTCTTTTGAGCCTAGAGCAAGGATATAAAATAATATAGTTAATCCGTATATATTTTTTAGATAAAAAAGAAAACTTAATAGAATAAAGGAATTTACCATAAGGTCGGAACGACAAGATATATAGGTTACAGCTTCACTGTTTAAGGGATGAATAGCAAATATAGAAGTGACAAAAAAAAGAATAGATAAAGGAATATCCTTGATTAGTTTCTTAAGTAAGAGATAAAGTATACTCGTATTAAGAAAATGCAATATTAAATTAGTTAGATGATAGCCTAAGGGATTAAGTTTACTGGTAGCATAGTTTAAAGCAAAAGTTAGCATAAGTAAAGGTCGACACATCCCTTTAGGGATAGGGAAGCTGGTAACAAACCCTTTAAATAAAAGGTGAAGACTTTTCGGATTTTTAATAATAGCGTTCTCTACAATCATATGGTTATCGTCGAATATAAAATTAGAAGAAAAGGATGGTAGATATATAATGATTAGACAGATAAAGATACAGATTATAAATATATTTTCTTTGGGCATAAAATTAATTATAACATACAAATAGTAACTAAGATACATTATTTTAAATATGGATTTTGAAATTGTTCATTCCTGGGATTTATCCTATAAGGAAGCAATAGCTTTACAGGATAAACTTAAGAGTAAGGTTCGCATAGAGAAATTAAATTTTTTCCCCAAATTAATTGCTGGGGCAGATGTATATTTTAGAGTTAATAAAGCTATAGGCAGTATAGTGGTTACTACCTATCCAAACTGCGAAATAGTTGAGGAGGTTGTTAAAATTGATAAAATTAGCTACCCCTATATTCCCGGGCTTTTAGCTTTTAGAGAAGGGCCTGTTTTAGAAAAGTGTCTTAGAAGTTTAAAGAAAGAGCCGGAAATAATCATTTTTGATGGGCAAGGATTAATTCATCCCCGCAGAGTTGGTTTAGCTACTCATATGGGGATACTATTAGGTAAACCTACAATTGGCGTGGCAAAGAGTTTGCTTTTGGGAGAGTACAAGGAACCAGCTCAAACGCGTGGGTCATTTTCTTATATCTTGGATAAGGATAAAAATAAAATTGGCGCAGTAGTAAGAACAAAGGATAATGTAAAGCCAGTTTATGTTTCCGTAGGAAATAGAATAGATCTTAATAATGCAATAGAAATTATTTTAAAATGCACAGTTAGATATCGTTTACCTGAACCATTACGTTTAGCTGACCAACTTAGTCGAAAGTATCTTTTTTATACAAAAATTTGAAAATATTTGGTATAATTAATTTGTTATTGAGATTATACTTCGGGGGGTGGCGCAGTTCGGATTAGCGCACTTGAATGGGGTTCAAGGGGTCGCGGGTTCAAGTCCCGCCCTCCCGATATATACGATTAGTTTAAAAATAAAGGTAATAAGTTTTTACCTTGTTTCTAAATAGATGATAATAATGATGAGGGGGGGGTTCAAATGGAAAAAGAAAAATACATAGGGGAAGAACGGAGAAAGAGTCCACGAATAAATGTGAATTTTGTAGTTAGTTATCGCATAAAGAACGAAGCAGATAATCATGATCTTACTCAGAGTAGGAATGTTAGCGCAGGAGGTATGTTACTTACCACTAATAGGAAATTTGAGAAAGGAACAATATTAGCTATGTGTATACGTTTCCCTTTTTTTACTAAAAAGATAGAGATTAATGGTGAGGTGGTAGATTCTAAAGAAATAGTTAGGAATGTTATCTATGAGACAAGGATAAGATTTGCCGGCTTAGAGGATACATTGTTAAAAGAATTACACAAATATATACACGCCCATTTAAAAACTTCTGCTTAAAGATGGAAAAAAATATTGGTATAATTGGTTTAGGCACAGTAGGAGAATCTACAGTTAGGTCGTTATGTAAATATTCTAAATTGATTGAAAAAAGAACATCTTTAAATGTAGTGATTAGAAAGGTATGTGATTCTGATAATAGTAAAAGAAGAGTAGCTACAAAGTTTTCTTTACCTTTTACATCCAATCCTTACGATATAATAAATGATCCCACAATAGATACGGTTGTTGAACTTATTGGAGGGGTTTCTCCTGCTAAGGAATATATTATAGAATCTTTAAAGAAAGGCAAGAATGTAGTTACTGCCAACAAAGCACTTCTTGCTCAAGAAGGTAAAGAGTTATTTAATTTATCTTACAAGGTTGGCAGAAATATTGGGTTTGAAGCTTCGGTATGTGCCGCTATTCCTCTTATAAGAAGTATTTCTGAAGGTTTAGTTGGTTGTGAGGTTAAGAAATTATACGGTATACTAAATGGCACAACTAATTATATTTTGTCTCGGATGCATAAGGAAGGTATCAGTTTCTACACAGCTTTAAAGGAAGCACAGAATAAGGGTATCGCTGAAAGAATTCCTAATTTAGATATAGACGGTATTGACACCCTTCATAAATTAGCAATTTTGACCTATCTTTGTTTTGATTTATGGCCTTCATTGAAAGATATTAGTGTAGAGGGTATTTCTCGAATATCTAATTTAGATATTTTGTATGCACAAGAGCTATCCTATGTTATAAAGTTATTAGCTATAGCTAAAAGGGAGAAGAATAAATTAGATTTAAGGGTTCATCCTACCCTGATACCTAAGGAACACCCTCTTTCTCAGGTTTCTTCAACTTTTAATGGAGTGTGGGTAGAGGCAGAACCCGCAGGTGAACTCTTATTTTATGGCCAAGGTGCAGGTGGTATGCCTACATCAAGTGCAGTTATCTCAGATATCGTTAATACCTCTTTTTTGCATACGCAAACTTTAAAGGAAACAAATAAATTTAATTTAGAGAACATTAAGAATTTGCGTATGCGTTACTATATAAGATTTATGGCAGTGGATAAACCGGGAGTATTAGCTAAAATTTCTAAGATTCTTGCTTCTTTAAATATAAGTATAGCTTCTGTAACTCAAAAGGAAAGGAAAAAAGGTAAATTCGTTCCTATAGTAATGATAACTCACGAAGCTAAGGAGTTAGATGTTAGAATAGCTTTATCTAAAATAGATAGATTAGATGTGATTCAAGCTCCTTCTCAACTTATAAGGATTGATGAATTATGAGTAACCATTCCTATCAAGGAGTTATTCATCGTTACAAAAAGTATTTACCGGTAAGTGATAGAACACCAATAGTTACTCTTTTAGAAGGTAATACTCCCCTTATCTTTTCTCCTAAAATTTCTAATATTTTAGGTAAGAATTTTAGAGTTTATTTAAAATATGAAGGACTTAATCCCACAGGTTCTTTTAAAGATAGAGGAATGACTGTAGCTGTTTCTAAAGCAAAGGAAGAAGGACAGTGTGCTATAGTTTGCGCTTCAACAGGTAATACTTCTGCTTCCGCATCTGCCTATGCAGCGAGAGCAGGAATAAAGTGTATCGTAGTTATACCTTCGGGAGCAATCGCTTTAGGTAAACTCGCCCAGGCATTGATACATAATGCTAAGGTTATTGCTATAGATGGCAATTTTGATGATGCATTATCAATTGTTAGAGAGCTATCTTTGAATTATCCTGTGAGATTAGTTAACTCCTTAAATCCTCATAGAATAGAAGGGCAAAAAACAGCAGCATTTGAAGTGGTTGACACCTTGGGAGAAGCACCTTTATTCCATTCTTTACCTGTGGGTAATGCTGGTAATATAACTGCTTACTGGAAAGGTTATAAAGAGTACTATAGTTACAGTAAGATTAATCGTTTGCCTATAATGTTAGGTTTTCAAGCTAAAGGAGCTTCCCCCATTGTTAAAGGTAAGCCAATAAAGAAACCTAAAACAATCGCTACAGCAATAAGGATAGGTAACCCAGCAAGTTGGCAGATGGCGGTTAAAGCTAAGGAGGAGTCAGGAGGCATCATTGATGCAGTTACGGATAAAGAGATTATTTATGCTTATAAATTTCTTTCCCGCGAGGAAGGTATTTTTGTTGAACCAGCAAGTGCTGCTTCTGTAGCAGGATTATTTAAAATTAGAAAGGAAGGATATTTTGATAGGTTTATTAAAGATTTTGATAAGATAGTTATAGTATGCACTCTAACCGGACACGGCTTAAAAGACCCCCAGTTAGCAGTGAGTAAGGTAAAATCTCCTAAAATAATAAAACCTACGATTAAAGAAGTGGCTAAAGAGACACGCCTTTAATCTTGTATTTAAAATTACAAAGATGAGAAAAATCTATGAAAATTTATCAAGTATAATTGAAAAGACAATAGAAACTAAATACTCAGTTAAATTAACTCCTCCCTTATGGGATATTCCTAAAGATAAATCTTACGGAGATTTATCTACAACGGTTGCTTTAAGGATAGCTTCTATATTAAAAAGAGAAGTTAAACCAATAGCTGAGGAGATAAAAAAAGAGTTAATAGGAAAGTTAGGGGAGATTGTTGAGAAAGTGGATGTAGTTGAGCCGGGGTTTGTAAATATATTTATTTCACAAAAAGGATTGGTAGATTCTCTTGAAATGATTTTAGGAGAGAAAAGTAATTTTTTCCGGGAGAACCGCCCCAGAAGAGTGATATTAGAATTTGTAAGTGCCAATCCCACAGGACCTCTATCCATAGCTCATGGTCGTCAGGCAGTAGTAGGAGATGTTATAGGTAGAGTTTTAGAGTTTTTTGGTAATGAAGTTATTCGCGAATATTACATTAACGATGAGGGTAGACAGATAGATTTGCTTATTCGTTCTGTAGAGGAGCGGATAAAAGAAATAAGAGGTGAAGATTTTAATTTGCCCGAAGATGGTTATTGGGGAGAATACGTTAAAGATATTGCCCGAGAGTGTATAGGAGTAGAAAAAGAAAAATTAAGAGAGGCTGTTATTGATAAGATGTTATCACTTATAAAGAGCGATCTTGCTTCTTTACGCGTAAAATTTAACAGCTGGTTTAGTCAGAGAGAGATGATAGAGAGAGGACTTGTTGATGAAGTTATAGATTTTTTAAAAACTAAGAATTTAGTTTATGAAGAGGAGAAAGCTTTATGGTTTAAAGCTAAGGATTTTGGTGATGATAAAGATAGAGTTCTAAGGAAAGCCGAGGGAGAGCTAACTTATTTTGCCTCGGATATCGCTTACCATAGAGATAAAATTTATCGTAAAGTAGATAAACTTATCAACCTTTGGGGACCCGACCACCATGGTTATATAAATAGAGTAAAAGCTTCTATAAAAGCTCTTGGTTATCCTGAAGATATACTGGATATAATAATTATTCAGTTAGTTACTATAAAAACAAAAGAAAGAATGTCCCGACGTAAAGGGACAGCGATCCTACTTAGAGATTTAATTGAAGAGGTAGGAGTAGATGCTACGCGGTTCTATTACCTTTTAAGAAGAAATTCTTCTCCTTTAGAATTCGATATAGATTTAGCTAAAAGTTTCTCTTTTGATAATCCTCTATATTACATTCAGTACGCTCACGCACGGATATTGAGTATATTTAGAAAAGCAGAAATTAAAGAATTTTCCCCTTCCTACAATAAATTTCTTGAGGAAGAAGATTTATCTTTGCTACGCTCAATCTTAGAATTTAACTATTGTTTGGATAAGGTATACTATAGCTTAGAGCCGGTAAATTTAGTAGAGTATCTTAAGAACTTAGCTTCTCTATTTCATAATTTCTATGAAAGAAGAAGAATCTTGAGCTCGAATATTAATGAGAGATTTAGCCGTTTAAATCTTTTAGAAGCATTAAGAGTAGTTTTGGATACGGGTTTGAAATTGTTAGGTATAGAGCCATTAACTAAAATGTGATCTATGAGAAAACTTTGGAAGATAGGTAAACTAACCGATAAAGCAAAATTTATAGCAAAAAAGAATAGTTTAAATCCTATAATCGTTCAAATTTTAATTAATCGTAATATAGAGGAGAATGATTTCTATAATTTTTTAAATAATAATGTTTCTTTTCATTCACCTCTCTTGCTTCCCGATATGAAGATAGCTTTAGAAAGAATAAAAAGGGCAATAAAAGAGAGGGAAAGAATTTGTCTTTTTGGCGATTACGATGTAGATGGTATAACTTCTTTGGTTATCTTTTACGATTACATAAAAGAAACAGGTGTAGAATTTAGTTTCTATATACCCCATCGATTAAAAGAAGGGTTTGGTTTAAATAGGGAAGCGATAAAAAAAATAAAAGAAGAAGGGGCAAGTTTGATTATTTGCTTTGATTGTGGGACTAATTCTAATGAGGAAGTGAAGCTGGCACGTTCTTTAGGTATGGATATGATAATAATTGATCATCATTTCCCTAAAGAAGGGTTAAATACTTCCTTAGCTTTTATTAATCCTAAAAGAAGTGATTCTTTATATCCATTCTCTTTTTTAACTAGTGCCGGTTTAGCTTTTAAACTCGTTCAAGCCTTGAAGAAGAGTGATTGTTCGCATCTTCTTGATTTGGTAGCCTTATCTTTAGTATGTGATGTTGCTCCTCTTATAGGAGAGAATAGAGGTCTTCTTAAGGAAGGTTTAAAATTGTTAAGGGAAGCTAAAAGACCTTGCATAGATATTCTCTGTAAGAGTAGCGGTATAAAATCGGAGAATATAGATACCTTCCATTTAGGTTATATCTTAGGCCCGAGAATAAATGCTGCGGGAAGGATTAATACTGCCAAAGATTCTCTGGAAATGTTTATTAATCACGATAAAAATAAATTAGAAGAATATGTCAAGAAATTAGATGAATATAACCGTTTGAGAAAAGATATAGAAAAAGGCATTTTGGAGGAGGCAGAAGAAGATATAAGTAGATATATAAAAGATTATCCCACGATAGTTGTTTATCGACAAGGTTGGCATCAAGGTATTTTAGGTATAGTTGCCTCAAAGTTAGTAGAAAGATACTATAGACCCGCTTTTGTCTTTAGTTTTCATGATGAACGCGGTAAAGGTTCAGCTCGTTCCATCGCTAATTTTAATCTTATGGAAGCACTGAATTATTGTTCACAATATTTGATTACTTACGGTGGTCATACCAAAGCCGCTGGCATAGAGATTGTTTACAAAAATATGGAAGAGTTTAAAAATAAGCTTAATGAAGTGGCAGGAAAAGTTTTATCTCCTCAAGATTATTTACCTTGTTTAGATATAGATTTAGAGTTAGAGCTTTCTGATATAGATTTGGGTTTAGTAAAATCAATAGATAACTTAAAGCCTTTTGGTGAAGGTAATCCTCAGCCTTTATTTGTTACAAGAGGGGTTTTTGTAAAACAACCCTATAAAAAAAACAGTAATGGTATTTACTCGGTGTGGTTGAGTAAGAACGAACTTACCTACGAAGGCATCTTTTTTGAAAATAATGGTTTAGTAGATATCCTTAATTATGGTAAATTCGTAGATATAGTTTATAGTTTGGAAAGAAATTACTATTACGATAGTGTAAGATTAGTTTTAAGAGATGTTAGGTTAAGTTAATTAGTATTAGATATAGCTACTCTGTTAGGAAAAGTCAATTTACCACTTTTTATACATTTTGTGCAAACCATAATTTTTTTAATGCGGTTATTTATTAATACTTTTCTTTTTTGAAGATTGGGTAAAAAAATTCTTTTATTTATCCCTGTAGTTTTTTTACCTACTCCTCCTTTTTTCTTAGCTAAACCTCTACGTGTGATAGAGTTACCCCTTATAGCTGTTTTTCCACATATTTCGCATTTTCTTGCCATAGATAATACCTCCTTATTAAAGTTTAACTATAAATAGTAAATTTTCTAATCTTATCTATTTAAGAAGTTTCTGTCAAGAAAAATATTTATTATGTTAATGCAAGATAAAAATGTCATCTTTTTTGCAAAATAGAAATGTCATCTTTTTGAAAGAAATTCTTCTAAAGTAATCTCTCTTCGTTTATTGTATTCAGATATCT
>JAMWBQ010000162.1 GCA_023819315.1 Candidatus Omnitrophota bacterium
CCCATAAACTATCATTACGATCAATAGTGTTATCCATTATTTTTAGAAGATAGTAGATAAAAAAAGCTTCAAAATCTTTACAGGCTTTCTCTAAATCCTTTTTTTGCTGAGGGGTTAAAGAAGTTAAATTATTTTTGTTTATCTCTTCCACTAACTTTTCTTTAGTAGCTTTCTGACTGCCTTGATAAAGAATACCTTTGTTAGGTGGCCACCATAGATTATCTCTTTCACCAAAAATCTTCTTCTGGGAAATTTTGGGATCATTAATCTTATCAATCATAAAAACTCCAAATCGGCATAGAGTGCGCCTGCTTCTTTTATTGCCTGTAAAATGGCAATCAAATCCTTCGGTGCCACTCCTAATGCATTTAAGGCTTTAACCAAATCGTAAACTGTTACCGTGCCTTCTAATATTTCCACCTGTTGTGTGCCTTCTCCTATAAGAGAAACTCTCCCACTCTGAGAAGATACTACTTCTGTTTTGCCCTCTTCCCCAAAACTCTCTCTACTAAATTCTTTGCTTACATTTATTTGCACAGAGATATTGCCATGAGTTACAGCCACTGTGGAAATACGCACATTACTACCACTAACCACTGTGCCTGTTCGTTCATTAATCACTATCTTGGCAGGATAATCCGGCTCTATAGAGATATTCTCTATCTTAGAGATGAAACCAACGATATTATCACTAAAGTTCTTGGGCACTTTAACTTGTATAACTCCTGCATCGTAAGCAGAAGCAATATTTAAAGTGAACTCTCTATTGATACTCTCTATTACCCTTGAGGCAGTAGTAAAATCGGGTTGACGTAAAACTACGGATACACAGTTATCCTTAATTATAGTGGAAGGAACATCCTCTTCCACTAATGCTCCATTTGGTATACGGGCAACAGTAAGAGTAACTCCTTGTCTTCTACCTCCCGCACCTAAACCTGTGGATAGAACACCTTGGGCAACAGCATAAATTCTACCATCCCCTCCCTGAAGAGGAGTTTGAAGTAAAACTCCACCTTCTAAAGATGTAGCATCTCCTATAGAGGAAACCATAACATCTATCTTTGTTCCTGCTCTTACTAAAGGAGGTAAATTCGCTGTAACCATAACAGCGGCAATATTTCTTGTTTTAATTTGAGTATTAACCTCATTAGGAGAAATATTCACTCCTAAACGACGTAACATATTACCTACTGACTGCAAAGTAGGGAATGAACTCTGTCTATCACCCGTGCCATTTAAACCTACTACCAAACCATAACCGTAAAGTTGGTTCTCTCTTACACCCTCTATGAAAGCAATATCTTTTAGGCGCGTGCCAGCAAATAAAATATTCGGTATTAAGAGAAGTATTAGAAACTTAATCAAAGTTTTTATTCTCATAGCCCTCCTTTAAAAAAACTAAAATGGCCATACCCAATCAAGGATTCTACCTAAAAACCCTCGTTTAGTTTTATCGTTAAGAGGACCTTTACCAATAATATGCACCTTAGCATCAGCTAATTGGGTAGATAGAATAGTATTATTCGGTCCGATATCCTGCGGTCTAACTATACCGGATATAGCAATCTTATTTATCTCCTCATTAATCTTAACTTGGCTCTCTCCTTCTACTACAAGATTACCATTAGCTAAAACATCAATAACTCTTGTGGTTATTTGCCCCTTAACTGAATAATTACCACTGTAACTTCCTGAGCCTGAGAACTTATTAGCAGTGTCTATCTCCCATTTAGGTAAACCTGTAGATTTGGGTATATCTGTTTTCACCTCCCCATGATAGAAATCTAAATTAAACCAATCTTTGACCTCTCCCTTTATATTAGAATCCCGTGAGGTAGAAGAAGCAGCTTTCTGATTAGCACTTGCTGTCTCCACAATAATAATAGTTATTATATCACCGATTTGGGAAGCCTTCTGGTCAGTATAGAGAGAAGCTTTTGCTTGGTTTATCTCACCTTTCTTCCATAGAGAATCGGCACGAACAACTTTCCCTAAAAATAACAGAATAATTAATAATAAAACGATTCTCTTCATCTCTACCTCCTAATCAATTTATCAATTAAAAGATGTTAATTTTATTCCTCCCCTTATATCCTAATGAAGCGGAGAATATTATTTAATAAAAAACTATGGCACACTCACTACCACTGTATCTTTATCTTTTACTTCCCCATAGATAATTTTACCTGTATCTATGTTCTTAACTTTAATAATAGCTCCTGCTCTACCATCAACTAAAGCTATACCTTTCGTCTCTACCTTTAAGGAGGGAGTAATAACTATTAAATTAACTCTCTGATTCTTCTCAATCAATGCGCGTTCATCAATATGGTTATAAGTAACAACTCTACCTTCTCCCAAAGCTACCTTACTTACCTTACCTTCTAACTCTTTAAAATCCTTTATAGCATTAGGAGGTAAGGATGAACGACTCATCTCTTTAGAAATAATATTATCCTGAGAGAATAATTCCCCTCTCCTTATCCAACGATTCGTTACAAAAGCTATCTCTTTAATATCCAATTCAACCAGCGTGTATATAGAACGGTATAAATTACCATCTAAGTATATATCTACTTTTAAAGGAACTCTTCCTAACTTTTCTCTATCTACTTTACCCCAAACTTTATATTCAACCTCTCCATAAGGAAGTTCTATCTCAGAGAAATCTTGTTTAAGGTTAAATATTAATTTTTCAGGAGGATAATCTACCTCTCTAATAATATGTTGCCAACAGATATTGAATAATTCTTGATAAGAGATAGTATTCTTTTGCGCAATACCCATAGGAGAAATAAGCAATAAAAGTAAAAATAATCCTAAAATAAACCTACAATTCCCCATTACCCCCCCCTCCTTCTTACACCCGCCGGGTGTAAGACACCCGGCGGGTGTAAGAAGGGTAAATTAACGTTTAAGATTATTAGCTATAGAGAGCATATCATCAGAAGTTTGCACAGCACGTGAATTAACTTCGTATGCTCTCTGAGCAATAATCATCTTAACCATCTCTTCTACAATATTTACATTGGATGACTCTAAAAACCCTTGTAGTATCATCCCCAATCC
>JAMWBQ010000163.1 GCA_023819315.1 Candidatus Omnitrophota bacterium
TTATTCATGCTGCTACAATGGTCACTGCCGGAGTATTTATGGTAGCAAGACTCAATCCTCTTTATGGTCTTTCAGAGACAGCTCTTGCTGTAGTAGCCTTTGTGGGAGCTCTAACGAGTCTTATTGCAGCCACAATAGGTTTGGTTCAAAGAGACATCAAAAGAATTATTGCTTACTCTACTATAAGTCAGCTTGGCTATATGTTTTTAGCCTGTGGAGTGGCAGCTTATGGTGCAGCAATTTTTCATCTTTACACCCATGCTTTTTTCAAAGCTTTACTGTTCTTGTGTGCTGGAAGTGTCATGCATGCTATGGCAGGAGAGCTTGATATCTTCAAAATGGGTGGACTTAAAAAATATATGCCTATTACTTACGTTACTTTTTTATTGGCAGCCCTTAGTATTTCAGGGATTCCCGGATTGGCAGGCTTTTTTAGTAAAGATGAAATTTTATGGTTTGCTTACTCATCGGATAAATCCTATGGTAAGATTTTATGGTTTATTGGGACAATAACAGCTTCCATGACAGCTTTTTATACTTTTAGAGTTCTTTTTGTAGTTTTTCATGGAAAATTTAGGGGGGAGGTAAAGTTACTAAGTCACCTTCATGAATCTCCCAAAGTCATGACTTATCCCTTGATTATACTGGCAGTTTTCTCTATCATAGCAGGATATTTCTCTGTTTCCCATTTTATAAAGCCTGTGGTAGGAGAGGCAGTCCCCTCAGTGCCTTATGAACAAGAAAAAATAGTGATGACAATATCTATTTCTGCAGCTTTGTTAGGTATATTGTTAGCTTATTACATGTATGTTGTTAAGCCTCATATTCCCCAAATTCTTTGTGAAAGAGTTCAATGGCTTTATAGAATACTTTTTAATAAATATTACTTTGATGAAGTTTACAACTATCTCTTTGTTAAACCCACTTTATGGATTTCTAAAAAAATAGTTGAAAATATTACAGATAGAAAAGTTATCGAAGGGATTGTTAATGGAATTCCAAAACTCTTATATCTTACAGGTGAAAAATCAAGACCACTTCATACAGGATATTTACAGCAATATGCTATTTTGATGATTATTGGTATTTGCGTTATTTTGTTTATTGTACTAACGGTGTGAGGTAGGAAATGTTAACAGAACAGACTTTTCAAAAAGAAACCAGAAAACACCTTTTGATTGCCCTTTTAATAGTTATTTTAGCAGGCAGCACCATGATAGCCTTTGGAATAGCCTTTAATAATTTTAAGTATCCTCTTCTTTCAACCTTAATTTTCTTTCCTGTTTTAGGTTCTTTATTCATCTTTTTCCTAAATGGGCAAAAGGAAGAAGTCATCAAATTAACTACTTTAGTTATCGCAATTGTAGAATTTATCCTAAGTATACCTCTTTATTTGTCCTTTAGTAAAACTTCGCCTCAAATGCAGTTTACAGAGAAATATCTCTGGATACCTCAATGGGGAATAAGTTATTCCTTAGGAGTTGATGGTATAAGTGTGTTGTTTGTGCTTCTTAGTAGTCTTCTTACCATTCTTTGTGTACTTGTATCTTGGAATGAGATTAACAAGAAAATAAAGGAATTTTATATCTGTCTTCTCCTTACTCACTCAGCAATGATTGGTGTATTCATGAGCCTTGATATTTTTCTTTTCTATATTTTCTGGGAAGCTATGCTTATTCCCATGTATTTGATTATAGGGGTGTGGGGTGGACCAAGAAGAATTTATGCAGCCATAAAGTTTTTCCTCTATACCTTCATTGGTAGCCTTTTAATGTTAGTTGGAATAATTATTCTCTATCTACATACAGGAACATCAGATATTCTTAAGCTTACTCAATTTTCCTATCCTTACAAAATGCAAATATGGCTTTTCTTAGCATTCTTAGCTGCTTTTGCTGTAAAGGTGCCTATGTGGCCAGTCCATACATGGTTGCCTGATGCCCATACAGAAGCCCCTACAGCAGGAAGTGTAATCTTAGCTGGAATATTAATAAAAATGGGAGCCTATGGTTTGCTTAGATTTAACATACCTATGTTTCCCGAGGCTACTTTGGCTCTGAAACCTCTAATGCTTATTCTTTCAGTCATAGCTATAATTTATGGTGCCCTAATATGTTTAGTTCAGATAGATCTCAAACGCCTTATTGCTTACAGTTCAGTAAGTCACATGGGCTTGGTCACCTTAGGTATATTTGCTCTGAATCACCAGGGAATTCAAGGCGGAATCTTACAGATGATAAATCACGGAATCATTACAGGCGCCTTATTCTTATGTGTAGGAATAGTTTATCAAAGGAGCCATACAAGAGAAATAGCAAAATATGGAGGAGTTGCTTCAATAATGCCTATTTATTCTGCTTTTTTCATGGTTTTCTTGCTTGCCTCCATAGGACTTCCGGGAACAAATGGATTTGTTGGTGAATTTTTGATTTTACTTGGAGCTTTTAAAGCTTGGAAGTTAATGAGTGTACTTGGAGCTACAGCATTAATTATAGGTGCTGCTTATATGTTATGGCTCTATGAAAAGGTATTTTTTCAGAAAACAAACCCCTATATAAATGAAAACATTAGAGGATACGGAGATTTAAATTCAAGAGAAATAGTGACTCTGCTACCACTTCTTATAGCAGTTTTTTGGATAGGTTTTTATCCTGCAGACATTTTAAGTTTTTTGGACTTATCAGTAAAAGAACTTCTAAATCATTTCAATTCCATGATAGGAGTAGGTAAATGAATATACCTCAAGTTCCTCTAAATTTTCATGCTTTAGTGCCAGAAATATGCCTTACTGCCTTTGCCTCTTTGATACTTTTGCTCTCTTTATTGAGAATAAATAAATCTCTCTTACTATGGAGTTCGGTGATATTCCTTATTTTTCTATTTCCCCTCATAATTATCTTTGAAGGTAAAGCTTTAGGTGAATTCTTTTTAAATGATTACTTAGCCATCTATTTAAAAATAATCATAATCTTTGGAACAATTCTTTCCCTTCTTTTGCTTTCCTCTTATCTTCAAAGTAGACTCATAATCCTTAAGGATTCCGTTGCCCTTCTT
>JAMWBQ010000032.1 GCA_023819315.1 Candidatus Omnitrophota bacterium
ATCATTTTGAAACGGTGCCAGGGAAATACAGATTGATAGTGGAGTACGACGAGGCTGGAAAGTTCTGGGTAGCCGTTGGAAAAATCGAGAGATGGAGAGCATTTTTAAAAAATGTAATCCCCATATAGTTGTCCATTTTGCTGCCCAAACTCATGTGGATAGTAGTATTATTTCACCTCAACCTTTCTTAAAAACTAATATTTTAGGAACAGCAATATTATTAGATTTAGCTCGTAAGTACTCTATTGGAAAATTTATTCATATATCTACCGATGAAGTTTACGGTGAGATAGGGAAAGGTAAATTCTGCGAGGAGAACCCTTTAAGTCCATCTTCTCCCTATGCGGTGAGTAAAGCTTCTTGTGATATGTTGATTAAATCTTACATAAGGACCCATCAATTTCCTGCAATAATAGTTAGGCCATCCAATACTTATGGTCCCTGGCAGCATCCTGAAAAGTTTATTCCTTTTAGCATTTATAAAGTATTGAATAATGAGAAAATATCTTTGTACGGTAGAGGAACAAATGTAAGAGAATGGCTATATGTGTCCGATTGTGCTTTGGCTATAAAGAGTGTTATGGAGAAAGGTAGGGTATCGGGAATTTACAACGTTGGTTCAGGAGTAACTAAGAGTAATATAGAGGTAGCAAAAATTATTTTGAAACTTTTAGGTAAATCGCAAGATTTCATAGAATTTGTAAATGATAGACCGGGTCACGATTTAAGGTATTGTTTGGAATCTTCTCAGATAAAAAAATTGGGTTGGTTACCTCAAGTTTCTTTTTCCCAGGGTATCAAGGATACAGTTTCTTGGTATAAAAATAATTATAAATGGTTAGAAAAAAAGGCAAGATATTTAGAAGTGTACGGGAAGAAAAGTTATTTCAAGTAAGATTTATTGCTAAATTTAGCGGAGCAAATGAGTCTTACTTTTTTTATTTGTTAAAATACCAACTGTTTCCATATGAGGAGTATGGGGGAAAAAATCGTATATTTGAAGATATTTGAGTTTATAAGAGAGGTAAAGCTCTCTTATGTCTCTTATAAAAGTAGAAGGATTACAAGATATATAGAGGATTAACGGTATAGAAGATTTAAGTATAGTTTCACACATGCTCTTACCTAAACCAGCTCGTGGTGGGTCAACAATAAGGATGTCTATCTTACGGTTTAAATTTTTGGTTAACCAAGTTTGGCTATCCTCATTATAAATTTCTCCTTTTCCCTTGCGGTTAATCCTTAGATTATCTTCTAAAAATGGTATATAGTCATTAGCGTATTCTACAAGAACTAGATTAGCTTCAAGGGGACTGATAGCCAATCCAAATGTTCCTATCCCACAGTAGAGGTCAATTACTGTTTCCTTACCTTTAAAATTTAATAAGTTTTTTATATCTTCTATCATTTCTATTAAACTTGGAATATTTATTTGGAAGAATGATGTTGGTCCGATTGAATAGGTTGTATTTAAGATATTCTCCTTAATGAAATTTTTCCCCCAGATAATTTCGTATTCACCGCTCAAAGAGTTTTTTATAAGACAGTGAGTAACCATCGGTAATTGTCTTCGTAGGTTTAAAATTCTCTTTATAACTTCGTTTGTATTTGTTAGCACATTGGTATAGATATTTATAAGCATCTCTTTAGTAGAGTAACTTTCTTTTATTTCTATCTCTTCTATAAAGTATAATTGATAAGAATTTATTAAATTAAACAACAAATTTAATAGAGAGTTTATTTGTAGGGAAAGAAGAAAGCACTCTTCTATTTCTATAAATTTATTGAGGTGACTGCTGAGGTGGTAGGAAAAATAACTCTTACCCTTTTTGTTGAAGAGGTGAAGACGCGTACGATTCCTATATCCCCAGATACATTTAGAACCTTTTATTATAATGGTAGGTGGTTTATCTTTAACGTTGTGAAAAATTATCTCTTCTATTTGTTCCTTTTTTATTTCCAATTGGTAATTGTAATCTATATACTGATAGGGTGAACATACTTTATAGTGAGAGCAGAGGGGATTAACTCTATAACGAGATGGTTTTAGAATATTTACAGTTTTAGCCTCAAGGTAATTTTTCTTTTTCTTAATTGTTCTAACTTCTACTACCTCTTTTGGTAGTCCTTCATCAGTAAAGATAACCGTATTTTTTTGCCTTGCTAAACTTAATCCTGGATAAACTATTTTTTCAATTTCTACTTCCATAACCAATAAAAAGTTATCACGGTTTTACATTTTAGACAAGAATTAAAATCTCAATTTGTTAGATAGTGTGTGTAAGGGGAAAATTCTGTATAGTACAGGCAGATGGTATCCACCTTGCGCCTTTAATTTTCTTAAGTAAAGAAGAGTTTAAGTTTTTAAGGGTTAATTTTTTAAAAAGGGTAGATAGATTTTTTAGAAAGTCACCAAAAAGACAATCGCTCTTTAAGAAACAGCCCTTAGCCTGCACTAAAAACAAAGCTCTCTCATCAAGGATAGATAATTATATGCCCTGTTATGAGCCGACCAATATTGTTACTACGCACAGTTATTTATTCTGGTCTTTTAGAAGAGTAAAAGAATATTATGAGACTTCTTAGATAATATGGAGGAAGATAATAAGCTAAAGCAAGCTTATGCATTAATGTTTGCTCGCTATATAATTGAGCAAAAAGTTATGTTATAAATATAGAACATACTAGGATATCACTGCGAGCCTTCTGGTTGCATACTTTAATTACAAAAGAAATAGATACCGGGATAACAACTCACCGGTTGAAATATTAAGAGAGCGATTTTCCCAAATAGATGAAGGGATGCTTAATTTACCACTGATAGGAGTTGAAACCTTGCTTAAAGAGTGCTATAAAGAAGAAGACAAAAGTGGATACGATGTGCCTATATCAGTTACCCTTCACCGTCAAAAAAAATCATTTGACAGGAATACACTTTCTTAGATATAATTCTACTAAAGTTAAAATTTATTTTATATTGTTGTAAGAAAATGAGAAAGGTGCGGATATTTATTATAATTTTTTCTTTACCGCTTTTGGTTTTTTCTCAAGAGGAAGAAATTCTATATAGTACTGATGATAAGAGGGGTGTAGAGGAGTTGTTTATTAAGATTCAGGATAAATTTCAAGAGTTGAAGAAAATAAATCAAATTTTGTGGGAAAAGATAGAGGAGCAGAATAAAGAAATAGAAACTTTGAAGAGAGGAGTAATGCCTAGTAGTGTAGAATTACAAAAGGAAATAGATAGGTTAAGGGAAGAAATAAAAGCAAAGGATGGAGAGATAGAGTATTTAAAAAAGAAAACGAGGAAGAAAGAGGTTAGTAAGCCAAGTAAGAAAAGTGAGGAAGTAAAAGAATTAGAAATAAAAACACCACCTTCAAATATAGATATTCTTACCGAAGAGATAAAGAATCAAATGAGAGATAAGTTTGAAGGTTTAAAAAAAGAATTGGAACAAGAAAGAATAAGAAGAGAAACATTGACTAAAAGTTTAGAGAATAGAGAAAATGAGATTAAAGAATTAAGTTTGAAATTAGGTCTAATGGAGGGTAAGTTAAAGGATAAAGAGGAAGAATTAAAAAATTTAGAAGATTTGAATAAGAAGCTTGGTTTAGAAAGAGATAATTTAAAGAAGGAGAATGATATTTTGAGTGGGAGGATAAAAGATAAGGATGAGGAGAATAGGAGGTTAGCTTCTAAGATAGAAGTTTTGAGTAAGGATTTAGAGAATAAGAATATAGAGATAACAGCTATTAAGGAGGAGCTGAAAGGTAAGATTAGGGAAATAGAAGATTTGAATAAGAAGTTTAGTTTAGAAAGAGATAATTTAAGGAAGGAAATAGAAGTTCTTAATATTAAGATAAGAGAAAGAGAGGAGGAGAATAAGAAATTTTCCTTTAAGATAGAGAATCTTAATCAGCAAATAGAAAGTAGAGATAGACAGATAGCCGATGTGAAATTAGCTCTTACGCGGGAGAAGAAAAATGCAGAAGATAAAATAAACTATCTTAATAAACAGATAGAAAGTTTTAAGACAGAGGCAGAAAGAAACGTTGCTTCTCAACTAAATACCCTTAAGGAAGACTTAAAAAACAAGGATGTAGAGATAGATAGATTAAGAAACGAAATTAATGTTCAAAGGGGGAATTTACAAAAAGAGATAGAAGAGCTTAAGAGTCAGATAGAAATTAAAGAAATTCAGTTGAAAGAAACTTTGGGAAGGGTAGATAAACTAAATAAAGAAATTGATGAGAAAATGATTGAGATTAGCCGTTTAAATAGAGAGTTAGCTAAAGAGGAAGAAAGAAATCAAATTAAGTCTTTGGAAAGAAAACTTGAAGAAAAAGATAGTGAGATAAGATATTTGAAAGCCACTCTCCAGAAAACTCTTGATTCAATCAGATCCCTCAGTTCCACTATCTACTAATGAGGGAAGTCCCAATAAAATTGGACGAATAAATTAGCTTTAAATTATAAACACATCCTAAAAAGATTCAATATTAATTCTCTGAATCTTTGTCAATTTACTATTGGTATCTATATTTTGTATTTTGAATTAAGTGTATAGAATTTCTCTTTTAGATATATAATATCATCTGTTGTATATAAATCTATTGTATGTTTTTTACTTTTGCGCTAATATTTTAATATGGACAAGATAAAACGTATTCTGATTATTTCTTCCGATATTAATTTACGGGATATTTTGCAATTCTGTTTAGATGGTTGGGGTTATGAAGTTTATGTTTGGAGCTCTTACAATGATGATATTAATTCTATTAAATTAATTTCTCCCGATGTTATTATTATAGATGTGCATTCCGCTAAGCAGTCCGACTTAAAAATTTGCAATCTTATAAAAGAGGATTTTTTTACCGCATTTATCCCAGTGATTACTTTAATCAATAAACGACATTTAAGGATGCATTTACTTAATTTAAAGCACGGCATAGATGATTATTTGATAAAGCCTCCCGATCCTTTGGATTTAAGAGTAAGAATTGAGATGGCGTTGAGACGGTCACAGTATAGTTTTTATGCCAGTCCCTTAACAAGGTTGCCCGGTGGGTGGGTAATCGATGAAGTTTTAAAAGAGAAAATTAAAGAAAATAAGGATTTCTCTTTCGGCTATGTAGATATAGACAATTTTAAATATTTTAACGATGTTTACGGCTATTTAAAAGGTGACTACGTTATTATGCATACCGCTTATATTTTATACGATACGATAAAAAAGTATGGCAATCGTGATGATTTTATTGGCCATATTGGAGGAGATGATTTTGTATTTATTACCACTCTTGACAAACAAGAAGATATTTGTAAAAATTTAATCTCTTTATTTGATAGGGTTATTGGCTATCATTATCATACTATTGATAGAGAAAGAGAATTTATAATTGCTAAGGATAGAACACGCAGATTAAAAAAAATCCCTCTAATGAGTTTATCCGTAGCCGTGGTTAATAGAGATAAAAATTCGGGGATAGATACGCCTTTCCAGATAAATAGAGCTGTTTCGGAGATAAAGACGTATCTTAAAAGTATAGAAGGAAGTAAGTTTATGACAGAGAGGAGGAATTGTAAAATAAATAATTCTTTTATACCCAATATTTTTAAAAGAGAGAATAGTTTGTACGATTATAAACCTCTTGGCCAGATTCTTCTTGAAAAGAACATTTTATCTGAAGAACAACTATTAGAAGCGTTAGGAATACATTGGCGAAGAGGTATTATTTTGGGAGAAGTTCTTAAAGGGTTAGGGTTTGTAAAAGAAGAGAAATTAAAAGAATTATTAGATTTACAGAAACGGGAAAAATCCGTAGTATAGAATTAGGTAAGGAGACGGTTATGGACGAATACGTAAAACAATTATCTAAGAAAGCAAAGGTTAATAGTTATTTATTCTATCAACTAAATACTGAGATAAAAAATAAAGCTTTGTTATCTATGGCGGATGCTCTCTGGGAAGAGAAATATTTTATTTTGAGTGAAAATAAAAAAGATGTGGATAAGGCTAAAGCGAAAGGTATGAAAAAAAGTTTTATAGACCGCTTGAGTTTGGATGAAAAGAGAATATCTCAGATGTGTTTATCGTTAAAAGAGATAGCTAATTTAAAAGACCCTATAGGAGAGGTTATTTGTGGATGGCGTAGACCAAACGGATTATTTATAAATAAAGTAAGGGTTCCTATAGGAGTAATTTTAATTATTTATGAAGCGAGACCAAATGTTACCAGCGATTGTATGGGATTGTGTTTTAAGTCATCAAATATCTCTATATTAAGAGGGGGTAGTGATTCTATAAACTCTAATCTTGCTATATTTAAAGTGTTAAAGGAAGCGGTTAGAAAATCGGGGATAAATTTTGACCCATTTTTTCTTGTGGAAAAGACCGAACACGAGGTAATTGAGATTTTGCTTAAAGAGAAGGATAATATAGACCTGGTTATTCCTCGGGGAGGAGAGGAGTTAATTAAAAAGGTTACAGAAAGTTCCCTAATTCCCGTTATAAAACATTATAAAGGTGTTTGCCATATTTTTGTTGATGAATTTGCTCGTTTAAATATGGCTATCAATATTTGTTTAAATGCTAAGGTTCAAAGGCCATCGGTATGTAATGCTGTAGAGACAATTCTTGTTCATAAAAAGGTTGCAGGTGAGTTTTTACCTTTGCTTAAACAGGAGTTTGATAAATATAATGTTAGGATAAGGGGTGATGAGAAAGCTTTACAGATTTTAGAAGATATAGAATTGGCTAATGAAAGTGATTGGTTTAACGAGTATTTAGATTTAATTGTTTCTCTACGTGTGGTAGATAGTATCGATGAAGCAATAGCACATATTAATTTATATGGTTCTCATCATACCGACAGTATTATTACTGAAAATATAAATAACGCTACCAAGTTTGTTAATGAAGTTGATTCTGCTTGTTGTTTTGTGAATGTTTCTACACGTTTCAGCGATGGTTACGAATTTGGTTTAGGTGCCGAGATAGGTATTTCTACGGATAAACTTCACGCACGCGGTCCAATGGGATTAGAGGAATTAACCACTTACAAGTATGTTGTTTATGGTAGTGGCCAGATAAGGAGTTAATTAGTTATGAAGTTAGGTATTTTAGGAGGTACATTTAATCCTCCCCATATTGGTCATTTAATTTTGGCACAGACAGTTTTAGAAAGGCTCTCTTTAAATAAAGTTTTTTTTATCCCTACAAATATTCCTCCTCATAAAAATACTACTCTTATCGATAGCAAGCATCGTTTAGAGATGTTGAAGCTTGCTATAGAAGATAATAGGAATTTTGAAATATTAGATTGTGAGATAAGAAGAGGAGGTGTTTCTTATACCATAGATACAGTAAAAGAACTTACCAAAAAATATCCTTTTGATGATTTTTTTCTTATACTTGGTTCGGAATTGGCTAATGAATTTTATACGTGGAAAGGATACGAGGAGATTGAACGGTTGGTTAATATTGTGGTAGCTAAACGAAGTGACTATCCTCTTAAGAAAAAAGATGGATTTATTACTATAGATATAATTCATATAGGTGTAACCTCTTCTTTAATAAGAGATTGGATAAAAAAGGGTTACTCCATAAGATATTTTGTCCCTAAGAAGGTTATGGATTATATAGTAAGAAATAATTTATACTTATAATTAGCGTTAGTTTTTAAACATATTTTTTAACGAGGAGGAATGAATGATTAAATTTGGCACAGATGGTTGGAGGGCAGTTATAGGAGAGGAGTTTACTTTTCAGAATCTAAGGATTGTTTCTCAAGCGATAGCGGATTATTTAAAGAAAAATAATTTAGCTAACCGCGTGGTTGTAGGATATGACCGTAGATTCCTTTCTGAAGAATTTGCTAAAGATGTAAGTTGTGTTTTTGCCGGTAACGATGTGAAGGTAGTTTTATCAGATATACCCATACCTACCCCGATAGTAAGTTTCCATTCCTTATATAAGGGTTATGGTTTAGGAATTATGATAACCGCTTCTCATAATCCAGCAAAGTTTAACGGTCTTAAAATTAAAACTAACGATGGAGGAGCCGCTGATAAGAAAATTACCGATAGCGTGGAGAGATTGCTTTATAGAAGGAAACCAAAATGGATGGATTT
This sequence comes from Candidatus Omnitrophota bacterium, assembly GCA_023819315.1. Taxonomy (GTDB): domain Bacteria; phylum Omnitrophota; class Gorgyraeia; order Duberdicusellales; family 4484-171; genus JAMWBQ01. Next base: position 8,135 of record JAMWBQ010000032.1, read on the forward strand.
TAATACTGCTATAAAAAAGAGAATTATAAAAATATCTTCTTTAACTAAAGATTATGAAGAATTTCTAAAAAGGTTTGTAGATATTAATAGGATAAAAAAGTTGCCTTTGAAGATATTGGTAGATAATATGTATGGGGTAGGAGATAAGTTTATTGAGAGAGTGATATCAAGCAAGAGAACAAAGATAGATTATATTCATAATGAATTTAATCCTTCTTTTGGAGGTATTCCCCCTGAACCGATAAGAGATAATTTATTACTTCTTTTAGAAAAGGTTAAAAGAGAAGGATACGATTTCGGTGTAGCTTTAGACGGAGATGCTGATAGATTAGCTTTAATTAATAGAAAAGGGGATTTTATTGATGCACAGGTGTTATTACCTCTTTTAGCTATCCATATGATTAAAAATAGAGGTAGTAGTTTGGGTATTGGTAAGACAGTCGTGGGAAGCAATCTTATAGACGAGGTTGCTCTATCTTTTGGGGTGCCCTGTTATGAAACTCCCGTTGGTTTTAAATACATATCAAATCTGTTTAAAGAAAATCTCATCTCTATTGGGGGAGAAGAAGCAGGAGGTATAGGTTTTAAAGATTATATTCCTGAAAGAGATGGTACAGCTTCCTTAATTATGCTTTTAGAGTTTATGGCTTACGAAGGTAAAGATTTAGAAGGTCTACTAAATATGATGTGGAGAAAGTATGGACGGTGGTTCTATAAAAGGGTGGCTTTACATACAGCTAATTTAAAGAATTATACCCATTTTTCTTTAACAAAGGAGTTATTAGGAAAAAAAATAGAAAGAGTGGATAGAAAAGATGGTATAAAGTTTATTACTAAAGATAGTTGGCTTATGTTGAGAAAGTCAGGAACAGAACCAATTGTGCGTATATATGCGGAATCGCGCTCCTTGAAAGAAACTTGGGAATTGATAGAATTAGGTAAGAAGTTACTTAAAAAGAGTTGAGTGAATAATGGTATGTTTTATAGATTTATCCAGAAAAGTTTATATATTATTTTTAAGATTATGTTTAAAATGGAGGTAAAAAACAAAGGAGAAATACCGCTTAATACAGCATTTATTCTTGCTTCTAACCACTATAGTAATTTAGACCCAATAGTGTTAGGAGTTAGTGTTCCTTGCAAACTATATTTTTTAGCTAAGGAGGAGTTGTTTAAAAATAAAATTTTTGCTATTTTTTTAAAATTTTTTGGAGCTATACCATTGAAGAGAAAAAGAATAGATGTTTTAGCAGTTAAAAAAGCTATTTCCCTTTTAAAAGATAACAAACCATTGGTAATTTTTCCCCAAGGAACAAGAAGTAAAGAGTTAAATGATATTCAGCCGGGGGTAGGGTACTTATTCAAGAAGACATCTGTCCCTATTGTGGTAGCACGTATATTAGGGACAGATAAAGTTTTACCTCGGGGAAAAAAATTTTTAAAGTTAAATAAGATAAAGGTAATTTTTAAAAGATTGAAAAATATTGGAAATAATTTTACCGCTGAGGAAATTTCTGAATTCGTTTGGAATAAGATAAAAGATATGGCAGTTTATCATTGACAAAATAATTAAATTAAGAGATAATCTTAAAAAATTAATGATAGGAGGGGATTGTTGTGGATAATTTATCAGGAGATTTAAAAGAAGCTTATTTTTCTTCAATAAAAGAACTAAAAGAGGGAGATGTAGTGAAAGGTAAGATTATATGTGTGGATTCTCAAGGAGTAGTTGTAGATGTTGGGTATAAATCTGAGGGGATTATTCCCAAAGAGGAATTTGATGGTATATTGGATTTAGATAAGTTAAGTGAAATCGATGTTTACGTAGATAACGTGGAAGATGAGGAAGGTAAAATAGTTCTCTCCTTTGCAAAAGCAAGAGAAGCTATAGGTTGGTATAAGATATTTACCGAGTATAAAGAAGGGGATTTAGTTGAAGGAATAATTACCAAAAAAGTAAAGGGTGGTTATATGGTATCAGTTTTTGGGGTAGAAGGATTTTTGCCCCAGAGTTTATCTTTCTTTAAAGGTAGCGAGAGTGAGATTATTGGAAATAAATTCTATTTTCAGATAGTTAAAATGAATAAGCTAAAACAGAATTTTATTCTCTCCAGAAAAGATGCTTTAAGACAAGAGAGAGAATTGATGAAACAGAAAATATGGGAAGAAATCAAACCGGGACAAATACGTAAGGGAAGAGTTAAAAATATAACTAACTTTGGGGTGTTTATCGATTTGGGAGGTGTTGATGGTTTGCTCCATATTGCAGATATGAGTTGGAAAAAGATATCTCATCCTTCGGAAATGGTAGCTGTGGGTGATGAAATAGAAGTTATGGTTTTAAGCGCTGATAAAGAAAAAGGTAAGATATCATTAGGATTAAAGCAAACTATAGCTGATCCGTGGGAAGAGATTGAAAAAAAATACCCAGTTGGTTCGATTATTAAAGGCAGTATCGTAAATATACAAAATTACGGATTATTTGTGGAGTTAGAAAAAGGGATAGAGGGACTTGTTCACATTAGCGAAATATCGTGGAGTAGAAAATATATTAACTTAAACGAAGCTTTTGCTATCGGGGATATAGTTGAGGCAAAAGTAATAGGTATAGATCCTGCAGAAAAGAGAATTTCTTTAAGTATCAAACAGATGGAAAAAAACCCTTGGGAGGATATTGAAAGTTTAGTAAACATAGATTCGGTAGTTAAAGGTACAGTTATAGGATTTGGAGAGAATTGTTCTTATATAGAATTGGATAATGGACTGGAAGGGATTATTTATAATGAAGATTTATCCTGGACGAAAAGAGTTAATAGAGCGCAGGAGATTTTAAAAAGAACCCATTCTTACGAGTTTAAAGTTTTAGGACTAGATAGAAGTAATCGCAGAGTTATTTTGGGTAGGAAACAACTTACTCCTGACCCTTGGCCACAGATTATTGAGCGGTATCCTAAAGGTAAGGTGTTAGAAGGAGAGGTAGTTAAGGTTACTAATTTTGGTGTATTTGTAAAGTTAGAAGAGGAATTAGAGGGATTAGTTTTTTCTGGAGAAATAGATAAAGAGAAGATGGAATCCTTAAAACCAAAAGACAAATTAAAAGTCAAGATAATTAAGATAGACCCAGACTCAGCTAAAGTAGGTCTTTCTACAAATATAGATGAAGAGACTAATTGATGAGCATATTAGGGTTATTACTGAAAACTGTATAGATTGTATTTCGTTAGAGGAACTGAGATATAAGTTAGAGACCTCCCTTAAAGAAAATACCCCTTTAAGAGTAAAGGTTGGATTTGACCCTACGGCAAGAGATATTCATCTTGGACATACGGTTTTGTTAAGAAAGCTAAGAAAAATTCAAGATATAGGGCATAACGTTTATTTTATAATCGGAGATTTTACCGCTCAGATAGGTGATCCTTCGGGTAGAAGTGAGCTTCGTCCAATCCTTACTAAAGAAGAGATAGAAAGTAATGCCAAGACCTATACAGAACAGGCATTTAAGATTTTAGATAGAGAGCGAACAAAGATAGTTTTTAATAGTGAGTGGTATAAAAGTATGTTAGCTTCTCAGTTGTTATCTTTATTTTCTCATTATACTGTAGCGAGAATGTTAGAAAGGGATGATTTCTCTCAAAGATTAAAGAATAATAAACCTTTAAGTATTCAAGAATTTATATACCCTTTGATTCAAGGTTACGATTCAGTGATGATAAATGCCGATATTGAATTTGGAGGCACAGACCAGAAATTCAATCTTATTGTGGGTAGACACCTACAGGAAAGTTTTCATCAATCTCCCCAGGTAGTTATTACTATGCCTTTACTTACAGGTTTAGATGGAATAAATAAGATGTCTAAGTCTCTGGGAAACTATGTGGGTATAACAGAAAGTTCTAAGGATATGTTTGGTAAAATTATGAGTTTACCCGATGATCTTATGTGGGATTATTTCCGACTACTTACAGATTTGGATGTAGAGGAAGTTAAAAAAAATCACCCCAAGGAAGCAAAATTACTTTTAGCAGAAAGTATTGTAGGTTTTTATTACTCTCAAGATGTAGCACGTAAAGAGAAAGAAGAATTTGAAAAAGTTTTTTCTAAGAGGCAGATACCTCAAAATATACCTAATTATGTTTCTAATGAGAAAGAGGTAGATATTATAGAAGTGCTTTATAAGATGAAGCTTATACCGAGCAAGAACGATGGCCGTCGGTTGCTTCAGCAGAAGGGAATTTCCTACGATGATGTTCCTTTAACTTCTCCTCTCTTTGATATCCCTCCTCAAGGAGCAATATTAAAGATAGGTAAGCGAAGATTTTTAAAATTACTTTTTAACTCGGACAATTTATGTTAGAGGAAAGGATTTACGAGGATTATATCAAAGCATTGAAATTAAGAGATAAGCATAAGATAGATTTTTTAAGTTTCATTAGGGCAGAAATAAAAAAGTTAGCTATCGATTCTAAAAAAGATAGATTATGCGACGAAGAAGTTTTAGGAGTTCTTAGAAAACAGAGGAAACGTCTTCAAGAAGCAAAGGATTCAATTTCCTCTTCTCAGAGGTGGGATAAAATAGAAGAGTTAGATAAAGATATCGCTATTTTAGATGATTATTTACCCAAAGAGTTATCTTCTGAAGAATTAGAAAAAATTATAGAAGAAGTAATTTTAGAAGTTAATGCTTTAACTATTAAGGATATGGGTAAAGTAATGAAAGAAGTAATGGCTAAAGTAGGCATAAAGGCAGATACCAAAAAGGTGAGTGAACTTGTCCGCGCTAAACTTAGTAAGCTCTAATTTCCCTACCTTTTTAAACGTTAATCCTTATTTTTTATAGATTGTCATTACTATATTTTTATGAAGAAAGATTGTGTTTTAGTGGTGGGTGGAGGAGCTTGTGGTATGGTAGCAGCGATAAGCTCAGCAAGCGTTGGTAAAAAAGTGATCCTTTGCGAAAGGAAACCCGTTTTGGGTAAGAAGATTTTTGTTTCAGGAGGAGGTAGATGCAATCTTTTAAATGAGGATCTTAGAGAGAGTTATTATAATAGAGAAGCACAAAGCTTGGTAAAATCAATTTTTTCCAAGTTTGGTAAGAGAGATATATTGGAGTTTTTTAAAGAATTAGGGTTGGTAACTTATTCGCAAGGTAGCAGAATATTCCCTATAACTAATCAAGCATCATCGGTAGTAAAAGTTTTAGATAATGAGCTTAAAAGATTAGGGGTTAACGTAGAAGTTAATTTTGAAGTTAAAAAAATAAATTTCTCTAAGGATAGATTTATCGTTCTTTCTAAAGATAATAGGGACATAGAGAGCAACAAAGTAATAATTGCTACAGGAGGTAAATCCTATCCTGCCTTAGGTAGTGATGGTAGTGGTTATAATTTAGCAGAAAGTTTTGGGCATACTATTTTACAACCTTTTCCCATAGGGGTTCCTTTAGTAATTAAAGATAAATTTTGTCATTTACTTTCTGGTCAGAAGATATTTGCTAAGGTAAAATTATTGATTAATAATGAGGTTATAGATGAGACGGAAGGGGAGATACTATTTACTAATTATGGGATCTCGGGAACAGCTATTTTAGATGTAAGCGGAAGTGTTTCTTACTATATTAATATAAAGAAAACAGATGATATATTTTTATCTATAGATATGGTGCCATTTTGGGATAAAGATAGTTTAACAAAAGAGATAAATAGAAGGTTGAATAGAGGCATACCTAAAGAAGAGGTAATTGTTGGTATATTACCTAATAAATTTTCTAATGCATTTAGAGATTATTTTGGCAATACGGCTATTTTGGTAGATGTTTTGAAAGATAAATGTTTTAAAGTGAAAGGGACGCGTGGTTGGAATGAAGCAGAATTTACCGGTGGAGGGGTGAATATCAACGAGGTAAAAGAAGGCACATTGGAATCGAAGTTAAAGGGAGGCTTATATTTTGCCGGCGAGGTGTTAAATGTTTGTGGTAAAAGAGGTGGATATAATTTAGCTTGGGCATGGGCATCGGGATTTGTTGTTGGTTTAACCCTATAGTGTTATGCCGAGAATAATTTTAGCCTCTTCTTCACAGGCAAGAAAAAAATTATTAGAGCAGATTGGTTTAAAATTCAAAGTAATTATTCCCTCGATTAAAGAGTTTAAGGTGACAAAAGCAAACTATAAAAGTTTAGTTATAAGAAATGCTCTTTTAAAAGCAGAAAATATAACTAAACGCGTAAAGAAGGGAATTATTATTTCTGCCGATACAGTAGTAGTAGCAGATAAAACCATAATAGGTAAACCTAAGAGTATCAAAGATGCCTTTAGAATCCTGAGACTTCTTTCTAAAGAGCCTCATTGGGTGTATACGGGTTTGGTAGTTATGGATATAGAAAAAAAGATAAAATTATTTGATTATGATAAAACAAAAGTTTGGATGTGCCCTTTAAATTATGACCAGATAAGAGCTTATTTACGTAAAGCTAAACCATTAGATAAAGCAGGCAGTTTTGATATTCAGGGATTGGGAGGTGTATTTATTGACCGCATAGAGGGTTGTTTTTATAATGTAGTTGGTTTACCTTTAGCTAAGTTGGTTAAATTGTTAAATAAAGTTGGTATCGATATATTTAAATTTGATTATAAATAATTGTATAGCAAAGGCAGATAGTATAACATTTATAAATTAATTTATTTGAGGGAAGAAGAATTTAAATTATTAAAGAGCTAGGTTGTAGTTCTTTAAAAAGAGTTAAAACCGCAGATAACTTTTGAAAAACAAATACTAAAATATCCTATAACCAAATATATATATATATTATGCTAATAGTAAATCCTATGCTTATTCATTATATTTTAATTACATCAGAAAGAGCTGTTGGCACGATTCAAGAATTCATTAAAGCTATTATAAGAGGACGTCCCACGCATTGATGAAGGTGTGCTTCATTTACTGCCACTTCGGCTTGAAATGCTATCTGAAGAATGATTTAAAACTGATACGATTTTACTTGGCGCAGTCCTTTAGGGTAAGAGACATTATATCCACCCTTTTAGACGAAAGAGTAAGTTTTTGTTAATTGAAGTAGTTATGTCTACCACGGGTAACATAAGTGTTTATGTAATATGATGTTCTTTTTCTTTAGTTCATTGCCAAGAAGATTTATTTTTCTTTATAATTATTTAGCCTTGGAAGATTAAAAAGATCTAATAAGCAGAATTCTTCCCCATAAAATTAGTTTCTATCCTTTTGTGCTTATATGATTTCTATATGGTAGTATTCTTATTTTAGAGGGTTAATTAAGAGGTGTGGTTAGGTAAAAATTTGAGTATTTTCCGGTTTTACTAATTTGCATTTTAAAAGCTCTTTTAAATCTAAAATACTTTGAAATTAATTCTTTTAATTTTTTTTAATTCCTTGGGAGAAATGACACAATGTGTCTTACCATTTTCACCCGGGGTTAAAGTAATGCTGTCACCGCAATATAATAATGTCACCTTATTGCAAAGTAGAAATGTCAGGGCAACTTGATGTAAAATACCACCTCTTAGAAGCAAAAAGGAGGTGGTA
>JAMWBQ010000164.1 GCA_023819315.1 Candidatus Omnitrophota bacterium
GAAGCAATAAAGCGATAAGATTCATCCGATAATATTTGTCTAAAAAAATTAAGAAGTTGGCGATTAATTATACTCAGCGTTTTATCTACCCGATTAGTATCTAATTTCTCTATATAACTGTTATTTTTCAACCATAAAATATAGTAAGAAGAGTTATTTACTCTATAATTTTTTAATTTACCGCGCACACGATAAATATTAAGGTAATCAACATCGCTATTACTGTAATCGTTAACTCTAACATTAAGATTAGCTGGTAAATTATCTATCTTCAATATGCGGGCATAAAAAATCTTTCTTAACGATTGTTGCTTAGGGAAAGAAGTTACTTTTAAAATAAACTCTCTTTTCTTGTCTGAAGAAAGATAAGGCTTAAAGAAAGTGTAAGGTAAAACCCAAGTTACTCCTAAGGAAACAAAAAAAATTATTAAAAGAAAATTAAAAACTATTTGATAATTTATTTTTCGAAAAGAATAAACTAACCCTAAAGAAAGTATAGACAAACTTATAGCTAAAGTAACATTTATCTTATATACCCAACCTAATACTATTCCCAAAGCGAAGGAAAGAAAAAAGGAAAACATCTCATTTAATCAAGCTAAAGGGGTGGAAATTAAGATTAGCTTTTATTAATATGGTTAATCACGTATTCAGATATACGTTGTCTATCTTCAGGAGATATTTCAATAAACTCAATACCTAAATCGTATCTTAAAACTGTGGAAGGGATAGCTCTCTGCCATACAACTCTACCTAAAGCTTTTATTGGCTTTGTATCATCAGGCAAGTGAATTGATAACTTCAAAATGGTATTCTCCTCTATTATATTATCATACACGATAAGACAGATACCCCCACCACCAATATCATGGGTAAAATCTGATTTTACTTCTTCTTCCCCTAATATAGAATACTCTACACAAACAGAAACATTTAACCTTAAAAATCTTCTCCGTTCTGTCTTATTTTTACTAGGTGTTATCTCCTGCATAATAAAAAATATTTTAACTTAATTCTCTTCTATTGCAATACAAAATTTAATTACATTAGTAGAGTCTAAAGACATGGGTAACACTTTTGCTTTTTATTTTGTGTTATAATAAAAAATTTTGTTTATAAAAGGAGGTGTTACCCATGCCTAAATATTACTATCAAAGGCTAATCCCTATGAGGTTAGCATGGATGCTTATGTATGAGCAAATAAAAAACGCCTCTTTCCTAACAAGGCACTTTGGTATATCAAAGAAGACCTTTTATAAGTGGCGTAAGCGCTATCTGACCGCAAATAAGAATCCAGATACCCTTATTGACCGCTCAAAAAAGCCTAACTGCTCTCCCCTCCTTACTAAAAAAGAGATTACCCAGATTATCAAAAAACTGCGTAAGAAAACCTGTTTTGGCGAGGATAGGTTGAGATTGTTTTTACTTAAGGACTATAACCTGGATATACCGCGCTCAACCATCTATTATATCTTAAAAAGAGAAAGACTTATCAAAAAAAATAAGAGACACAAAAAGAAACCTTTAATCTATAACCTTTCTTACTCTGGCAACAATATCCAGGTGGATATCAAGATTATTGGCAGTTACTCTACAAGGCGAATTATACAATACTCAGCCCAAGATGATGCCACAAGGATTAAATTTACCAGGCTTTATCCTGAAAGAGCAAACTACTATTCAGTATAGTTCCTTAACTATATTGTTGCTAAATTCCCCTTTAAGATAAGACAGATATCTATTGATAATGATAGCGTATTTACTAATGCCTACAGGGGAAAACCTCGGACACACCCTTTAAAGAACCTATAACCTTGAATATCTTGTAAAAGAGCTTAAGAAATATGATGAATTCTTTAACAACCATAGACCTCAGATGGGCTTAAAAGGTTTAACTTAATTGCAAAAATTACAGAGTTATGATAAATATAAAAGTGTTACCTATGTGTTTAGCTAATACATTTCTCTGAGTTTATATTTTCTACAATCTAACACTTCCCTTTTACTTCTTACATTCACTTATCACCACGTAGAATTCTGATTTGCTTTCTAAAAATTCTATATGAACTGCACATTCCCATCTACGAAGGGTATCGGTATCTTTAGTAATACCTATACGGTAAACGTAACCATGTTCAATTTTATTTTTATTCTTTTTGGCTATCTCTTTAAAATCGGACATCAATCTTTTAAACAGACAAATATTCTTCTTAGTTAAAGGGCAACCCCCCTCTACCTCATCTATTGGCATATTTTTAATTACCCCCTTTTTTCTTAGTAGATGCTACTTTAGCTTCTTTATTTGTCATTCTTCTCTCATAATTATTCTTTATCTTAACAAACCTTTCCCAGAATATAGGGTGAGGATTTATTTTCCCTGACTCCCACCATCTTATAGAACGTGGATTTATCCCTATTTTTTCTGCCAAAGCATCCTGTGTAATTCTAAATTTTAATCTGAATTCCCTAATCTCCTCTCCCGCCTTTCTAATCTTTTTACTAACCATAATCCCACCTCCTCAATAAATGGTTACAACTTTAACCTATAATATTCTAGGCAATATTTCCTTAATAGTCAAGGATAAACTAATTTTATCTTTTAATATCTTTTCTCTTCTCCAAACAGTTAAGTATAAATACCTTTAATTTTTGTCAAGCAGAATTACAACAATCAATTTACCTCTATTTTCAACGCTTTTTGCTATCTCTAAAGATACCTATATAACTGCTCCTGAAGATATGTCCAATAGAATACCTTCTTCTTTAGCTAACCTGCGTTTCCCATACATAGCATCTTCCTCTTTAACCTTACCTATTTCATTTTCATCAATAACACCTCTACCCAAAACTTCAGGTATAAATCCTGCTTCCGATACTTGAATATTGTGTAACCCTTTTCCCCTAATAACACTGATAAACGTGCTGGTTTAACAGTAATGACTTTAACATCCAGTTTCCTTTTCTTAATTATTCCCCCCTATATATATGGAGTGGAATTGTTCCTACTGTTCTACTCAACTTTTACTAA
>JAMWBQ010000165.1 GCA_023819315.1 Candidatus Omnitrophota bacterium
TTCATTTTGAACATATTGTTTTAAACTTTCAAGCAATTCATTTGCTTCTTCTAATATTTCATTTAATGAATCTAAGTCTGCCATATTAATTTCTCCTTTCTCTTTTCATATTCCTCTTTTACCTTATTCTTTTTTTCTCTCTTCAGCATAATATATTTACTTCTCAAATTTTCATCTTCCCATAATAATCTTTTAGGATCATTGGAGTATATATTTCTGCCTCTTCTCATAATTATAGTACCACTATTATAATAGTCACTATCAATTACTTTTAAAGTAAATGTATGTTGCATTCTCTTCTTACCATAAGATTCATTAACAACCAGAGCTTTAATATATCTTAAAAATCGATATTTATATTTATTCCCAACTCTTTCATAAACTTCTTCATAAAATTTAATAATATCATTTTGAACAATATCATATTCTGGAATCCATTCATTTTTATATTTTATCTCCATTTTTTCTCTCCTTATATTTTTCAATGAATTCTTCCATTATTTCTCTAATTTTACATTCCAAATGAACATTAGCTAAATCAACTATACTGTTTAAAGATTCTAACCGATAATCATATGTCTTTAAATAATAAAGAGTATCAATTAAACTAGAATCATTATTTGATAAATATTCTAAAGAATCATCATAATAAATAAATTCATAAGTTGAATATATATATCCAACCATCTCATCAATATACTCATAAATATTTTCAATATTTGATAATACATTTTTTTCTTTTAGAAAATAATTAAGATCAGTATCATCAAAAATATCCCAATTTAACTTAATTTTACTTTTTAGTTCATTTAATAATTCATTGGTAAACATTTCTTCTTTAGTAAGCTCTTTCATCTTTTTACTCCTTTATTTTGTTTATAAATATTTTATTAACACTAAATCCTTTAGGTCTTTTAATAAATTCTTTTTTGAAAGTATTTCTAAATGTACTCAAGTATCTTTGTATTTTATCAATACAATAGAATACCAATACTTCAGTTCTTTTAGGTTTAAATATGATATAATAGTCGTATTTTTTTATTCCGTTAGAAGAAGTAAACTTAATAACATTAGACATATTATCATCATAAATGTTTTTTAATTCATTCCACGATAAATTTCTATTTTTACATTCAATCAATAAATATTTTAGATTATCTTTATCATAAATAATTATATCAATTCCCTTTATATTAGTATCTGGTCTGATTATATCATATCTTTCATCAATGAAATTATACATAGTATCGTACTCAAATGGATTACCTTTTTTTGATTTCATTGTTGCCATAGCTGTAAAATCCTATATTTATTGTTAATATCAACAGATATTTCAAATGGACTATAACTTCTACCTTTTAATACTTTAATTATTCTCTTAGTAGTTTTATTATCACCATCAATACCAATAACTACATCACATTTTTGTTCAAATGCACTACTTCCTTTACCACTATGTTTATTTAATTCACCTTTTGCTCCACTTTTACTTATATGATGAACTAAAAATACAATTAAATTATAGATCCTTGCCATATTTTTTAATTCCATAAACATAAATTCATCATCTTTCAATGTTAATTGTTTTGGAAATATATCATCAATAACATCTACAATTAATATAGAAGGTCTAAATTTAATTACTAAATCTCTTAATCCATCAAAATTAGGAGTGGAATTTGTATAAAATACATGAGAGATAATATTACCTAAAGTGTTATTATTATTTTTATAATGTTCTCTAATCATTTCTCTATCAATATCATACGCTATCATCATAAATCTTTCAAATAATTCAATATTACTCATTTCTGTATTAACATAAAGTATATTTCCTTTATCTTTTATCTTTATACATAAATTTTGCATAAATGAACTTTTATTTATTCCAGTATCACCAATAATACCAATTAAATTACCAGGAATAAGATAGAAATCATGTTTAATATCAGTAAAATAATTTTTCAAATTAATTGCACTTTCTTCTACCATGCTGTTAACATATTTTACATAATGATGTTCTAATTTACTTGTATCAAATACATCTGATAAATAATTTTTTTTATTAAAGAATATACATCTTGAATCACAATATTTTTTCATTATTTCATCATCACAACCATACATATATTTCTTTTCATAAACATTTCTAACTGTTCTTTCTAATTCGTATTCATCTAAAGATGGAGTATATTTTTTTAACATAGCTATAGTACCATCGATAGGAATACCATTTCTCATTAACCAACTGGCAAGTCTTAAAATACTTATGTGTCTTGTTCCTACTTTTTCACCTTCATTATATAACTTTTGCATACATACAACTACATTATTTGGCTCAATTCCATTAATAATATTCTTATCTTTGTTAACAGCAACAGGAAGAAATTTTTCTTCTACTTCGTTATAATCCAATACAGGTTTTAAAGGTTCAGTTACATTAATATTTTTACATTTTTCTTTAATCTGTTCAATATTTAATGTATATAATTCATCTTCATTAATTTCTACTTTATATAAACCTGATTTAGAATTATAACTATATGGTAATCTAATTATTGATCTTTTATTGTATATAGATAAATCAATATTAAAACCTTTAAAATATTCACTCATTGTTTCTTTTAATATTAATGGTAAATCTTTTGATGGTTCAATATTAAATATATTCGGGAAATGAATATGAAAACCTGTTCCAGAATAAAACAATTTGAAATTATTTTCTAATTTTAAATCTTTAATAATATAATTCAATATTTCTTTAGTTTTATCAATTAAATAATTTTCTGAATCTTTTCCTTTATCAACATCAATTATTAATTCAGTAATATAAAATTTACCTTTATAAGAATCTAAAGTTTTATATCCAGCATTAAAATGTCTAATTATTTCTTCATCAAATACATAAAATGATCTAAAGATTTCATTTTTACCTTTTGTATAAATAGAATAATCAAAATTAATA
>JAMWBQ010000033.1 GCA_023819315.1 Candidatus Omnitrophota bacterium
GTATTTCTATATGCCGAGGATTATTAAGATATTTTTCTAAATATATATCAGGGTCACCAAAAGATATTTTCGCTTCTGATTGAGCGGTCATAAGTGAACTTATCAGTCTAACATCGTTATGGCAAACACGCATACCTCTCCCCCCTCCACCAGCTTTTGCTTTGATAATAATAGGATAACCTATTTTTTTTGCTAATTGTAAAATATCTTCTTTAGAATTGATTGCTCCTTTGCTACCGGGGATTAATGGTAATCCAGCTTTTTTCATAGATTCCTTTGCTCTTATTTTATCTCCCATAAGTATGATATTTTCTACGCTTGGACCAATAAATTTTATACCACAGGACTCGCATATTTCAGCAAAGTGGGGATTTTCTGCTAAGAATCCATATCCTGGATGTATAGCATCACTATCAGTTACTTCTGCTGCGCTTATTATACTAGAAATATTGAGATAACTATCTTGGGGAGATGATTTACCAATACATATAGCTTCATCGGCAAGTTCTACATGTAATGAGTTCTTATCTACTTCAGAAAAAACAGCAACACTCTTAATTCCTAACTCTTTACAAGCTCTAATTACTCTTATGGCTATTTCTCCTCTATTAGCTATAAGAATTTTAGAAAACATATTTTTATAATGGTTTAATTAAGAAGAGAGTTTGTCCGTATTCTACTGGTTCAGCATTGTTTACTAATATTTCGGCAACTATTCCTCCAACTTCCGATTTTATTTCATTCATTAATTTCATTGCTTCAATTATACAAACAATATCCCCCGGTTTTACTTCGTCTCCAATGTCTACGTAAGGTTTAGCTCCCGGAGAGGGAGCTCTATAGAATGTTCCTACCATAGGAGATTTAATCTCTATATGCTCGGACTTTTTTTCTTCTTTCTCTACTTTTTCTAAGGGTTTACTTACTACGCTCTCTTTTATAACTGGCAGAGATTCCTGAGAGAACTTTTTTAATTTTATTCTTTTACCTTCCTCTTCTATTTCCAATTCACATAAGTTGTTTTCGTTCATAAATTCAATCAATTCTTTTAAATTTTTAATTTCCATAACACCTACCTTTTTATTTATGAATTATGTGAATAAATCTTTGACTATTTTAAATAATAAAATTTTATTAATATTCACTGCTCAAAATTTCTCCTTTACTTGATTTCACCAAAACTATATCTTCTAATCTAATTCCAAATTTCCCTGGAATATAAATAGCTGGTTCTATAGTTATAACCATACCTTCTTTGAGTATTGTTTTACTATGAGGATTAATGTAAGGTTCTTCGTGAACAGCTATACCTACGCCGTGTCCTAACCCATGACCAAAATATTTACCAAAACCTTTATTTTCAATAAATTCTCTTCCTGTTTTATCTATCTCTTTTGCTTGTATACCTTCTTTTATCTTTCTTATTGCTAAATCTTTAGATTTTCTTACTATATCGTATATCTTTCTTAAATAATTTGGCATTTTACCCCAAAAAAATACCCTTGTCAAGTCAGCGCAGTATCGTTGATATTTTGCCCCTAAATCTACAAGAAATAACTTGTTATTTTTTAATTTTGTTTCCTCAGGAATATGATGAGGTAGGGAAGTGTTCTTACCAAAAGCAATTATAGGTGAAAAAGCCAATTCATAATCACCTTTTATCTTCAAAAATCTTTCCAATTCTACGAGTAAATCTTTTTCCGTCATTTTTTCTTCAATTATTTCTTCAATAAATTTAAATCCTTCTAAACTTGTCTTAATAGCTTTATTTATAAGAATTATTTCCTCTTCCTCTTTTATCGCTCGGATATTTTCGATAACATCAGATAAGGGAGAAAAATTTATATGTTTCTTAATAAGAACTTCTTTTAATTTTTTATACTCTAAATAAGTTAGATGTTTAGATTCAAAAGCAACATTTTTTAATTTCAGTCTAAAAATTTCTTCTACTATACAATTGAAAATGTCCTTTGGACATAAATTAGTTTTCCAAATATTAATATGTTTAGCTTCAAAATTATAAAGAAAATTTGTAAAATATATAGGTTTTTCCTTATTATTTAATAATAGGAATCCGTCGGCGCTACGGAAACCGGAGAGGTAACTTACATTGATAGGATTGGAGACAAGAAGACCATCGTATCCATTTTTTTCTATATTTTCTAAGCAAAGTTTTATTCTTCTGTTCACTTCTGTAATTTAATTGCTGCATAGAGAGCTAAGATATAGCTTAGTTTTCCCAATCCAGTTATTGTTCCTAATACTATATCGGAAATTAAAGATTTTCTCCGGAATTCTTCCCTCTTATAAATATTAGAAATATGAACTTCTATAGTAGGTTTTTCTACTGATAGTATAGCATCTCTTATCGCTACCGATGTATGAGTATAAGCAGCAGGATTAATTATTAAAAAATCGTAATTAGAATTAGATATTTTTTCTACAATTTCTCCTTCGGAATTAGATTGAAATGTTTCTAAAATATAGTTATGCTGATGTGCGATTTTTTTCAACTCAAGATTAAGTTCAACAAGTGTGAAATCACCGTAAATATTTTTTTCTCTTTTACCTAAAAGATGTAAATTTGGCCCGTGTATAACTAAGATTTTATTTTTTTTCTTCTTCAAGCTCCGCTTCATCGATAAGCATTATTGGTATACCGTCTTTGATCGGGTATTTACGTTTACAATTTATACATAAGAGTTTATTATCTTTAATCAGAACATCCGATTTGCAGTAGGGACAAGCAAGAATATTTAATAGTTCTTTATCGATCATTTTTATTTTTCTCTTCTACGTAGATTAATCTTAAATTAAAGAGAGAATCGTTTAATAAAGCTTCCTCTTCTTTATTTAAATTTCCTTTAGTTTTTTCTTTGATTATAGCCAAAGTATCGATTAGATAACGTGCCTGTTCCATATTCTTTTCAACAGTTTTAGTGATAGGATTCTCTAATTTACCCATAGCTATCATTGCTTGCATGCTTAAAGAAGAAAGAAATATTTTAAAATCTGCCTCGTAATAGGGAGTTTTTTGTTTATTTGCCTCTTCTTTTTCTTTTGCCACAAAGTTTTTCCATTCTTCATCCACTTTTTTCTTTACCTCTTCGTTCATTAACTTACCTCCTTAGAGTAAGAAGATCTATTTAATGAATAATAACTCCTAAGTATCCTACTACCGCTGAATAATCCCCACTACTATCACCACTGGTTTGATAAAGAACAACCTCAGCTTTATTAGCTTTTGCATACTTACAGTAAGCTAAGAGAATTGCTACAGGAGCTATACCACACATAGAGATATTTTCTTTATTAACTTTAGTTACTAACTCCTTTTCATCCAAGTTAAGAATGCTATCCATAGCAGATCTATCCTTTCTTCTTGCTACTAAGTCTTCTTCATAGTGACTCATATCACTACTGGCAACTAAAAGAACATCATCTATAATATCTCTAACTACTTTATATATTTGTTCGGCTATTTCTCTATAGATTTCTACCGCAGCTATAGAACAAACTATTGGTACTAAAGTAAAGTCACCAAAAAAGTATTGTAGGATTGGTAATTGAACTTCTATGGAATGTTCATGTAGATGAGCTAAATAATCCTCTTTAATGTAACTATTTGATTTTAATAGACTTATAGTTATTTCTTCATCTATATTTATTTCTTTAAAGGGAGATTTCCATTTACCTCGAGCAAAAAGACTAAAATTTTCTCCTAAGCCGGTGTGGTTAGGGCCAAGTATTATGATTCTTTTTTTAGGCACAACTTTACTTACTGTAGTTATTGCTACTTTACCTGAGTAAGAATAACCAGCATGGGGAAGAATCATTCCTTTAGCAGAGATTTTGCGGATGGATTTACTATCTACAAAACTTTTTATAAATTGTTCTAATTCTTTAGGATTAGAAGGATAGAATTGTCCGGCTACAGTTGTTTCTCTAATCATAATTTATTAATTTAGGAACAATTTTTAAGAATACATCTACAATATTAGGGTCAAACTGAGTTCCCTTATTTCTTTTAATTTCTTCTATGGCTTCTTGTAGAGAAAGAGCCTTGCGATAAGGTCTCTCTGTAGTCATAGCATCAAAAGAATCTGCCACAGCTATTATTCTTGCGCCAATTTTTATCTCTTCACCTTTTAGACCATAGGGGTAACCTTTACCATCGTAACGTTCGTGATGTTGTTCTACTAAGGTGATAACTTCTTTTAAAAAATCAAGAGGCTTAAGTATATCAACACTCTTTAAAGGGTGTTTTTTTATTTCTTCCCACTCTTTCTCCGTTAATTTAGTGGTCTTCGAAAGGATCGTATCGTTAATTCCTATTTTACCCAAATCGTGTAATTGGCAGGCTTGTTTAATATAGCAAATTTCTTGTTCAGGTAAGCCTATTTCTTTAGCTATAGCTAAAGCATATTTAGTTACATGTTCAGAATGTGAATGCGTATAATGGTCTTTGATATCAATTGCTGATGTTAAAGCGGATACGGTATTCAAATAAGTATTTTCTAACGATGTGTATAATTGAGCATTTTCAATAGCTATAGATATAGATTGACTTATTCCTTTAAGAAAACGAAAATCATTTTCGTTAAATGGTTCCTTGGAAATCTTGTTATTAACATTCAATACACCTATAGGTTTATCTTTAATTATTAGAGGAATACTAATGAAGGAGTGAGTATAGTATTTCTCCTGGTTACGTTTAGCAAATAGCGGATCTTTCTCTATATCTTCTACCAATACATCTTGTTTGTTTTTGAGTACCCAACCGGAAATCTTTTCTCCCATCTTTATACGGGTATTTTTAATTATATCTTCAGTTAACCCTTTTGATGCTTTGATAGTTAATTCTTGGGTTTTGTTATCTAAGAGAAGTATAGAACACATTTCTATTCTCAAAGTTGAAGTTATCCTCTCTATTATTACCGTCAAAGTTTCATCTAATTTGAGTGTGGAGGTAATATCTTGAGTAATTTTATATATTAAACCTAATTCTGCTGTTCTTTCCTTTACTTTTTCCTCTAACTTTTCATTATGTTCGTTAATATCTTTTATTAATTTTTTGTTAGCTATATTTAAGTAACGGAAAGCTACAGCTTTTTTCATTATAAAAGATACTTCGTCTATATTGAATGGCTTAGCGATATAATTGTAAGCACCCATTTTTAGTGCTGTCTGAACGGTTTCAAATGAAGGGTAACCTGTAATTACTACGATAATAGCATCGGGTAAAAAACTAAAGATTTCTTTTATTAAACTGATACCATCAATTTGGGGCATTTTAAGATCGGTTACAATAACATCAAAATCTTCCTTTTTTATTTTTTCTATTCCTTCTAAGGGATTAGTTACATAGCTGACTTCAAATCCTCTTTCTTGTAGAAGGTCTCTCAGTAATTCACACATTACCAGCTCATCATCTATAACAAATATTTTTCCTTCAGACACCTAATGCCTCCTTTATTGCTTTTCTCATTTCTTCTATAGTAAATGGTTTCTTAATACAACCGATAGCTCCTTTCTTCTTAAGTTCTTCGGTAAGATAGGTGGGTAAACTATCTGTCATTATTACTTTTATCTGATGATTTATCTTTTGTATTTCTTTTAGAGTTTCTATACCATCCATACCGGGCATATGAACATCTATAAAAATGATATCAAAAAAATTCCCTTTTAATTTTTCTATACCCTCTTTGCCACTACTTGCAATAGTGACATTATAACCTTCATCTTTAAGAATATCAAATAATAAATTACGCATAATTTCTTCATCATCTACTACAAGTATATTGATATCTTTATTATTTTCTTTATACATTATCTTTAATATCTTCTTTGTTTATACCCAAAGCTTTATCTATTATCTCCAGCATAGTTTTTATTTCAAAAGGTTTATGAATAGAAGCAAATGCTCCTTCTTTTTCTGCCTCCTGTGTTAATGAATCAGGGAAACTATCCATCATTATTACTTTTATCCTGGGAGCTATCTTTTTTATAATCTTTAATGTCTCTAAACCATTCATGATGGGCATATGTACATCTAAAAAAGCAATATCGAATTCCTTCTCTATAATTTTTTCTATAGTCTCCTTACCGTTAATAGCTGTATCTACCCTATAGTTTCTATCTTGTAGAATATCTACGAACATATTTCTAATCGTTTCCTCATCATCTACAATTAAAATATTTATATTCTCGTTTACCATATTTACTACTCCTCTTCAACAGGTATAAGTATGGTAAAAGTTGAACCTTCGCCTACTTTACTTTTAACTTCTATGTTACCTCTATGTTCCTGAATGATTTGATAAGCGATAGATAATCCTAAACCCGTGCCCTTTTCCTTATCCTTTGTCGTAAAAAATGGGTCAAATATTTTAGGTAAATTTTCTTCGGGTATACCTACACCAGTATCGGTAACTTCTATCTTTATATAAGTGGACGGGATCTTTTCAGAATTAAACAATTTACTTGTAGAAATTTTTAATTCACCACCGTTAGGCATAGCTTGTTGAGCATTTAATATGAGATTGGTAAGAACTTGTTGTATTTGATTAATTACTAATGGCGCTTTCGGTAAATTTGGTTGGAAATTAGTAATTACATTTATATTTTTGATTTTCAACTGATGATGAATGAGAGAAATAGTATCTTCTACTATGTTGTTTATATTTGCTGGTTCTTTTTTAAATGTAATTGGTCTACGGGAAAATCTGAGGAGGTTCTCTACTATTTTTTTACAGCGAATAGCTTCCTTTTCAATTGTTTCTATATATTTTTGACAAGCTTTAATATCATCTTCTTTCAAATCTTTCTTTTTAAATTTTTCTAAAATGAACTGAGCGTATCCTAAAATTCCTCCTAAAGGATTATTCAATTCGTGTGCTACTCCTGCTCCTAATTGACCTATTGCTGCCATCTTTGCCGATTGAAATAATTGTACTTGAAGTTCATTTAATTCCTTTGCTCTTTCTTCTACTTTTTGTTCTAACGAGCAATTGTATTCTTCTAATTTCTCTTTAGCTTTTCTTAGCTCTTCTAAAGCTGTTTCTAACTCTTTATTTTTATTAGCAATTTCTCCCATATATTTTATTTTTTCCATTTCTAGTCGTGCTATTCTCATATTTTTATTTACACTATAAAGAAATTCTGTTATGTCAAAAGGTTTCATTATGTAATCACTTGCCCCATACTTTATAGCTTTAATAGGAACATTCTCATCGGCGTATCCGGTAATAACGATGATTGTACTGGTATGAGAGTTTTCTTGAATATCCCTTATCCTTTTTAAAAGCTCCATACCATCCATATCAGGCATACGGACATCTAAAATTATAAGAGGATAGAAATTTTGTTTAATCAACTCTAATGCTTTATTACTATTGTCCACAGCGGTTACAGAATATTTTTCTTTTTCTAAAAGATTTTTTATCGTCTGTAATAAAAGTTTATCATCGTCGACCACAAGGATATTTTCTCCCATTTAACCTCCTCTTTCAGTATTGTAATATATTCTTATTCTCCAAAAGAGATTTTGTTTTTTTAAAATGTATACCTTTCTTCTTCCACACAGAGAAAAGTTTCTCTTTTTCTTTGAAAGATATTTCCTTAACAGCGTCTTCTATTATAAATATAGAAAAATTATTTTTAAGCAAGTCCTCAATAGCTTCTTTTACGCAGTATTCTGTAGCTACCCCAAATACATAAATTTCATCAGGATAGATAGCTTTCAAAATTTTTTCCGTATTAGGATTAGAAAAAACATTCAATACATTCTTTTCTATAATTATCTGTTGATATTTAGAAATGATTTTTTTGATTTCTTCTTGAGGATAGGGTTTATTATGTATCGTTTTATAGTTACCTAACAAAGTTAAGGGTAGTTTTTGGTAACCTTTTGTTCCTTTAACGCAGTGTTTGGGGAAATCTTTAAATTCAGGATCATCTATTGAATGTGTATCTTGGGAGGATATTACCTTAATATTATATTTTTTAGCAAATGAAAACAAATTTCTTATATTATCGATTATTTCCTCAGAATTTTTAACGTAAAGTGTTCCTTGCGGGGAAATGAAATCGAATTGCGTATCTATATCAAAAAACAATATCTTCTTTTCACTGCGTTTTATAATATTATGTTTGAGTTCTTCTGTTAAAGAGATTAATTTTTTACTTAGGTGAACAGGATAATTTTCTTTAATATCTATGTTCTTAAACTTCTCTGGTAATTTTTTCATTTTTTCCAACAGTAACTTTCTTTTCTCTTCAATTGTTTTCTTACTATATAGGGTATTACCATTCTTCATTAACATTTTAAGAAGTTTCTTACCATCTAATTTTTCTCCTCTTAATCCAATATAATCTTTATCCATTAAACCATCTTTATTAAATATTCTAAATATCTGTTTTTTCCCGGGCAATGTAATTTTTCCTTCGCTCAATTTCATCGTAGGGATAAATTGTTTATTTTTTTCTTTAATTTCTACAAGTTTGTAAATAACATCAGTAAATGGCTGGTCTGATGAGCAGCCCATATGAGTTCCTACCCCAAACATATCAATGGGAGTTTTCTCTTCCACAAGTTTATTAATTTTATACTCATCGAGATTGCCTGAAGCAAGAATTAGAGTATCTATTAGACCATTCTTATCTAAGATAGCTCGCACATAGTTAGAATCTTTAACTAAATCTCCACTGTCTAATCTAACTCCTAAAAGATTGAACCCTTCTTTTTGAAGTGTTTTAGCAATTCTTATTGCCTTTTCTATACCTTGTTCAGTGTTATAGGTATCAATTAGAAGGATAGATTTGGTGGGAAATTGTTTAGCGAAAGCCAAGAAACTTTCTATTTCTCGTTCAAAACTCATAACAAAAGAGTGTGCCATGGTCCCTACTACAGGAATATTGTATAAGTACCCAGCTAAGAGGTTAGATGTTCCTTTTGCTCCTGCTATATAAGAGTATTTAGCGCAGGCTAAGGATGCTTCTATACCTTGAGTTCTTCTTAAAGAAAAATCGTAAATACCTCTTCCCTTAGCCGAAAGAACGATTCTTGCAGATTTGGTAGCTAAGGTAATAGCTAAATTTAACTTGTTAAGGAGTAAACTTTCTATTATTTGTGCTTCTATAAGGTTGCCTGTAACAGTCAATATGGATTCTAAGGGGTATATAATCTCTGGTTCTTCTACCCCCCAAATTTCTCCCTTAAATTTAAATTCTTTAAGATAATCTAAAAAATCATCATCAAATATATCCAAATTTCTTAAGTAATCTATATCTTTATCTGTAAATCTAAAATTTGAGAGATAATCTAAGGTATCATCTATACCGCAAGCTACATAGAAAGGCCTATGGGGCGAGCGGATAAAAAGGTCAAATGTTGCTAAGGTGTTTCTTTTATATTTAAAGTACACCTGAGCCATTGTTAACTCGTATAAATCGATGATTAATCCACTATCCATTATGAAAAATATCGTTGATTAAATTTTTTGAAATAAAATTACTCCTGTATATTTCTTTGCCCCCTTGGAGAAAAATAAATGTGGGGAGAATAGTAATATTAAACTTATAACCTAATCCTCCGTACTCATCCAGTATTATATTATCCCTTATATTATTTAGTTTCAACTTTCTTACTACAAACTCTACAATATTGCTATTATCACCTATGTTAACATAGTAGAGCTTAATACCAGGGGTATCTAATGGATTTTTGTTAAATTTAGAAAGATTAAGGCGACAAGCATAACAGCTACTTGCCCAAATAAAGAGAATTGTTTTATCATTTTTAGAAATTAGCTCTTGAAAGGTGATTTGGTTTTTGTTTAAATCAAATAATTTATAATCACTCCAATTAAAAGAGATAGATAAAAATGCAAAAGATATAATAAAGAGGTTTTTTATTAGCCAATCTCTATACCAATAACTCCCTTTTAATTTTCTATAAGATAACACCTTATATCTTAAATAATTTTACCTAAAGAAAATGTAGATAACACCTAAGATAATTGTAAATACTCCCCATAAGTATCTTATTATTATAAACCATTTATTCTTATGTGACAACTTATTTATTATAGATGTAGAATAGCCTAAAGAGAAAATTACTATGCTGTAACCTAAAGCGAAAGCTAAAATGTAAATTATACCCCAGAAGATATTCCTTTTTAAAGCTATTAAACTTAATATGGTTCCTAAGATGGGTAAAGCACAAGGTAACATTGTGAAACTGGCAATTACTCCTAAAGTAAAAAGGGAAATTATATTATGAGGTTTTCTATTATACTTTATATTTAGGATAGGTATGTGGATAATATCAAATATAGAAAGTCCTAAAATAATGAGAATTATCCCCAAGATAGTATTAAATATAGTCACATTTATTGTTTTAACAATTAATATTCCTAATAAAGAGGAGATTATACTCCATAGTAGGTAATTAGAAATTAATCCGCATAAAAATACTAAGCTTATGAGAGACACTTTTATTTTAGATTTTATAGCAATTGTGCCAATTATTCCCAAGATGACAGGCAACAATGGTAAAATGCACGGAGAAAGGCTAACTACTATTCCTCCCAGGAAACTTAAGATTATTCCCAGAAGCGAGTAATTGCGGATAACTCTATCTATATTTACTATGATTTCTGTTAGCATCTACTTCTCCTATTAACCATTGAAGATAACTTTTGTTGATTTTGTCTATTTTAATAGCGATTATTTCCGGAACAGTATAAGGATGGTTAGTTTTGATAGTTTTTTCTAAACGTGGATAGATATTTTCTTTAGTCTTAATTATGAGAAGAGATTCTTTTTCTTCTTCAATTTTATCTTTCCACCAAAAAAACGATTCTACATTTGTGATATTAACACAGGCACATAATCGTTTTTCTAATAATTTTTTAGCTAAAAATTTAGCTTTTTTTCTGGGTATGGTTACTAATACGACAAGAGACATTAATTTTGAGTTATAGGTATCTAATGCGCCCAGCAGGAGTTGAACCTGCAGCCTTCTGGTCCGTAGCCAGACGCTCTATCCAGTTGAGCTACGGGCGCAATCGACGATTAAAATAATAATTTATCTTCTTTATTAAGAGACTTCTTACTATCGCCTAAAATTTCCCCACATCTTTCACATACGTATTGATAAAGATAACCATCAGGAAGAATAAGAAGCAATCTTTCCTTTACGGGAACAGACAACTTACAATTATAACAGTATAACCTCGTAGCTATAAAATCTTTATATTGATACTCCCCTTCTTCTTCATTAGGGACTAGATTATAAAATTCCATACTTATATTATATATTTAAATTTGTTATTTTCAATAATCTAAATTCTTAGTTCCCTGAGGTTATTATTGTCAAGACAATTAGTTTCTATTACTCTTTGATTATTTTCCGGTAAAAGATTATATCCTATTTTGACTTTTCTATCCTTATGGCAATAATATGCTAATATTTTACAGGAAATATTAATAATTTCGTTGTTAAAATTACCTCTACCTAAAGCTAAAGGACCTTTTATTTCTAAAGGCTTAAATAGATAATCTCCATTTTTAATTAAATCAAATAACATTTTGTTCTCTTCTTCTTCCCTTGCTACTATTAATTTAGCTTGGTTAGATAGTCTAAAGTGTCTTCCTAATTTAAGTAATTCTACATCGTTTAGATTTAAAGTTTGGTGTCTTATCAGGTCTTTTACTCTTTTAGAGAAACATTTGTCAGTTAAGAGACATCCTCCTGCTGGCCAAAAGTACTCCTCTATCCCTAATTTTTTAGCTAAGTCAATTTGTTCTTTACGATTTTTACCACTAAGATCAAGAAGTTTATCCCTTATTACCCATTCATTTCTTTCCGCTATAGTTTCAGGTAGGAGTTTGGCTGATAATGGCCTTAAGATTAAGCCTTGTAGTCCTGTTTCTTTTTCAATTATTCTTAGAGCTTGTTTATTTTGAGACATTGGTCTTTGTCCAAGAATTTCTCCGCTTACAATAAACGATGAATTTGTTTTTATCATAAGTTCTTTAGCTTTATTAAAAAAAAGTATTTTGCAATCTATACAAGGGTTAAGATTTGAGCCATAACCGTATTTAGGTGAGAGTAGTATTTCAAAGAAATCATCTTTTAAGAATAGTATTTTAAATTTTACTCCTAAATTTTGAACAATTCTTTCTATTTTATCGAGATAATCTTTATCTCTTTTGTGAGAAAAAGGGGTAACAATATTTAAAGCTAAAACATCTATATTTTGTTCTTTCATTAATTCTATAGCTAATATACTATCTAATCCTCCTGAGAATAAACCTATGGCTTTAATCATTAATGAGTTTGAGTATATTTTATTTAAGGTAAGTTTTCTATAGATACCTAAACCTTTTTAGTTCACGTTTAGTCTCTCTTTCTATTATCTCTTCCTTTATTTTTTTTCTCTTATCGTATAATCTTTTACCTTTAGCTAAACCTATATCTATTTTTGCTAAACCACGATTGTTAAAGTAAACTTTCAAGGGTATAATAGTTAATCGTTTTTGGGTAGTTAGTCCTAATAAACGCTTGATTTCTTTCTTATGTAAAAGTATTTTTCTTTCTCGTTTTGGGTCAACTTTAAAATAATGGCTCTTTT
This sequence comes from Candidatus Omnitrophota bacterium, assembly GCA_023819315.1. Classification (GTDB taxonomy): domain Bacteria; phylum Omnitrophota; class Gorgyraeia; order Duberdicusellales; family 4484-171; genus JAMWBQ01. The sequence continues at coordinate 12,639 of JAMWBQ010000033.1, forward strand.
CAAATTCAGGGATATGCATATTGTAAATGAAAATTTCTCCTCTATCTATCCGGCAGAAACTATCGTCTATGGAACAACCTTTACTTCTTAGAGATTTTACCTCCATACCTTTAAGTTCTATCCCCGCTTCAAAGGTCTCTAAAATATCATAGTCTCTTTTTGCTTTACGATTAGTAGCTACAATTTTCATAGCTCTAAGGGGAAAATCATAATATATAGATTTAACCAAAAGGGAACGGAAACGATACTTATAAGGTGGGTAAGGAATACCCCTTGGGAAGTAAATTCACTGTTAGCTTTTCTTAAATTTACCACGATAGGTAGAGAAGCTGCCGAAGGCATACTTGCTTGTAATAGGATGAATAAACCTAAAAGAAGATTAGGCTTATAAATTGTTATTAATAAGAAAAATAATAAAGGTATAACAATAAGTTTAAGTAGAGATACTTTTGCTAAGATAGGTATATCTACTTTATTAATGGATTTATTTTTAGCCAACCAACCTCCCAATATAATCATTGAAAGAACAAAACTCGTTTCTCCAATCATTCTTGCTGTATCGAGAATAAATTGAGGGACAAATTTTTGTACTTTAAGAAGTATAATTAATATAGCAGAGATTATTCCTAATATGGGAGGAGTAAAAAGAGATGATACTTTGAATTTTTCTTCTCCTCTTTTGAAGATAAGAAAACTTCCAATTGACCACATTAGTATATCAAATCCTAAAATATAAAGGAAGGTGTAAACGAGAAAAATTTTTTTTAAATGAGGAGAGAAAAGGAAAAAAGCTATATTCATGGGTAGATAACCACAATTCTGGAAACTTACCATACTTATAAATTCTCTACGCAAATCCTTAGGAATAGAATGAATAAATAGTAAAGATAGAATTAATCCGCTGATGAATATTATTATACTTAGGAAAATGAATACCCAAGGTGATGGTATATCCTTTAAGGAAAAGTTTTCTACGATATTAGAGAAAATTAACAAAGGTAGAGAAAAATTTATTACGAATGTGGATAAAAAATTTAAAGCGTGATTGGTTAATATTGTTCTTTTATAAAGATAGAACCCTAAAAAAGTTATTAAAAAAAGTTTTATTATAGCTAAGGAGATAACTTCCATAAAAACTTTTATATTTAAAATACCTGTTCTACTTTTTTTACTTCAGTAATACTTTCTTTTAATTTTTGTTCAATAAACATTTTTAGAGTATACATACTCATTGGACAGCTTCCGCATGCACCAGTTAATCTTAATTTTACTACCCCATCTTCACTCACATCTACTAATTCAACATCTCCTCCCTCAGCTGATAATGATAGCCTAATCTCATCTAAAATCTTCTCTATCTTTTCTTTCACTTTTACCTCCTTTCTTTCTACAATCTTTACATATACCATAGAAATAGCCATGGAGTTCATCGAGTAGATGTCCATTAACCTCTTTTTTCTTTAAAGCTGGACAGGGGGTAATATCTAAGTCAAAGATTCTTCTACACTTCCTACAAAATAGATGATGATGATGATTATCCCTTCTTAGTTCAAAACAAATCCTATCAAATTGTATTCTCACTTCTTTAGCTAACCTCTTTTTTTGAAAAAGTTCTAAAATAGAATATGCGGTGGATAAAGAAATATTGGGGAATTTATCTTTTACTTTTTTATATATTTCTTCTACAGATAGATGTTTGTTTTCATTAAGGAGAATTTTATACACTTCTATCCTTTGTGGGGTAATCCTTATATTATTTATTCTCAAAATATTAGTTATTTTTAAATCTTGTGTTTCCATAACTTTTGTTTGAATTTCTAATCTATAAAATGAAATCTACGGCATAGTTGAGTATCTATAACTATATGTTTGTCAGGAGCCATTCTAAGCACATCGTGTATATTATAATCAAAAGTGTAAAGCTCAACATTTTTCCCGTAGCGTTCTTTTATCTCTACGATTACTTCAGCAAAATCAGAATCTCCGGAAATTAAGGCAGAAATATCATATTGATTGGTAGTAGCTTTAGAAAACATATCTAAAGCTATTTTCACATCTAATCCCTTTTGTATCCATATCTTACCTATACGAACTAATCGGCCTAATTTTACCTCAAAGTATGATAAATTTAGTTTAAGGTCTTTAAAGTACTCTTGCTGTTCTTGATAGGTTTGAACATTTTCTGATTTACTAAATTCAGCAGAGTAATAGTAGCAGCGAACAAGTTTCCTATCGTTTACTATCCATTTTATAATATTTCCCCAGTTAATATCTCTGCGACCTATGGATTTTTTTGTTCTTGTTAAATCTTTTATTTTTTGAACAACGTATTCAGCATCTATAAATATCATTATCCGTTCCATTCAAACTCTCCTCCTTTTTATTTACATTGTTAAGATGGTTCTAAATGAATAGAAACGAACGTATTTTTCCCAAAAACATCTCTTATCCTTTTTTCTACAGTAGTAGAAATATCATGAGCACTAACTATATTTAAATTACTATCCACATTAATATGTATATCTACAGCTATAGTGTTGCCTATTCTTCTTGTTTTCATATTATGCGACGATTTAACTCCGGGAGTGTTTACAATAATATCCATTATCCTTTTTTCTATTTCCTCACTAAGAGATGTTTCTAATAATTCGTTTACACTACC
>JAMWBQ010000166.1 GCA_023819315.1 Candidatus Omnitrophota bacterium
ACCTACTTAATACACTTACTTTAACAGCAAGTTCGCTATTATTCAGGTAAAAAGTTAAAAAATTATTATATTCAACCCAATTTAAATATTAACATATAATTAATACTATTTCAAGAAAAATTTTCCCCACTGTTAAGCCCCCTCATTACACCCGCCGGGTGTAGCGGGACTTAACTCCTGTTAGGTTCCCCATTAGCATAAGATATATTCTTTTTTCCTATAATTTTTATTTAGAGAGTAAATTAGCTATGTGCGGTTAATTGGAAAATTATTTAATAAAGAGACAGCAAGGGATAAAAAAGATTATTAAATAAGGTAAACAGGGTATGTCCAAAAAGAATTAAGATAAGCTAAAGTTAATGTTCACTTGTGTTCCCGGTAAGTAAGAGAGTTTCTTCCTCAAAAACCCCTCTATTGCCCAGGAAGGAATATCTCCCCATAATTTTGCTATTCCCGAACGAATACATATCTTGCCCTTATGTTCTTCTACGATACCTTTTGTTTTTATTATACCATTTCCTCTGCCAATATCATCGTAACGGGAGATACCTTCAAACATAGCTTTATATATAGCTATACCATCTAAATACTCATTATAAACTTTTGAAAGTTTTTCTCTCAAACTAACTCCTATGCCTATTCCTTCGTCAGCTATACAAATTTTTAAGATATCTTTTCTTCTCTGGCAAATTCTCCCTACACTAATGAATCCACAAGAGTTACTGTGCTCAATAATATTTTGCCCTATCTCGGAAATAATTACAAATAAATCTGTTGATTGCTCCAAGTTTAACTCTAATCTTTTTCTTAAACTATCAACTGCTCTATAAATATCCCCTGCTTTCTCTATGGGAAGTATTTGCAAATATATCTCTTCCTCTCCCAAATTATCCTCTTTTTGGCAATTCCTTTCATTAAATCTATATTTTTCAAAGTAAGGGAAAAAATCCCATGCTTTAAAAACCTCAAACATACGATAGTTATCGTAAAAATCTATCTCTACAGAAGAACATAACTTATTTAGATAACGACAAAGAATAAGAAGACATATAATACAGTAAGATGATATAGAAGTAACTAAATTAAAATCTAAAATTATAGTAGTGTTCTTTATATCTTGAGGAAATTGACTTAAAAAGTATTCCAAGGAATTAGGATTAAGAATAGAGGGGACAACTATTCTATACTCTTTTTCCATACTATCGGCAAGAATTTATTGTTTAAAACTTAGCGGTGTTCAATGTTAGTTGAAGGACTATTAGAAATCTGTTCTAACTTGACCTTAAGGTAATCCCAAAGTTTAACTGCCTCCTCATTATTAGGGTCTAAACTAATAACTTCCTGTAAAAGTTCACTCGCCGTCCTATAAGATTCGTTAAATAAGGCTTTTTCTGCTTTCTTAAGCATACCATCTATCTTAGCTTTAAACTTTCGTTTATTTAATTCTTCTCTCTTCCTTGCTAACTCTTCTTCTTCTTTACGCTTTCTCTCTTCCTCTTCCGCCCTCTTTCTCTCTTCCTCTTGTTTCTTCTTCTCCAACTCCTCCTCTTGCCTTCTTTTAGCCTCTTCCTTCTCGATCGCAGAAAATATCGCTTCTTTAATCTTTTTAGCCTCTTTATTGACAGGATCTAATTGTAAAATTTCATCCGCTTCTTTAATCGCCTCCTGATAATTACCTTTTTTATAAAGTTCGCGAAGAATAACTACCTTCTCCTCTGCCTTACGTTTATTCTCTAAATTTTTTACCTTTTGAGCAAAGATAAACTTGTCAATCTGGTGTTTTATCTCTAAAGCTTCCTTTTCCAGCTGTAATTCCATAAGTTTTTTCTCCTTCTCTATATCTTTCTTTTTCTTAGAAAGCTCATCCTGTAACTGTTCCATAAGTATATCTTCTTGTGTCTTTTCTTCCTCGAGAAGGGATTTACCCACTTCAGCTAATATCTCCTCTATACCACTCTTCAACCTCTTAAAATCTTCTCCATAAAGATAAGAAAACTCTTTTTCAATTTGACCAGCAAGCCGTTTGTATATCTCATCAAGGAACTTCTCACATACTTGAGTAAATTCTTGAAAAGAATTATCTTTTTCTAACTCTATAACTTTCCTAAAACAGACTAAAGCGGAAGGATAATCTTTAGCAAAGTAATATTCTTTCCCCAAATCAAAATAGGTCTTGATATAAAGTTTTTTCCTTTCTTCATTTAGCTTCATCTCGTAATCCTTACTATAATTACTTTCTAACTCTTCCCACTTACCTCTCCAATTAGGTAATTGTTGGGGGAAAACACTAACTACACCAAACAAACCAAAAATAAATATTATAAATTCTCTTCTCATATTAGTACCTCGGTATTTCTAATACCTGTTGAGGATAAACGTAATCGGGATCATCTATTTGGTCAATATTAGCTTTAAATAGCCATAACCACTTGTAGGGGTCATTGTATAGTTTCTTAGCTATCTTCCATAGAGAATCTCCCTCCTCAACAATATAAGTATGAACTTTCGCAATATCTGTCCCCTTTTTTGCTGATTCTAATTCTTTTTTTAATCTCTCTATCTCTGCCTCAGCAATTCTTAACTGAGAAGTTAATTTTAGAACTTCATCACTTAACTTATCTAAATCTTCGTTCTTCTTTCTCCACACCGACTCCTCTACCTCTACCATTCTTGGCTTAGCGCTCTTTTTCTCTATAGAAAAAACTTGTAGAGGTAAAATAACTATTCCTAAAAATAAAATTAAATAAATTGATTTTCTAAACATCTCTTCCTCCTAAATTAAAACCCAACCTTCTTCTGAGATATCTCTATTGTATCTATTATCCTATTACAAGAAAACTCAACAAATTTATCTATAGAGATAAGAAACGCTCGGTAACTTAAAAGAGGATATTTAGGGAATTTACTCTTATAGTAATCCTTTACCCAATAAAC
>JAMWBQ010000167.1 GCA_023819315.1 Candidatus Omnitrophota bacterium
ATACTTTTTTATAAAAATTATCCACTATTTCTTCAAAATTTATGTCTTTAAATACCTCAGGATAAATTTTCATTGCCATATAGAGGGCAATAGGTGCAACACGAGGTGACCAAGTAGACCACTTAGGTAGCTTATAGATTTGTCTTTTTTTGACTGCTTTTATAAACCTAAATTGAGAGTTGTTATAAAACCATGACTCATCATATCTAGCAGAGCCCCATATGAATATCACATCAGGATTCCATTGAACTATTTTTTCTACTGATACATCAATATAGTTCTTATTTATTTCTTCTGCAATATTAATTGCTCCTGCAATCTTTATAATATCATTTGTTATTACTAATTTTCCTGAAACTCTTGTAGGAGTACTTACAACATGAATTACTTTTTTCCTCTTTTCTAGCGAAATTTTGCTGACTCTATTTCTTATAAAATTTAAAATCTTTTCCATTTCTTTAATTACTTCCTCTGCTCTTTTTTCCTTACCAAAAAGCATTCCATGCAATCTTATATCTTTGTAAAGCTCAGTAAGATTTTCTGGCCATATCCCTATTACTTTTATTCCTTTACTTTCAAGAAATCTTATTGTATCAGGAACATATGTCCATGTAATTACTACATCAGGCTTAAGCTTAAGTACAGCTTCAACATTTATATCAATTCCTCCACCAACCAATGGTCTTCTAAAAGAAGGATTTTCTTTAACAATTGCTTTATAAAGCCCACATCCTTCTTCAGCCCATCTTGAAACACCTACAACTTGATTCCATATATTAAGAGCAGGTATTAATTCATATGTTACAGTCATAACTGCTCTTTTTACAGGAACATCAAGAAATACTTTTCTTCCAAGTTTATCAGTGACAATAATAGTAGAAGCATAACTTATTTCAAATATTTCAAATATTGCCAAAACCACTAAAACTTTAATGAAAGCTCTACAAACCATGACCTTTCTGGTGCTTTATAGTTGTAATAGTATTTTTTATTAAAAATATTATCCATCAAAAAGCTAAGTTTTGCAAATTTTGTAAGCTGATAAGCAATTCTTCCATCAACAACAAAATAAGGATCATAAGAACCATATACATGTTTTATTTTGTCAGAGTTATCATCATTTATATACCATTTATCAACATATCTACCAATAATACTTCCAGAAAAACCTGATTTTTCAAATTCTATACCAATGTTTGCCATCCACAAAGGGATATGGGTAAGTCTACATCCAACAGTCTCAGGCTTTGCTTTATTTTCTTTTATTTCTGAATGAGTATAGGTAAAATTGGCAAAAAGCCTAAGCCAATTTCTAAATATTTGTTCCGTATTAAACTCAATCCCGCGAGATTCTGCCTTCCCAACATTAACAAGTTCTAGAAGTGTGGGACTTACAGTTTTGCGATAAATTAAATCCTTCATATAGTTTTCAAAGTATGTCAAAGAGACTTTTGCTCCTTTCCAGAGCTTCTGCTCAATTCCAATATCCCATGATATAACTGTCTCAGGTTTAAGAGCAGGATTTCCTGCATAAGTAATGCCTCTTCTAGTAGTCCATGTTCTATAAAGCTCATAAACTGTTGGTGCTCTAAAAGCCTTTCCAATAGCACCACGAAGTATTGTTGACTCAAAAGGCTTATAAACTAAAGCAAACTTCGGACTAAAGGAAGATTCTGAGTGTGATGGATAAGCTTTTGGATAACCAGAAGTTCCCACTTGATTCACATATCCATCATAGGTTCTCCACCAGTCCACTCTAAAACCTATATAAGCTATAAGATTATTAAGTAACATTATTTCATCTTGAATAAATACTGCATAAGTTCTATCTTTTCCTTTTGATTCATATCTTAATGTGGTTGTTAATTCTTCATCTCTCCAGTCTTTTAAATATTTTTCTTTTGTGTCTGCAAAACCGCGTCTAAAAAAACCCCCAAAGGTAAGGACCTGATTACTAAAAATTGGAAGGTTAAACTGTAAATCTGCCATGTAAGCTTCTGCTGGTGTGTTTGATACATAACCGCAATTTTGGGGATTTACACCACATCCAGACCATCTTGCCTCTGATAATGGTGTAACATACCAGTCTTTTTCAGTATTAATATAAGAAAGATTAATTTTCATTTTTAGATCCTTATAAAGATTTGTTTCAAAGCCTAAAGCATAAATATCTTGAATCCTTCCACCTCCGCCAGGAAGAAAGTTGTATTCATCTGGATAGGAAGGATTTCCAGTTGTAGAATTCCATAAATAGGTGTGAGGTTTGTCATAATCATAGTCATATCGATTTCTTATAAATGAAAAATTTATTTTTGTATTCTTTGCAAACTCGTAATAAGCTTTAAAAGTTATACCATCATCCCACCATTTATTATCCCCTTTATCTCCCAAAATATAAGCAGGTTTACCTATACGTGTCTTTGTTGGTATACAACCTGAATAACCTCCCGGACAATTATTCTGAACATTAAAATCAGAGGAATATCCATTTGTTCCTTGCCATCCATAACTAATAAAAATACTAAATTTATCCCAAAATTTGTCCCCATAAGAAACATAAAACCTTCTTAAATCATCCATTGCTTTGCCTCTATCCCAACTGGAACCATATCCTGATTTAAGACTAAATTCCCTTTTTTCTGGCATCTTGGTAATAAAATTTATAACTCCACCCATTGCATATCCACCATAAAGAGAAGAAAAAGGACCTTTTACAACTTCAACTCTTTCAAGATCTTCTGGATAAAATCCCCCCATCTTAACGCGTCCTGTATAAGGATTATTTAGTATAATCCCATCCATAAGGATAAGCGTTCTTTGTGGCTGAGGAATTCCCCTTAATGTAATATCAGCTAAAGTATCCATTAATCCTTTACCCCTTCTTACAAATACACCTGGAAGATCATTTAATGCTTGATCAATTGTTTTAGGTGC
>JAMWBQ010000168.1 GCA_023819315.1 Candidatus Omnitrophota bacterium
ATGTAATCGTCCACTATCAATTGCTTCTTGATGTTCTTTTTGCTTGCGATTTTTAGTGTTGTTAACCCATACTCTTGTATCGTGATCCATTCCAGGATAATATCTATATCCTCCAGAATAAGGATATGTATTAAAAACTGCGTCAGCATTTACCCATACACCTCCTCCTTCGGTTGGATCAGCTTCTTCTTTATAATAAATGTATTGACCAGGATTATTTGGATCAGGTTCTGCTTTCACATAAACAAAAGGATATTCAGGATAAATTGCAAAATCCGGAGGGCTTTGTGGGTCATTAAAAACATTTGACAGCATATAAATTTTTTTCTTAGTTACAATATGTGAAAGTTGCCAGTTTTCATATTCTTCATTATTTTCAGTGCTTGGGTCATCTCGAACATAATTAAAATCTCCTTTTAGATATACACTTTCTTCTGCAATTAAGGTGAAAGCTTTTTTATCAGTAGAGGAAGCGCCGCCTGGTAAAGATTGAGCTTCTGATAGACGAATAGGAAATTTTGAGTAAATAATACCATTAAAATTTAAGCCTCTATGGGTCTTAAAGTTTTTTATATTAATATCGATAAGAGTAACTGGTTTATTTGTCTTCCAATTATAAAATGTGACTTTTTTTGCTATTTTTTCATTATCTTCCAAACCCTCATTAAGTTTTTCTATAAGCTCATCTACTTCATACTCTGTGGCAGGGATATATAAACCACCTTCCTTAGCTTTTTCTATAAAACTATTTTCTCCTGTAGCAAATACTTTTGGATCAATATCTTTTCTTGGAACCCCACTGTTAATAACACCTTCAATGTTGCTTTTAGTAAGTAAACTTAAGTAATTTGAAAAAGCACTGGGTTGCTTTAAAGAATTAAAAGTTTTAGTTTTTCTATAAGGACTATTTACATCATAAACATCATTTCCATAAATATAATCTTCAAAAAATTCTAAATTTTTGTCATCACTAGCAGGATTTAAATAAGAAAAATAATTTACCCCTCCTATAAATCTGTGCCAATCTTGTACTTTTACATAAGTTGAAGTTTCGGAATTGTAACAATCTTCATCTGTACACATTCTACCTGCGTTCTGTTTAGCATATCTCCAACCTCTAGTAAGATTAAATGGTCCTGGGTTAACATTACAACCAGAAGTTCCTGCATCGCAACCCTCTGTGACATAAAATTGAACTGGTATTTCTAAAGAAGAAACACTGTAGTATTTTTCCCAATTATATTCTTGGGGTAAGGCTGCCGGAAGGGAAAACCAGTCATTATTTACCTCTCCAGATTTATTAATTGCAGGACGAAAGTACACATAACCACCATAATATAATCCATTAGAATCTACAAAGGTTTGTAAGGAATTACTAGTGTAATCATATTGAAAAGTAGTAACTGTAACTTTTGGCATGCCAGAAACTGCATTTCCATTTAGATCCATCCTATATGTTGCCTTTTCGTCATAATTATAACCTGAGCCACTATATTGTCTTCCGTAAAAATAAGTATCTTCTCCTCGCCAAGGTAAAGGAACTTGATTATAGCTTCCCCACTCATTACCCATCCACTTTCCATACCACTTCCAATCTATACCCCAACCTCTACCATCTGTCCAAAAATAGCGATAAGGTCCTGGAGTAATGGCTTCACCAGTTGTAGTATAATAATGATTACTACCAAAATATGGTGCAGGGGACATACCATCTTTTTCACCATCTAAATAATCTAAAAGAGAAGGGGCTGGATAATGATATCTACCTCCGTAAGCAATGGTTCCTTTAGCAGAAAGCTCTCCTATTCTATTCAAACGTACTCCCTCCCATCTTGGATAAAAATAAATATTTCCATTAGTATGCACTCTTCCTCCGTTATACTCATAACGACCAATTTCAAAGTAAATATTCTGATTAGAAAATATTGCAAATTTATATAAAGGAGATAAAGTGTAAAGATATTCTAAATAACGAGAATATTGTGGATTTGCCTCATCTCCTCTAAAAGCATGCACATATATTCTAATACCATAAATTGTATTATAAACTTTTGCTTTAAAATTTCTTGCAGGTATTTTATAAAAACCATCTCCATCAATATAAGCATCTTTTAAAGTTGGTGTAGAGTCAATTGTATGGGTCCAAGGAAGTGTATCCCAGTTATTTTCTTTTCTCGCCATCTCCCAAAGACAAATAGTTCTAGCACCTTCTAAATCATAAAAAACCTGTAACTCCCTTTCATAACGACGATTTAGATTAGAAAATGATACATATTGATATGTTGATAAATATGCCAGGGAAGAAATAGTAATCAATGTAAAAAGCCCCAAAATTAATACAACTGATTTTTTTCTATGCATGTTCCTCTATTTTTAATATAACATATTGCTTTCCTAAATACAAAAAGCTCTTATAAGCTTAAAAAACTATACCCTTCTGTTAACTAAAGTAGAAACAGTGTAAGTTATAGGTGTGGGTAAACGTATACTTAAATAATGTGTAATTTGTAGAGTAAGTTGAATTTGAATTATTGATGTTCCACTTACAAAGAATCTATTTACACCTCTAGCAATTATCCTTGTCGCAATTACATTAAAATTGGAATCAAGCCTCTCTCTTATTAGGTCACTACCATTGAGCCGATAACTTATATAGTTACCAAATGTCTCCCCATCTCCCCATGACAAATCTCCAAAAGGATCGCCTGCAGGAATACGTTTTAAGTTACCGTCCGCATCTACATTTGGAATCTGGAAACGTATACTAGAATTGTCTTCAGAAATATAAAGGGTAGTTGGTCGCGAATTTAAAAATTCTAAAGAAATTTGAGAAATGGCTTTTTGTGCCTGCATGTACAAATGCATTTTTGCTTGAGATATAAGCCAAGCAC
>JAMWBQ010000169.1 GCA_023819315.1 Candidatus Omnitrophota bacterium
GTAAAGGCCACAACGGTTTTCAAGACCGCCGCAATCAACCGAACTCTGCCACCCCTCCTAAGGTATATCTTTTTCCTTCTACTCTTCTAAATTGCCCGAGGATAATAAAAATTAGAAAGGTATTATCTTTTATTTAGATAAATGAACTAACACATAATTTGCTATATTTTGCGCATCAGCTTCATTTATCTCTATAAATTCTATACCCAATTTATAATGTATCCCTTTGTATTCTTTTCTGCCCATCTCCTTAACCCACATCACTCTACCCTTAGCTAAAATTGGCAATTTATAATGGGGAAGAAAAATCTTTAGATAAAGAATTGTTCCTTCCGCAAGTTTATCATCTATCACCGCGCATATACCATTAGCACTAATATTTATAGTCACCCCTATATCGTATTGACCATTTAGCTCTTTTGAGTAATTAACGATAACCGAATTAAGTCTGGGAAACTTGCGCCTATCTTCCATATCAATCTTTGGGAGGAGAAAAAATAATCGTTTGATTATCCTTAACTCCTCTTAAAAACTCCTCAATAGCTTTCTTTATCTCCTTTATATCAAACTCTTTATTTATATATACTTTATTATTTTTATCAACCTCCTTTATATTTACCCAATAAAAATAATCGGGTAGAATTAAAGAAGGATTAAAGCTCTGGGTAAATGGAGTGTCTATAGGTATAAAACTGATTATTCTCCTTCTATTATTGGGTAATCTCACCATACAAGCTCATTTTAGGCGTATATGCTCTTCAATTTTTCCTAATAGCTTATCTTTAGAAATAGACAAAATTGGTGAATTTTCCTGGCAAATAAACATTCTAAGGAGTTATCTAATTACTTAGCCTATCTAAGAAAAAATCTCTACCCATATACTTCTTACCAACATCCCACCAGCTTTTATGCCATCGGTTAATATATTTAATAAAGGTAGATTAAAACCTATATTGAAATAAACTCCTAAAAGGATTAAATTTAAAGTATATAGCAAACTCAATATAAAAAGGTAATTAAAAAAACTAAATAAATTGTTACCTCTACTACCAGATGCCACAAAAATAAGGTGTGCCATAAAAATTGTCCCTCCTAAAAATACAAAAATATCCTTGTTAAAATCCTTCTCTAATACCTTAGGAAGGATAAAATACCCTAACCATAAGACTATAAGTAACGATGGTATAGCTAAATATAAGAAAGTATGCCTAAAAAAGAAACGTTGAATTTTATCATATATGTTGTTAAGGTTAGCTACAAACGTATAGAATATTAAAGGAGAAGACAAACCTAAGAAAAATACCCACAATTTAAATCCTTCCTGCAATTTCAAATTCTTTATAAATACCTGAGTAATCTTTATGAGAAAACAAGAAAATAGAAGAAAGATAATAAAGTTTAAAAAAGAAAGGAAATGCTTAATTCTCGATTCTTGTTTTTCCATCGTAGTATGGTCTTAACACTGTAGGTAAAGTGATAGAACCATCCTTATTCTGATAATTCTCTAATATAGCCACAATCAATCTTGCCAGAGCTACCCCTGAGCCATTGAGAGTGTGAACGAACTCAAGTTTTCTGGTCAATTTATCACGATAACGAATATTTCCTCGGCGAGCTTGAAAATCCTCAAAATTAGAACAACTGGAAACCTCTAACCACCTATCAATCCCCGGGGCATATATTTCTATATCGTAACATTTGGTAGAAGCAAAACTCATATCTCCTGTAGCCAAAAACACTACCCTATAAGGTATCTCAAGTAACTCAATCACTTCACAGGCATCAGCTAATAACTTCTCTAACTCTTCGTAAGAAGTTTTGGGATGAACAAATTTTACTAACTCCACCTTATCAAACTGATGCACCCTGGTTAAACCTTTGGTCTCCTTACCATAAGAACCCGCCTCTCTCCGGAAACAAGCAGTATAGGAAACATAATATATAGGTAAATCATCCTCACCAAGGATATCATCACGATGAATATTAGTAACCGGCACCTCAGCAGTAGGGATTAAAAAATAATCGTCATCCTTTAATTTATACATATCTTCCTCTAAATTGGGTAACTGGCCAGTAGTTACCATCGAAGCTCTATTTACAAGAAAGGGTGGAAATACCTCTTTATAGTTATGCTTGGTAGTATGGAGGTCTAACATAAAATTAATCAATGCTCTTACCAGTTTAGCTCCCTTACCTTTAAAAAGGGCAAAGTTAGACCCACATATCTTAGAAGCACGGGGGAAATCAATAATATCAAGGTGCTCCGACAACTCTATATGGGTTAAAGGGGTAAAGTCAAACTCTCTTTTACTCCCCCACTCTCTAATTATCTTATTAAAGGAAACATCACCACGGGGAACAGAAATATGAGGAATATTGGGAACCATTAACAACTTTTTTTGTAGGGAATCTTTTATCTCTCTTAGCTTTGCTTCCCACTCATCTAATTCTTTAGAAACTTTTTTCATCTCCTCTATCTTAGAAGATATATCCTCTTTTTTCTCTAAAAGAGTTTTTATCTCCTCGTTAGCACGGTTCTTATACTCGCGTAAAGAATCTATTTTTTGCACTAACTCTCTTCTCTGGTTATCCAGCTCAACAATTTCCTCTATATTGATAGAGCTATTTCTTGCTCTAAGAGCCTCTTTTACTAAATCCAAATTTTCTCTTATAAACTTAATATCCAACATAACCTTAATAAAAATTTATTTTTTAGCATATCATTTTTTTATCAACTCTTCAAGTATTTTTTACGCTGTGTTAATGCAACATAAAAATGTCATCTTTTTTGCAAAATAGAAATGTCATCTTTTTGAAAGAAATTCTTCTAAAGTAATCTCTCTTCGTTTATTGTATTCAGGTATCTTTTTATAGTTTAACTTC
>JAMWBQ010000170.1 GCA_023819315.1 Candidatus Omnitrophota bacterium
TTGTGCTAATTTTTTTTCTATTTCTTTTTGTGCCATAAGCATCTCTTCGGTGACTTGAGGTAAATCTAATTTCTTCCTAATAAAATCTCTAAAAGGAATTCCTTCTTTATTTAGCTCTATTGCTACTAAATTTTTATTTATACCTTCAGCCTCTCCACTATATATATAACCTGCTAAAACCTCATCAAATTGAAGGCCATCTTTAAATCTTATTGCCACAATATAATTCTGTTTGCCTTTTAGATGATAAAATAAGAAAGAATATTCAGTTTGAGGTAGGAAAACAACTATAAGCTTATCATCTATGTATAAAATTCTATCTGAGGAATTAAGATGTAGGTTAAAATCTTGGTTATCATATATAGTATACTTTCTGCCATTTGAATCTTTATCTTCTCTCTTACTCCAACTATCTCCCAATCTACCCTGATTGTCTAGTTCGCTAACCGTAGGAGATGTCATAATTACTGACCAGTCGGGCAACTTTTCATTAACATTGTTATATGGCCGTTCGCTGGCTAAACTAAATCTCTCTTTAGCTGACATCAAAGTGTTGGATGTAGAAGGTTGGGATGAGGTATTTGTATTGTTCGATCTGTTCCTTAATGTACTCTGCCCAACTACCAGTAATTGCTTTAAAGCTGTGATTAACTTGCTCAAGTAAGTTTCCTGTTTGGGTGTTGTAGATGAAGTTGTAGATGCGGTTGCTTTGGTCTCTTCCTGATGCGAAAATAAGCCCTGTTTTTTCAACGATAAAGTGGTTAAAGGTAATTTTAATGTTTTCCATAGCACACCTCCTAATTTGTTATTAGCCACGGAGGTTTTGTTTTCTTCATCATTTCTATCAAAAATTACAGAAGAGGAGGCTTTATCGCTTTGGGTTTTGGGGGAGACGGTAGGATTATTGTATTGGGAGGCAACAGAACCTCCTACTTCTGTAATTTTTATCGGATTTTGTTTATGGGTTTTATTTGGATTTAAAACAGCCCATATCTCATGGGCAAGTTCTTCTTTTGTAGCATTGGAAGGTAGAATGATGTCGGTTTTGCCTTCTTTAAAATAATTCGCAACTCCTAATTCCCAAGCAGGTGGTGCACGGACAAATCTTACTCCTTTTTGCTCTAATTGTTTTCTTATATCAACAGGATTGCCTAATAAAGCCATTGCTTGTTTAATTAAATCCAATTCAAAAGGCTCTCTAATCACTTCAAAACTATCAATTCCACCAAACTTTTTAACCTCACTATTTACTGTTTCTCTATCTAATCCACGTGATGATGCATCTTGAGGAAGAGAAGAACTAGTAGCCATATCTACAAAAATATCTTTTCTAGCCATCTCTATCAAATCTTTATCCCAAGTTCTATCTGCCCAAACTTTAAATTTATTTTCAATAAAGCGAAGAATAGGTTTATTCCCAATAA
Source organism: Candidatus Omnitrophota bacterium (assembly GCA_023819315.1). Classification (GTDB taxonomy): domain Bacteria; phylum Omnitrophota; class Gorgyraeia; order Duberdicusellales; family 4484-171; genus JAMWBQ01. The sequence goes on from JAMWBQ010000170.1 coordinate 1,425, forward strand.
AATCGAATATTTTATAAAATGCACTTAACGCTTGAGTTGATGGCATATCGTTGCTAAAATCTTTCTCAATTAAATCTCTAATATATCCTTCTGCGATAATCAAACTGCTCAAAATTCTACGAATAGTTTCTAAATCATCACTAGAAAGTAATGACTCTCTGTTAACTAATAAAATAGAAACAGCCTTATCTAAAATATCTTGATTAGCCAATTTTTCTTTAAATGATATTTCTTTTGCTTCCGTAACTGCTTCTAGAAGGAATTTAAAAGGAATAAGCAATGGGGGTTTAAAATCTTTAAATATTATAAATTCACTTAAAATACTTGTTATACCATCTATACGTTCTGCTTTAATAAGACGATTGAACAAAGTTTGAAAATAGTTCTCATAAGTTAACAACCATCTGATCATCTGCTCTCTTGAGAAGAAATTATCTTGATATAAAGGATTATATCCTAAAAGTTTTTCGTAAAGTTCTTCTGCCTCTTTACCTTCATAAAATTTTAATTTATCTAAATCAAAACCTATTTTTTCAAAATCTTCATTATAAAATCTTTGTTTATGACTACTAGAATTTAATCCGTAACTTCCAATTAATAAATGTGTTACAAAGGCTTGAGTATTGTCAACTTTTCTAACTTTTATTCCTATATAAAGTCTTCCCCCACTACCAAATGTTATCTTAATAGCAAAATTCTCACCAATTTGGCTTCTATATTTTTTCTTTGGTTCAATTAGCTCTATTGCTTTTCTGATTTCATCGTGTGTTTTTGCAAGACCTAAAGCAGAAAGAAATTCGCCAAAATTTGCATGCTTTGATAATAGTTCTATTCCTTTAAAATTTGCTTCAAACCCAGAATATGATGACTTAACAAATAAAATTTTATATGGCAAAAGATTAATCTTTCCAGTTAATAAAAGTCCCCATAAATTAAGCGTTCCATCTTCGTTGTGCGCTAAATCATTAAATACAAAACCTAATAATCTTCCTAAAATTGTGGGATTTTCTCCTTTAAAGCGATTTAATGCAGGTATAACAAGGTTTTTATTGGAAGGAATAACGATAAGACTAGACAAAATTCTACTAAATAAACTTGACGAAACAGCCGGTGGAGAAAGACTATTAGCATTTAAATATGAAGACGAATCTTTTCTCCTATTATCTACAACATTATTGTTTTTGCTTTCATCTAATTCTAAGTTAACTCTACTTATAGAATTATTTCTCTTATCTCCGCTATTTCCACCTCTTTTTTCTCCACTACCTTCTCTATTTTCAGACGCTACATCTCCATTTTTAGGCGCTACAACCCCCTTTTCGGTTAAACCTACACTGCTAACTTTGTCTCCTTTTATTCCTAGACCAGCTCCGTTTGGAGACATAACAGAGCCGGCCACATTAATTGGTCCAGCATGCTGACCAACTGATTGTAATTCTTCACGTCGAT
>JAMWBQ010000171.1 GCA_023819315.1 Candidatus Omnitrophota bacterium
AGTAAAAATCTTAGAAACTAAAGGACTAAAGAATGTTGTTTATGAGTCTGCTGCTAAGGTCTTAGCCAATATTACCAAGAAGAAGCCGGAACTGATTACTTCTGAAGTAGTTTCCTCCTTAGGAAAAAACTTAAAAACTCCAGGATTAGCTTTTAAGGATTATTGGGTTTCGGCCAATTTCTTAGCCAATATTGCTGTGGATACACCTAATGAGGAGTTGGCTACACAAATAGTTTTCTACTTAGCAAGATTAGATTATTATGCTTCTGATCTTCATCTTGCTGTCAGCTTTGTCTTATCTTCCATTAATGAGAAGAAACCCAAACTTTTTACTCAGGATATAGTTAAAAGTTTATGTGAACTACTTCTAAAAGGAAACGATACAATTGTAGCCTTGGAAATGTTAGCTTCTAAAAGACCAGAATTATTTAACGGCCAGATAAATAATATAGAACTTCAAGAATTCAAGGATATTCTTACCGATAAGAAAGTTATTGAATTTCTAAGAAGAAGGGGTATTATTTTCTGTATAGAATTTCTTTCTCAGCTTAAATCCTCTGAGAGATTTATTTTGGATTTCCTCAAGAAAAAAGATATTTCTTTATTAGATATTATTGATGAGATTAGATATTTTCGCAGTAATTCCTCTACAATAGAAGATATTTTAACTTCTTTAGTCCAAATACAAAACAAAAAATATGAAACCATTCGCGATGCCATAATATTGATTACAGATACTCTTATTATATCTGAGGTGGCAAATTTAGATATAAGAGAAGAGATTAATGAAATTAGGAAAAGTATTGATAATTACAATTCTGGTAAAAATGGAGATAAAGCATTTTTATCTTCTCTTAAAGATATAAACAAGCAGGTTTTAAAAGGAGCCTTATTTAAGATTATAGAAAGGGAAGAAGGAGGAAAAGAAAGTATTTCTTTTCTAGATAATCTTGATTCTAATTCTAATTATAGGGATTATCTTTTTAATTTAGTAAGGGTTTATTTTAGAATTAAATCTGAATATTATGATACTGGCGAAAAGATAAAAGAGGTTTTAACTAAATGGATTTTTGAATTTAAGGGTGATATCCAAAAGCTAAACGAGTGGCTTTATAAAGAGGCAGATTGGAATAGAGATGTTTATAATAAATTAATTAACCAAGGCTACAGTTCTCTTCTTTGGGAAAAAGGATTTAGAAAGAATCTTCCTACTTCTTCAGACAGAGAAGAAGAAATTATCCAACAGATAAAACAGGTTACGGCTGATTTAATCACTATTGCCAAAAACCACAATATAACTCTTACCTCTGATAATCCACCCAGTAGTTTTAAGGAAACAGAAGAGTTTATCGAGCAATATCTTAAAAATATAGAACTTACAGAAGAAGAGAAAGAGGATATTTCAAGGATTCTTAAAGATGTAGAGAACTTAGCAAGCACCATAGGCAGTATTCCTCAAAGAGTAACCGTATATGTGGGATTTGATTTCTTCAGGACTAGTTATGCAGGAAGAGGTGTTCCTGGTTGTTTTAATCCTTTCTCAGGAAGTAACAAGCAGATGCCTCTGATGCATAGTTTAGAGGCAGATGTGCTCTTCTTGCAAGTGTTCCAGGAGAATAAACAGATTGCCAACGCAGTATTAATCTTTACCGAGGAAGGAGTAGTGGTTCAGGGGCTCTATAATGCCAGCAACTTATCTTTAGACGCGGTAGTGTTTGATGTATTAGCCGATATGCTTAAGCAAGGTTTGATCCCTGGGGTATTGATGAATAATGGTAGTGCAGGATATAATTCTGCCAAACCATACTTAAAAGAAGCTAAAATTACTTCTAGAAAAGCAAAAATTTTAACTGACTTCTACTATTTTGACTGGGGTTATATTGCAGGAGGATTTTCTACTTCCTACAAACTTACTCAAGAAGACATAGCCGATTACACACCTTTGAAAGATATCCAAGAATTAACTCAAGAAGAGACTAAGGAAAAGGAAGAGGAAGCCAAAGAAAGAGAATTTAAGAGTGATGTTCATAACGCATTATTCAGTTTAGGTTTTAAACATATCAATTTAGGAGCATTTTTAAGGCAATTAGACGAAGTACTTAAAGGAAAGATTAATTTAGATGGAATTTTAGACCAACTTACTTTAAACAGTAAGTATAAAGATAAAGAAATTCTACCCCAAGAAAGAGCTCTGATAAAAGAAATTATCCTTTTAGCCAAAAAAGGGTTGATTATAGAAAGGATTAGTCCTCAGAAGATACAAGATGATAAAGAGTATAAAGAGTATTCTTCCTTACTCAAAGGGATTAAAGAGCTTCAAGAGATAGAATATAGCCAACAAGATGTGTGGGAAGAAGAAGAGATTGAAGAGCTTTTGAAAGACGAAAGCTCTATATCATTTATTGTCAAAGATATTCAGGGAGAAGTTATAGGAGTAATTATGGCGAGGTCTTATGAATCTGCTCAGAAAGAGGATAGTGGTTTAAAAGATGAGTATCTTAAGGGAGAAAAAGATAAAACTTTATACATAGATGAGTTTTTAGTCCATCCGGATTACCGTGGTTTTACTGTTAGTTTACCTTTAGCCAAGGCACTTCTTCTTTATGCTTATAATAATGGTTTTGAAGATATATTTGCTCATGGGAGAGTAAATAATGGATTAAGTCAGATACTTATGAGAAGATATGGAGCGAAAAAAATTGGTAATGAGGAAGATTTTTCAGGATATGTAGGAGAATCTACACAATTAATATATATTAAAATTATAGAGTTATTGGGGAAATTGGGGATGAATTTAGGAGGTTTCTTTGGGAACTTAAGTAAGTACCATACCAGG
>JAMWBQ010000172.1 GCA_023819315.1 Candidatus Omnitrophota bacterium
AAACTATAAAAAGATACCTGAATACAATAAACGAAGAGAGATTACTTTAGAAGAATTTCTTTCAAAAAGATGACATTTCTATTTTGCAAAAAAGATGACATTTTTATCTTGCATTAACAATTTTTCTTAAAGAATTGACAGTTAGTAAATATTATAATAAAATAAATAAAATTAAAGAATATAATTGGCCCCATCGTCTAGTCCGGCCTAGGACATATGGTTCTCAGCCATAAGACACGGGTTCAAATCCCGTTGGGGCTGTGGTTTTTATTATTTTGTATAGTTTTTCTTTTCAGGTTAACTTATCTTAGATCTTCACTCTACCCACATCTCTTTACACCCGCCGGGTGTAAGTGACGAGGTTTTTTTTGAAGCTAATGAATCAATGGGGTTTTAGCCTAAGGCAGAGGTTGATATTATGGATTTTGCCGATAAAGATAAGAGAGAAGATTGGATAAAGAATAAACATATGAGAGCATTCAATCTGGTCAATCCTAATCAGCCTCTATCTGAGATTGATATAATAATAGATACACCGATAGATTACAAAATGACTTTAAAAAATGTTAATTACATTACGACTAAAAATATAACTATCCCTATAATATCAATTGATGACCTTATAAGAATGAAAGAAAAAACAGGTAGAAGACAGGATAAGACGGATATAAGATATTTAAGGGGCATAAAGAAGGAGATATAAAAAACTTATTTTCTCGGAAAAGAAAGGAAATAAAAAAGCTTTACCTTTTTACACCCGCCGGGTGTATTACACCCGGCGGGTGTAATTGGGGGAAAACAAAAGTTAGCTTTTTACTCTTGAAAATTATCTAAGAATTATGTTATTATTATGTAACAAGTCTTAGAAGCCACGGACAAATGAGTGAGAAGAGTAAAATAAAATTTTTTTAAGAACAGCTAAAGCTTAATTGTTCTTTTCAACCTTTAGTTTTAGAAGGGTTGATTAAATCGATAAAGCCAAACTCAAGAGTAATCTTGATGCGGAAAGCCACGGGTCCTTGAAGATACGAATAGCGTATAAAGACTAATGCACAATTTTGGGGTGGATTAATTTATACCATTCGTAGTTTAAGGATAAAATTTAATAAAAGGATAGCCGGGTTGCCGAAATTTAAGGTAACCCGGCTGTTTTTTTATAGATAGGGGTTATTAATCCCCTTATTACACCCGGCGGGTGTAAGGGGGTAAAAAGTAAATTCTATTATTTATAGTAGAAGGAGGTAGGGTTATGAGAATGGTAGTTATATTTTTAATGGGTATTTTTGTGGTTATGGGATTAGTTTCTCCTATTTATGCAGGAAGGCTTCCATTGGGATTAGATAAACCAGCCGATATTATTCCTCAGGATTCAGGTAATATGAACAAGGTAATCTCGCCTAATGAAAGTATGAGAGTATATGCATTACCTCCGGGATATGAAAAGATTAGAACTTATCCTGCGGAGTTTATTAGTGAATTAGATAAAATAAGAAGTATTGCAAAGGAAAGAGTTACAGCATTGGTTAATAAATACAAAGAAGAATTTGAATCTCTTGACGCTCAGATGGCAAAAATTAGTAGTGAGGAGTATAGGGAGATTCGAAAGGTGGAGGATTTTTATAATTCTGAAATAGCATCCCTTAAACAGTATATGGAAGAATTAAATGGATGGAAAGAAGAGAGTCTTAAAGCGATTTTTAATGAGTTTATAGATGAACTTAAAAAAGCGATTAAGGAACGTAGATATGGAGATATTCTTGAAATAGTAAAGGGGTATTTTACAGCAAGGAAATCTATAATTGAGAGTTATAATTCAGAGAAGAGAGAAGCGGAGAATAAAATTAAAGAGTTAGAGGAGAAAAAGATATTAGAGATAAAAGCTATTAGGGAGAAATATGAAGAAGAAAGAAGAAAATTAGATAAACTTTGGCAAGAACTATACTCTAAAATAGACGCTGACTATGAGAAAATAAGGTTGGAAGTAGAGGATAAGGTAAAATCCATCTGTAAAAAATATGGAATAGATTATAATAAAGATAGTGAAATAATTATGTATTATGCAATGCCGCACAACCCTTTTCATGGTCATTTAATGATAATGTAATACCGCGTAATCATGTTTATACGACCCCCTATTACACCCGTCGGGTGTAATAGGGGGTATTCCTCTAAAATAAAAAGTGACATTTCTATTTAAAAAAAAATCCTGACCTTTTATCTTGAATTAACACACATAAATAGTTGAGATTGACATATGGATTTTTTTGTGATATTGTAGAAATCCTTATGGAATTAACGAGAAAAATAGGTATCGTTGGTTTTGGTAATATGGGTTCTGCCTTAGGGGTAGCGCTAAAAGATAAAAGATGGCAGGTTTATGTTTACGATAAAGATAGAACTAAATTAGTAAAGTTAAAAGGTATAAAAGTATGTAATAGTTGTAAAGAAGTTATTGAAAAGACATCTATTTTAGTTATCGCTATAAAGCCTCAAGATATCTTATCTTTTATAGAGGATACCAAAGAGTATATATATAAGTTTAGACCCTTGATTATTTCTATTGCTGCTGGTGTGAGAATAGAGGTTTTTGAAAAGTTAATTGAGGGAGTTAGGATAATAAGAGTTATGCCAAATCTGGCAGTAAAGAAAAGATTGTCTATATCGTTTATCTCAAGTGGTAAAAATATTACTAACCAAGATTTAAAGTTAGCTAAAAGAATCTTTAAATGTGTCGGTGATAGCATAGCTATATCGGAGAATTTTTTAGATAAGGCTACAGCTATATCCGGTAGTGGACCGGGGTATATATATTATTTTATGGATGCTTTAT
>JAMWBQ010000173.1 GCA_023819315.1 Candidatus Omnitrophota bacterium
TTTTTCTCCATTATAAGCGATTGCGTATAACGAATCCAGCATAAAAGAAGTTCAGCCGAAGGCGGAATTTGGGTTAGTGCCGTAAGGCACGAACCTTTTATGCTGTGTTAGGCGAAATGCCCTATCAACTACCATTTCCATTGCCATATTTCCAAAGCCTCATCCACCATATCCTTTGTTCTATTTTCAATTTCATCAAATGTCCATTTCTTATAAGTTATTAGGTTCTTGGTTATCTGAAACTCTGATTTCTCGTACTCCTTCTTTTTTTCATCAAATAGTCTGTTAGACATACTGATATTCCACCCTCCCTTTATAATAGTTAAATTCCCAATTCTATCAAGATTTTCTTTATGCAAAGCAATAATCTCTTCTTTGCTTTTAAACGTGTCATTCATTAAATATTTAACCCAATCATCACTCAATGTTCTAGGCATTATATGTTCTGTCTGAATTTCTTTTATATTAAGAGAAGTTTCACCCGTTGGTTTAGAGAGTTTCCAGAGAATATATTTGGTCCTTGATTCAGCGGTTTTGAAAGTTCTTAAGGAAAAACTCCTTTTAAAAATCTCATCATCTGCGTTGTTCCTTATCGCTTGTGAAAGCTTTTGTTTTATTGCATCCTTAAATTTTGGTGGATTTTTATTTTCATCGAGTTCCATGCAAATTTCATTGTAGATTTGATCAAGCCTTGAGGTGGACTGATCGCATATTCCCCATCTTATGTGAAATGTCTCTATCATTTCCATTATATCCAAAATGTCTTGTTCGGAAAGCTGTTGATTTTCCAAATAGGGAATGACTTTTAAAAGTAAAGTAAAACTCGGGGCAACTTCTACTAAGTGCAATTCTGTTAATTTTTTATTAAGGCTGGTGTAAGGCAAAGAGCACTCCAGTATCTTTTTATAAACTGTAGCAGATGAGTTAAGGGATTTAACAAAATCGCAAAGGGTTTCTGCATTTTTTTCTTTTAATTTTGAATTCACACCTTCATAAAGTCTCGCCTCAGAAATATTCCCTTTCCAGTTTGATAGAATGTATCTTCTTATGAATTTAACGGGCTCGTAATCCCTAACTTTCTCATACATTTCGGTCCATTCATTGATTGTCGTATTGAAAATATTTTCATCTGACGAGACCTGCATGAGCACAAAATTTTTTATCAGATCAGCTGCAGATAGTTCTAAACCTCTATCGTTGAGGGTTTCAAACAATCTAAAGGCATTAAAGTGATTGAAAGCATTGATATGAACAATAGATATATTATTTAGTAGTTTTTGCCATAAATTTACATCTTGCGTTTTCTCCTTAAAATATTGGTAGCATTCAAAGATCAAGTGTTTACCATCCTTTCTCCCATCTTTTAAGACTTTTTGAAATGCATCATCATCTAGCTTACCCAATTTCAATTTGGGAATTTGCCTTTGTTTACCGCTTTCCCACTCTCTAGCAAAAAGAAAAGTCTCTGTTAAGTATTTGGCTAACTCATCGTTGTTATTTTCTTTAGCCATATCTCTTATAGCAGAAAGCAAGATTAGTAAGGTAACTATTCTTTGTTGTCCATCTACAACTTGAAAATAATTCACTCCTAATCGATGTTCACCTTCTGGCACTACAACAATGGACCCCAAAAAATGTATCTTATCCTTTTCTAACCCCATTACATCTTCAAATAAATCTTCCCATTGGTCTTTAGTCCAGGCGTAAGGCCTTTGATAAAGAGGAACTTTATATGCCTCTTGCGTATTTGAAAGCATGGCTTGTAATTTAACTTCTTTTGCTTCTATAAATTGCATAGTATCACCTCCTATATTTTAGTATTTTAGGGGAATTTCGTCTAACTTGTTCATAGACGAAGTGCTTCGCTTTTTGTCCTGTTTTGGGATGATAAACAAAGTATTTCGTCTATTCCAACTCTGACTGAATAGCCAGAAATCTTCATTTCTGAAAAATTTCGTCACTTGACAACACCTCCTTCGCTTATTGTGCTCACATGGGTATAAATCACGGTCGTCTTACTGTGCTTATGACCTAATATTTCCTGGATATACCTTAAATCAGTTCCACTCTCAAGTAAATGCGTTGCAAAGCTGTGCCTTAATCTATGCACGGTTACATCTCTCTTTATACCTGCCTTTTTGCAAGCATGCTCAAAGATTTTTTGAGCTGTTCTAATTGAAATGTGCCTCTCTGGTTTTGCACCGTCAAACAGCCACTTTTGAGGTCTGTATTCAATCCAATACCGCCTCAGAATAGTCAAAGCCTTCTCTGAAAGTAAGGTATATCTATCTTTCCTGCCCTTAGAACCTTTAATATGAATAAGCATCCTTTTACTATCAATATCCTCTGTCTTTAATTTTACCACTTCGCTAACCATAAGTCCTGCAGAATATACAAGCATCAAGATTGCTTTATGTTTGATATTATTAACCGAGTTAAGAATTTTTGCAACCTCTTCCCTACTTAAAACAACAGGCAATTCTCTATCCTTATGTGGTCTTTTAACTTCATAAACAAATTTTCTTTTATGCATTACACCGTAATAAAACTTAAATGCGTTGATATCTTGATTTAATCTTGAAATTTTTATCGCTACTTTAGAGACTTTCGATTTCACTATTGAGTTTTATTATATCTATTACAGGTTTTTGTCAATGGTTGTGTGAAGACCACAATTTGACTTTAGAAAAATAAAAAAATTGGTTCTTATCCAGATTAGCCCAGATTAAGAGTTCAAATTTTAATAGATTGATTAAAGGATTTTTAATTTTTTCTTCACTATAATTCTTTATTTCTTATCTTTAGTAT
>JAMWBQ010000174.1 GCA_023819315.1 Candidatus Omnitrophota bacterium
TAGGCTTTAGGGTCCGACTTGGTAACGCCAAAGCTACAAAAATTACACTGATATATGCATATATTTGTGGGATTTATTTGAGCATTTACCACGAAGTAGGCAAACATGCCATTCTTTTTTCTGTTTATGTATTCTGCAAGACTTGCCACGTATGAAAGGTCGGCTTCATAAAAAAGCTTAACTCCTTCCTCAAAGGAAAGCCTTTTACCTTCCAAAACCTTTTCGCCTATGCTTCTTAAGGTTCCTTTTGTTTTTTCCACAAGCTTTTCCACTTCAAGCATAGGTATTAAATATAACCCTCTTAGGTGTATAATGTGGAATAAAATATTCATCCTCTCCTTAAATGTATTAATCCTTATTACTTTTGAAATGTTTGAATAGTTTACTTATAGCTTTACCGTAGAGAATTATTTTGTTGTTAAGATTTTCGCGTTTACTTATATGGGTTATCAATAGGTTAAAAGTTAGTTTCTTATCAAGCCAAAATTTTACTTCTCTATAATGAACATGGCTATCGTTTCTCATTTCAATTTCTCCGTGAGTCTTACCAGAAACCTTAAAAACAACCTTTTGATCATCAAGTTGATTTTTCCCTCGTGCTTTAGAGTTTTCAACTTCATAATTATTTGCCAATACTTCCACTACATCCTCGTGCCAGAATACGTGAAAAACTCCTCCTTCTTTTATCACTAGAAAATCAACCTCACCACTATTGAAAATACTTTTGTGAAGAAATGCTTCCAGTATTCGCTTTTCCTTCAACTTTTCACATAATTGACGCATTGGTTTTTGTAAATTCCTTTTATACAATTCTTTGTTTTTTAAATAATCGGCACGGTTTTCTGGAAAACTCTCTATACACTGTAAAAATAATTCAGCAAGACCATTTATACCTTTAAAGGTATAATCCTTTTCAAATCTTGTTTTTCCGTACAGAAAAATTTGCCATTTTTTCTCTCCCCCTTTCACTGAATAGGAATATCCTACCAAATCAATTACATCCTTCTTAGCTCGTGGATCACTTTTATACTCTTTACCTATACCCAAATACTCGGCAAATTCGCGCGAGTCCATATGCCCTCTCCTTTTTACATAGCTTGCTTTTTGAGATGTCATTGCTTTCTTTCTTGCCATGTTTTTACCTTATCCCTGTTTAATTATCAATAGTTCTTTTGTTTTTTTAACATGATTAGAGTTTTTCGTATTACGATTTAACCCTATTCTAACTTCCCCCTGACCCATTGTATAATGTACATCCAGTTCTATAATTTCAAAATCTTTATACCATTTCCTAATCGTAGGAGAATCGTTATAGGATAAAATAAACCCACCCTTATGGTCTAATAAGAGGTCTCTTAGCAACTCATGATTAAAATTATTATGGTGAATTGGGAAATTTCTTTGGGGGTACAACCCTCTGAAAAGAGTACTATCCTCTCCTAAATAATATGGCGGATCACAGTAAAGAAAATCATATTTAAATTTCGGTATAACTTCTTCAAAAGAAGCACACTCCACGCTTATGTTTTTAACATTAAAGCTTCTAACCCTTTCTAAGAGACGCTGGTATACTTTTTCGTTTGCATACACACTTGACATCCAACCTAAAAAGCCTGGACCATAAGAAAGGTTATGATTGAAGTAATAATAAGCTGCCAATTTTAACGGAGGCAATTTTACTTCGCCTTTCCAATGTCTTTTTAGTTCTTTCTTAACTTCGTTGTAAACCTCCTTTGTAGGTTTTAATTTTATTAATTCTTGATATAATCCTTCGGGATCTTCGATTTGAACCTTCCAGTAATTTACTAAGATATCAAATATATCAAAACCAATTACATCAATCCCCAATTCTTTTGCTACAGCGATTTCAATTGAGCCGCCACCAAAAAAGGGAGATATTAGCCTTTTTATATTTTCTGGGATTCTTTCTATAACATATCCAACAGCCCAACTTTTCCCTCCAGCATACCTTAAAGGCGATCCCAAATACCTTTTATAGTATCTACCTTTACCCCTTAATTTACTTAAAAACCTTTGTTTTGGTGTTTTAGAAAGCGAATCTGTCAATAGGCAAAGCTGTTGGAACATTTCACCTTCTCTATTTCTTGGTTGAGATTTACTTATAGCACCCATTTGAATTTTATATTATATAATAACTCGGTTTTTGTCAAAATGGCGTAATTCTCCATCTTCCATACTATAAGAGATAGTTTTTCAAAAACCCAGGAAGAATGAGAAACTGATATTCCATGAAGCACAAAAGCTTAACAACACTTAAACCAAAAGAAATCTATAGCCTCATCAAACAACTGGTATCGGGTATGTTTATCTTATGGAATATAGCTGGTTTGCTTAGCTTGGTTAAATTTTTGTTTTCTTTTACTCGGTTATATTTTGGAGTTATTAGGCTATTTTTGGAACACCCTCAAATCCACTTGACATACTAAAAATCCTTCTTAAAATACTACAAGACAGGTTGTGCCATGTTGGTTGAGTTAATCACTGTATTAAGTATGACCACAATAGCCATAAGTGGGCTTGCCATAGTCTTGGGAATTTTCTTAATAAAGGCTGGCAAGAGGGATGCTCACAAAAAGGCCATGATAACGGCTTCTGTTTTTGCTTTGATTTTTGTATTCTTGTATGTGTTGCGTAACTTTTTACAAGCTCAAGGATTAATTCCTGTAGGAAAGTATGAAGGTCCCAATAAAAGCCTTTTTCTTTTTATATTATGGTCTCATACCCTATTTGCCATTATAAACCTTCCCCTTGCTATTATTACCCTAAGGTATGCTTTTAAA
>JAMWBQ010000175.1 GCA_023819315.1 Candidatus Omnitrophota bacterium
ATAGAGGCGTAGATTTTATCTTTTCTTTTTTCCATTCCTCTAAATCTACTTCTTTAGCTAAATTTAGAGTAAGACCAGGTTTAACTAAATCACATAACCTTGCCTTCATCTTTAAGGCTAAAGCAAATTCAGCAATGGCATAAGGAGCAATTGGTCCAATAATGGTAACGCCTAATAATTGATCTGTTTCGTTATTTAGAATTAATTTAAATTTATTTCTACCATTATCTGTTTGCAAATATTTTACTTTGATGTCTTTTCTTACCTCTTCTTTAATCCCAATTATCGCTACCTGAGGTGAAGTAAAAATTACCGCAGGAATCAGATTATAATCTAAAATATTAGGGTTTCTCTTGACAATAAACTCACTTGCAATCTTTGCTTCTTTATAAGCCTTATGGGCTAATAGTTGTCTTCCTGCAATATCTCCTATAGCAAAAATATTAGGTGCGAACTCTTGATTCTTTAACCTTACCTGATAATTTTCATTTACTACCACTGCTCCTTTATTATCTAAAACGATACCTTTTTCTGTTAAACCTTCTGTATTTAATCTCCTGCCCACAGCAATCAAGATTCTACCTTGAGGAAGATTATTAACATCAAAAACTTTGCCTAACTCAAACTCAATTCCTTGTTTCTCCATCTCTTCTTGGAGAATTTTAGCCATATCCTCATCTAAAATCCCTGGTAGAATCTGCCTTGCCATCTCAACCACCTTTATTTTTTCGCAACCCAATGACTTATATATATATGCAAATTCTAAACCAATTGCTCCCGCACCTATAATAGTTAACTGCTGAGGAATATCTAATTCTAAGGCATCTGTGCTATCAATGATATGTGTGTGATTTATTTCTAAACCTGGTAAATCTGCTGGTCTTGAACCCATCGCCAAAATGATATTCTTTGCCTGGATAATCCTTTCTCCTACCTTAATCTCTAATATTTCTCCTTCAAAACTACTTTCTTTAAAATTAACTTTGCCTTCAATAAGATTGACACCATTATTATAAACTAAAGACTTAATTCCCTCTATTAAACCAGAAATAATATTTTCTACTTGTTTTTTTAGCTCAGATAAAGACACTTCTTTTGATTTTATTGCCTCTAAAATAATTTTAGTAGGGATACAGCCAATATTTAAACAAGTACCTCCTAATTTTTCTTTTTCAATTATAACTACTTTTTTACCTAATTGAGCAGCGCGTATTGCTCCTACATAACCTGCTGGTCCAGCCCCAATTACTACTACATCGTATTCATTAGATTTCTGTGGTTCACCTCTCTTGTGGGTGCGGGGCAACAGATGAATAGCTCTGCCTAAACCTGCTTCTGCCACCTCACCAATCGCCTCAGGTAAAGTAGGATGCGCATAAACCAAATCCGCCAAATCATCAATACTTGCATCCAGATTCATTCCTAACCTAATCACTCTGGCAAGTTCCTCATCGTAAGAACCTATAATCTTGGCACCTAAAATACGATGAGATTCTTTATCCACATATATTTTTACTTCACCTTTAGTCTCACCTAAAACATAAGCTATACCTAAATTCCTAAAAGAAAATTCACTGGTTAAAATATCCTCTCTGTCTCTTATCTGGTATTCACTAATACCTACTTCTGCATCCCCTTTCTCTGAGGGAGAGGAGGCTATATCTTCACATTTATGTCTCTCTAATTCTACCTTTACTCTCTTATGTAATTCTTCTGGTAAACTCTGTTGACCTTGAGGTAAAACACCCTCACCAATACCTAATAAAGATAAAGCATAAACTAAACCCGCTACTAAATATTTATATCCTTTACCACTCTCATCACTATATAATGCCTTATCAATTTCTTCTCTATGTTTCCTCTGTAACTCTAATACCTTATCTACATTGCCCTTGTTAACCTCATCCCACAATTGAGCAATCTCCTCAGGAAAAATATTAGTCGTGATAGGAACAATACCATCAGGAGGATTTATGCTTATGCCTTCAATTTCTCCACCGGTTAAAGTATGCTCAGCAATAATAAACCCCTGGAATACCTTAAAATTATCACTCTTTAACTGAGAATACTGTGCAAAGGTTTTTAAATCCATTGAGCTATCTTTAACTCCAATTATACGGCCAAATTTACTCAATTCTTGCATCACTTCAAAAGAAATATTTTTACCTCCACATAATAAAGGTATGTTATATACTACAATAGGGATACCCAAATCTTCGGTTAAAGAGAGGATCTCAGTATAATACTTATAATAATCCGTTTCTAAATAGTCGGGTATTTCTTTTTCAGGCACATTATAATCTGAAGGAGGAATAACTACAGCATCCGCTCCAGCTTCATAATCAGCATTTATATATTCAACCACCTTCTTAGGATTTCTTCCTCTTGCACCTGCTAAAACAAGGATATCTTCTCTAACTTGTTCTTTAAGCACCTCTTTGGCAATCCCGACTAACTCTCCTATATCTTGTGGTGAGAGATTCTTTAAATTTCCTGAAGAGCCTCCCATAAAAACTCCATTAACATAAGGTATAACTCGTTTTAGCAATTTTTTCATTGCCTCTCTATCTATATTACCTTCTTTATCATAAATGGTTGCCATGGGAGGAATTATTCCTTTAAATTTATTTAGTATCTTTGTATATCCACCTTCTTTTGAACCTGAGGATGTAGGGAAAGAGCTAATCAAAACTATCCCTCTATCTTCATAGCGCACCCAGAGGTTATGTAGACTATGATATAAAACACCTAAAATATAAATACCTAAAACTATTATAAGAAAATATATAGGGTTAG
>JAMWBQ010000034.1 GCA_023819315.1 Candidatus Omnitrophota bacterium
AAAGTATCAAATCTTATCAGATCCCTATAGAGCAAGTTATGCCAAGGCAGAAGTGGAAGTCTTTGAACATTTGAATGGTAAGGTCTCTATAGTGTATAAAGGAAGGAAGTTAAACTATAAAAAGATATCTGAATACAATAAACGAAGAGAGATTACTTTAGAAGAATTTCTTTCAAAAAGATGACATTTCTATTTTGCAAAAAAGATGACATTTTTATGTTGCATTAACAACTTGCAATTAAAATCTTGACAAGAGATAAGAAAAGTGGTATATATTCTACTTAAATATTTAAATCAAATGGATAGCCAACAAAGCGAAGGCAAGCAAATAAGCCTTCATAGATATAAAATATACTTACCTACACATCATTTCCCCTGAAATCGGAAAGACGGTTTTCTTGTCTTTTAAAGATAAACGGTGAATTTTTATAAAAGTGAAAGGAGGAACTATGGGTAAAAAGATAGGTATTTTTGTATTTTTTGTGGCAATTTGTTTTTGTTTAATGGGAATTACTTTGGCAGAAGAAGCTACTCAAACATCGACCCAAGAGGAGCAAGTAACAATAAAAGGAGTGGTACAGGAAATTGCCGAAGATGGAAGTTATATTGTTGTGGAGGGGCAAAAAATTCTTACCAATAAGGAGTTTATAGAGGATGCATTTTTAGCTTTAGATGACAAAATAGAAGTTATCGCTGTAAACACACCCGAAGGATTGAAAGCAGTGGATTGTAATTATATATTTGAAGAAGAAATATCACCGAGTAATCTTCAAGAGTAGTTATTTTTATATAAGCTGGTGAGAAAAAGGTTAAAGGTGAAAGATTTTCGGTATTTTCTTATAATAAAAGCCAAGAATTAAAAGGAGATATTTATGGAAAAGGCTATTCTTTTGCCGAAAGATAAGGAGGTAGGTAAAAGAATTTGCGAAGAGGATATAGGTATCTATTCCCGGATTGCTTTGGATACAGGAGTATTTAATCTCTGGGAGATAGATACTTTAAAAGAAATTCTTAACGATTATTTGCATAATCCTTTAACCAGTTATTCTATTTTTGAAGAGAAGAATATTGATGTGGTTGAGGGGTTCATTATTTTTGGCCGCACACCTCTTACTAAGTTTACATGGGACATTTATTGGTTAGTTGTAGCTAAAGAGTTTCAAAATAAAGGCTTGGGAAAAAAATTGATTAATAGGGTAGAGAATTTTGTTCTTGAGATTATGCCTAAAGCAGTGTTAAGAATAGAGACCTCGGCAGATGATAAATATAGAGTCGCTCGACACTTATACTTAAAGTGTGGGTTTAAAGAGATAGGAAGGATACCTGATTTCTATGCCGATGCTAACGATTTAATTATTTACTCTAAAGAGATTGATATATGGCAATATAAAGGAGGTAATGTTTAAAAATTTTGTATTAGCGTGCATACCTTTGTTCGTAGCAGTTGATGCAATGGGAATTTTGCCTCTGTTTGTTTCTCTTACTCAAGGGATAAATATTAATCTTCGGCGTAAAATAGTTAAACAATCAGTAATCACAGCTATATGCGTAACATTAACTTTTGTTTTTATAGGAAAATTAATTTTTAAATTTCTTGGTATTACCATAGAAGATTTTATAATTGCCGGAGGCATAATTCTTTTCTGTATAGCCATAGTTGATATTCTTAATCCCGAAAAGAAATGGCGTATACCTCCTAAGGAGTTAGGAATTGTTCCTTTAGGAACACCGCTTATCGCTGGACCAGCGGTATTGACTACCTCCCTTATTATTTTAGATGAATACGGTATTCTTGCTACAGTTTTAGGAGTGGTAGCTAATGTTATCTTAGCAGGAATAGTATTTTCTTCCTCAGATGTGATTATAAAAATTTTAGGTGAAGCAGGAACAAGAGCAATTTCCCGCGTTACTACCCTTCTGTTGGCTGCCATTGCAGTTATGATGGTAAGAAAAGGTATTTTTCAATTCATAAGATAGAGATAATTTGTGAGGTAATCTTATTTTATATTGCCACCTTTATTCCCCGTTGCAAGTTTTTAATAATATAAATATAATATTAATGAAAGGTATATTATGTGGGAGAAACTTTTTAAATTAAAAGAAGCAGGAACAGATATTCATACAGAGATAATTGGAGGAGTTACGACGTTTATGACTATGTGTTATATTATTTTTGTCCAGCCAGCAGTGCTTTCTCGTTTGGGTATGGATTTTGGGGCAGTGATGGTTGCTACTTGTTTGAGTTCGGCGATAGCTACAATTTTAATGGCATTTTTAGCAAATTATCCCATTGCGCTTGCTCCAGCAATGGGACATAATTTCTATTTTGTTTTTGGAGTATGTTTAGCTTTAGGTGTATCTTGGCAAGTGGGTTTAGGGGCAAATTTTATTTCAGGATTAATATTCGTTATTTTAACATTTTTTGGTTTTAGAGAGAAGCTGATTAATGCTGTCCCTCCTTCTTTAAAGAACGCTATAGCTGTAGGAATAGGGATGTTAATAGCTTTTATTGGTTTAGAATGGTCAGGAATTGTAGTAGCTACTCCGGGAACTTTTGTTGGCTTAGGTAATTTAAAAGAACTACCAGTTATTCTTTCAATCTTTGGTATAGTAATTATCTCTGCCTTGATTGTAAAAAGAGTAAAAGGCGCAATACTAATTGGTATGGGCATTTCAAGTATATTAGGGTGGTTAATGGGTATGATTGAATTTAGAGGTTTTGTAAGTATGCCTCCTAAGATAACCCCAACTTTTTTAAAGTTAGATATCAGAGGAGCAATGAAGTTAGAATTATTGCCGGTTATATTCGTTTTGTTTTTTCTTGACCTGTTTGATACAGTAGGAACGCTTATTGGTGTTAGTCAAGAGGGAGGATTTATTAGAAATGGTAAGTTGCCTAAAGCAGGTAGAGCTCTACTTAGTGATGCTTTAGGCACGGTAACAGGAACCTGTTTAGGGACATCAACGGTGACAAGTTATATTGAAAGCTCAGCAGGTATATCTCAAGGAGCAAGAACAGGCTTAAGTAATTTAGTTACAGCATTGTTGTTTTTACTCTCTATATTCTTCTATCCTTTGATAAAAATAGTTGCCGGTGGATACCAAAAAGAAGCTGGCTTAACTCTTTACCCTATAATTGCACCGGTTTTGATTGTTGTAGGTTGTTTGATGATTAGGAATGTAGTTAAAATTTCCTGGGATGATTTTACTGAAGCAATGCCGGCATTTTTTACCATACTTACCATAACGTTCACTTTTAGTATAACCGAAGGCATTGCTTTTGGATTCATCGCTTACTCTTTGTTAAAGTTAGTGAGCTATAGATATAAAGAGGTTGATGGGATAGTATATTTATTCGCTATTTTATTTATTTTGCGTTATATTTTCCTTAAATAGTTTATATTATGGTCGATTAAAGGGAGGTTGAAATGTTAGGGATGGAAAGATTGAAATATCTTGAGCAGGAGAAATGGAAGTATCCTCGTGTAAACGCGAGTCTCAATGTAGACTATACACTTAGAGGAGATGAGGTTAGGGAAGGTAAAGCTGTTACTGAGAATATAAGCACAAGAGGAGTTTGTTTATTAGTTTACGAGAGGATAGAGATTGGCAAAGAGTTAGATTTAAAAATTTATCTTCCCGATGAAAAAAACCCTTTAGAAACTAAAGGTAAGATTGTTTGGCAGGCAAAGGCTCCCTTAAATATTAACAGTAATCGATTAGGAATAGAGTTTGTAGAGATAAATGATAGGGATAGAGAAAGAATAGTTCGCTATCTTTGTTCTCTATGTAAAGAGGTCTGCGCAAGTTAGAATTCTTTGGTGATTAAGAATGTATAAAGGTAGAATATCAGAGATATTTAAGAGCATTCAAGGCGAGGGACCTTATTTGGGGATAAGCCAAGTGTTTGTGCGATTTTATGGTTGTAATCTTGATTGCACCTACTGTGATACAAGACAAATCTATTTTAAAGAGATGAGTGTGGAAGAGGTAAAGAGCAATGTTTATAATTATCAAGATTATCATTCTATATCTATTACCGGAGGAGAACCTCTCTTACAGGTAGATTTTTTAATGGAGTTATTACCGCAATTTAAGCAGGATAAAAAGCTAATTTACCTTGAGACCAATGGTGTTCTTTACCAAAATTTAAAAAAGATTATTTCTTGGGTGGATATTATTGCGATGGATTTTAAACTTCCTTCTTCGTGTGGTTCGCAAAATTTATTTATCCAACATAGATATTTCTTAGAAGAAGCACTCAAAAGAGAAACTTTTATTAAGGTAGTTATTACCCCTTCTACTAATGAAGAGGAATTGGTTGAAGTTTTTAGCATAGCGAGGTCCATCCGTCCAGAGATTATTTTTGTCCTTCAACCCCAACATCCTTATGAGGAAGCATTGAAGGAAAGGATAGGTTATTTTTCAGATTTAGGAAGGATTTACCTACCCAACATAAGAGTTATTCCCCAAATGCACAAAATTTTGGGAGTAAGATAAATTTTTGATTATGGATATAGAAAAATTTGTCTACGAATTAGCTGTGAGAGCAAATACAATTTTAAGGAGGGATGTTCTAAATCTTATTAATAAAGCTTATTTAGAGGAGAGAAAAATTCAGCCAAAGAAGACTCTAAAAGTTATTTTAGATAATGCTTTATGTGCATATAAAAACAGAATAGCTTTATGTCAGGATACTGGTTTACCTTTGGTTTTTTTGGAATGTGGTAAGGATGTCAAAGTTGACTATATTCTTATAAAAAGAGTAAGTAAAGCTTTGGAAAGAGCTTATAGAAAAGAGGGTTTTCGAGCCTCTACAGTAACGCCATTCAATTTTTATAAACCCAGATTTAATCCCGATATTTTTCATATTGAATTTACTAATAGGTATGGATTAAGGATTACTATTTTTCCTAAAGGGTTTGGTTCGGAAAATAAGTCAGCTTTAAAGATGTTTAATCCCACAGTTTCTCAGCAGGAAATTTCAGAATTTATTGTTGATGCTGTTAGGAGAGCAGGACCTTCTGCTTGTCCTCCTTTTTTTATTGGTGTAGGGATAGGAGGGACAGCTGACTATGCTCTCCTTTTAGCTAAGAAAGCATTGTTGGAAAGAGTGGATAGGGATGGTAGAAATGAAGATATAACTAGATGGGAGAAGGACCTGTTAAAGAGGATAAATTCTTTAGGTATAGGACCTATGGGGCTGGGAGGAAATTTTACTGCTCTATGTGTAAAGATTAAGCTTTATCCCACACATATCGCTGGTTTACCTGTAGGTGTAAATATCAGTTGCCATTCGTTAAGGAGTGCAACCGCTACTATAAGAATTTAAATTAAAAATTCAATGGGTAAGTTAATTAAACTAAAAACTCCTATAGAGGAAGAAGAAATTAGTAAATTAAGAGCAGGAGAAGAAGTGCTTCTTGAAGGATTGATTTTTACTGCACGGGATCAGGCTAATAAGAGACTTAACGAATTTATTATAGCTAAAAAATCTTTACCGGTTAATCTTTATAGACAAGTTATATACTATTGCGGACCAAACTTTAAGGGTGATAAATTTGGTTCTTGTGGGCCAACTACCTCTTCTCGTATGGATGATTATTTAGAGCCACTTCTTAGTGTAGGGGTAAAAGGATTTATTGGTAAAGGTAATCGCTCTTCGTTGGTAAGGGAACTATTAAGAAAATATAGAGGGGTTTATTTTCTTACCTATGCCGGCTGTGGTGCTTATCTTTGGCAGTTTGTTAAAAGCTATAGAAAAGTTGCTTTCCTCGATTTAGGATCAGAAGCCATTTTCCAATTAGAGGTGTGTAATTTCCCTTTAATTGTGGGTATAGATACAAAAGGAGAAGATATTTATAAACGTATCTAAATTGAAAGGAGAAGTGATGGAGAGAGAGAATCTCAGAAAAGTAGACCAGTTACGTAAGATTAAAATTGAAAGAGGCTACATAAAGTATGCTGAAGGTTCCTGTCTAATTGAAATGGGTAATACAAAAGTTATTGTTACAGCTACTGTGGATAAAAATGTTCCTGTATTTCTTAAAGGGAAAGGTGAAGGTTGGGTAACCTCAGAATATGGTATGTTACCTCGTTCTACCCAAGCAAGAATTTTAAGAGATAGGATATCGGGAAGGAGTATGGAGATTCAAAGATTAGTTGGGCGGTCTTTACGCAGTGTAGTTAATCTTAAAGAATTAGGAGAAAGAACTATTTGGATAGATTGTGATGTTATCCAGGCTGATGGAGGAACGAGAAGCGCTTCTATAATAGGAGGGTTTATTTCCTTAGTGGAATGTTTGGATAAGTTGTATCGTTCAGGGGAGATAGCCTCTTTACCTGTAACGGATTTTTTGGGTGCGGTAAGTGCGGGGATAGTGAAAGGTAACTATTTTTTGGATTTAAGTTATGCTGAAGATTCCCAAGCTTCCGTAGATATAAATGTAGTTATGAAAGGTAGCGGAGAGTTTGTAGAAATTCAGGGGACAGCTGAGAAAGGTTCTTTTTCTCATCAGGATTTAGATAGGCTCCTTTCTCTTGCACAAAAAGGCATAGAGGAGATAATAGATACAGAAAGGAATGTTCTAAAAGATATAATTAATTTGTAACAGAAAGTTTTATCTACTTGACATAAAGAAAAATCAATGATAATTTAAAAAATATTATGGATAAGCTTACTAAAAAAATATTAGTGGTGGATGATGAGGAAGAGATGTTGCTCTATATAGGCAACATCTTAAGAAGGGCAAATTATGATGTGCTTACAGCAAATAAAGGGAAAGACGCAATAGAGATGGCTAATAATTATAGACCAGACCTGATTATCCTTGATATAGTTATGCCGGATATGCAAGGAGGAGAAGTTGCTGCCGCTCTTTCTCGGAATTTAGCAACGGTAAATATTCCCATAATGTTTTTAACTGGACTTTTGGTAAAAAAAGAAGAGGGAGTGTTGGATAAAATTCGTGGTAAACACTATATTCTTGCTAAACCGGTTACCTCCCAAGAATTGTTGAAAACAGTTAACGAGTTAATAAATGGATGAAAGATGAAGGTAGTAATTTGTATTAAACAAGTTCCGGAAACTACTGAGGTGAAGATAAATCCAGAGACTAACACTCTTATTCGTGAAGGAGTGGCTTCTATTATTAATCCTTTTGATATGTATGCTATAGAGGAAGGCATAAGAATAAAAGAGAAATATTCAGGTAAAACGATAGTTTTAACTATGGGACCTCCTCAAGCGGACAGTGCTTTAAGAGAAGCTCTCTCTTTGGGTATAGATGAGGCAATACATCTTTGCGATAAAGCTTTTGCTGGCTCAGATACCTGGGCAACAAGTTTGGTTCTGGCCAAAGCCATAGAGAAAATTGGTGAAGTAGATTTAGTTATTTGTGGCAAACAAGCTTCCGATGGAGACACTGCACAGGTTGGTCCGGGAATATCTGCACACCTTAATTTTCCTCAGGCGACCTATGTTAAGAAAATAAAGGAGATATCCTTAGAAAAAAGGATTATAAGAGTAGAGCGATTATTGGAGGATGGTTACGAAGTTTTAGAACTACAGTTACCCGCGTTACTTACCGTAGTAAAAGAGATAAATGAGCCAAGGATGCCTTCTTTGAGGGGAAAACTAAAAGCTAAATCAGCGCAGATTCCCATATGGACAATTAAAGATTTGGAATTAAAAGAGGAGGAAGTCGGCCTTAAAGGTTCTCCTACGCAAGTGGTAAGAATATTTACTCCTCCTCCTCGTCAAAGTGGGGTAATTTTCCAAGGAGAACCCCAAGAGATAGCAGGTAAATTAGTGGAAGAGCTAAAGAAATATTTGTTATGAGTGAGAAATTGATAAAGGTTATAAAGAAGAAGTGTATAGGCTGTGGTTTGTGTGTTAAGGCGTGTCCATTTTCCGCTATCAGTTTAGTTAATAAGATAGCAGTAATTGATTTAGAAAAATGTAATCTCTGTGGAGCTTGTAAAGATGCTTGTAAATTTGAGGCGATAGTTATTTCTAAACCCAAGATAGTAAAGTTAGAAACCGAAGAATACAAGGATGTTTGGGTTTTTATTGAACAGGAGAATCAAAATATTGCTGGTGTTTCCTTTGAACTTTTAGGTAAAGCTAAAGATTTAGCTAAACAGTTAGATTGTAAGGTGATAGGTGTATTTTTGGGTTATAATATAAAAGATAAGGTAAATACTCTCATCTATAAGGGAGCGGACAAGGTAATTGTAGTAGATAAACCTGAACTAAAAAATTTTATTGCCGAAAACTACGCTAATGTTATTTCCCATCTAATTCGTAAGTATAAACCAGAAATATTTATTGCTGGTGCTACTACCATGGGGAGGTCGTTAATTTCAAGGATAGCGGTCAATATAAGAACAGGACTTACTGCTGATTGCACAGGGCTTGATATAGATAAAGAAAAGAGATTGCTTATTCAAACTCGTCCTGCATTTGGAGGGAACATTATGGCCCAGATAATTACTACTGATTATCGACCACAGATGGCTACGGTAAGACACAAAGTAATGAAAGAGTTAGTTTTAGATGAATCTCGTAAAGGTGAGATTATAATAGAAGAATTAGATGGGCAATTTATTGACAAAAGGGTAAAATTTATTGAGTTTTTTAAAGAGGAAGTTTACAATGTAAACTTAGCTGATGCCGATATAATTGTCTCAGGAGGAAGAGGATTAGGAGAAGGTAAGAATTTTGAACTAATTAGAGAATTAGCATCTGTATTGAATGCTGGTGTAGGAGCTTCCCGAGCAGCAGTAGATAGCGGTTGGATACCGTATTCTCACCAGGTAGGTCAGACAGGTAGAACAGTGGCTCCCAAGATTTATATTGCCTGTGGTATCTCCGGGCAAATTCAACATCTGGTAGGAATGCAATCTTCCAAGATAATTGTAGCTATAAACAAGGATCCGCAAGCTCCTATTTTTAAAGTAGCTAATTTTGGGATAGTGGGAGATTTATTTAAAGTTATACCAGCCATTATTAAAGAGTTGAAGAAATTAAACTCTCCTACAAGTTAGTATTCTTATTATTTAGAAATGTATTTGAAATCTTTAGAACTTTTTGGGTTTAAATCTTTCCCTCAGAAGACAATTCTTACATTTGATCCCGGAATAACCGTGGTAGTCGGTCCAAATGGTTGTGGTAAGAGCAATATTTTTGATGCTATAAAATGGGCTTTAGGAGAACAGAGCCCAAAATCTTTACGAGGCTCAAAGATGGAGGATGTTATCTTTAATGGAACTGAAAACCATCCCCCTCTTAACTATACAGAAGTAACGCTTACTTTTTCTAACGAGGATAACTACTTGCCTATAGATTATAAGGAGGTGGAGATAACCAGAAGATTGTATCGTTCAGGAGATAGTCAGTATTTCATAAACAAAAATCCCGTTAGATTGAAAGATATAGAAGAGCTCTTTATGGGGACGGGGATAGGAGAATACTCCTATTCTTTTATAGAACAGGGGAAAGTAGAAACACTTCTTAGTTATAAGCCTGAAGAGAAAAGATTAATTTTTGATGAAGCTTCGGGAATAATAAAATATAAAGAGAAGAAAAAAGAGACATTAAAGAAACTCCAAGAAACAGAAGAGAATCTTCTCAGAGCCGATGATATTATTTCCGAAGTTAAACGTCAAATAGGTTATTTAGAAAGACAGGTGGAGAAAGCCAATAAGTATAAAAAGTTACAGGATGAGCTGGTTTCTGTAGAAAAAAAGATAGCATCTATAAAAATGCAGGAATTACAGAATAATATTAATAGTGTGCTTGATAAAATTAATCTTCTTAGGAAAGAAGAGGAAGATAGAGAAGGTAGGATAGCTGAGGCGATTAAAAAACGACAATCTATTTATGATGAAGTTAATATCACGAGAAAGAAGTTAGAAGATACTAATTCTCAAATTATTACCATAAATTCTCGCATAGAGAATTATATCAACCATATAAGGATAAATCGTAAGAGAATAGAAGAGATAGATAATTATTTAATAGATATAGATTCTTCTCTTCAAGATATGAGACAAAGGATTAATTCTTATAATCAAAAGGTAGAAGAGGAAAATAAATTTATCGTTTCTGTAGATAATAATATAAAGGTGTTAGAAGAAGGAATTATTAGCTGTAAAGAGTTAAAGAACAAAAATATCATCTTAAGTGAGGAAGCTAAAAAGACGATTGAGTTAGAAAAAAATAATATTTTACATCTGGAAGAGGAAAAAATAAAAATGAATAATCAACAGGTTCACATAGTTACCAATTTGAACAACCTGTTGGCAAGAAAAAAAAGATTGCTTTTAGATAAAGCGAGGATAGATGAATTTTTAAATCAGAGGCAAAAAGTTTTATCCCTTCTTAAGGAAGAAATAAGTAAAGTTAACGATGAACTTTCTTGCTTGAATAAAAATAGAGGGGAACTAAGTAACAGGTTAAGAGATTTAGAACTACTTATAGAAGATTTAAATAGGCAACTTTTGGATAGAGAGAAGACCTTGGTAGAATTAAATTCTTATTTAGAGTTTCTTAAAGATTTAAAGATTAAATACGAAGAGTTTCCTTTAACGAAAAAAGTTACAGTTATTTTTGATCAAAAACCAACTCAGATAAACAAACTGATAGCATCTTTAAAAGATGTAAATTTTAAAGAGGATAAGCTTGATGACAGATTAATCTATAGAGCAGATGTAGAGGCAAAAATAATATCTCTTCCCGAAGAGGAGCTAATTAGAAGAATAGAGGAACTAAGGGGAGAAATAAATAATCTCCAAGGTAAAATTAAAGAAAGTAAGGAAAATAAATTAAGATTAAGTGAAGAGGTGGGTAAGGAAGAAACAACTATTACAGAAAAGGATAGAGTTTTGGTAGAGAAGAAACAGGAGGAACAAATTATTAACGAAGAGATAGAGCGATTAAAAGAAGAAGCAATATTGACTGAGAAAGAACTCCAAGATTGTTTGGAGGAGATAGAAGATAATGAGAATAAAAAAGCTAATCAAGAGAAAGAGTTAAAAGAGATAGTAGGCAAATTAGAGTTAGCCAAGAATAATTTAGAAGAAGCACAAAGTAAATTAGCGTTCTCTTCTGAAGAGGTAAAAAGATTAGAGATAGAGATTGCAAAAAAGGAAGCAGATGTTAAATCTTTGAGAGAACATAAAGAATCAATTTTATCTAAGATAGCCATTTTAGAGGAAGAAAGGAAAAGCATTTTAGATATGATAGCTTCTAAAGAGAAAGAAAAGGAAATTAATTTAAGTCGTAAAAAGTCATTAGAGGAAGAGATAGAATCTTTAGCTAAGAGTATAGATAGTGAGAAAGAACGAACGAACTCTTTCGCTGAAGATAAGAAAATTATGGAAGAGAGGATAGGTTTTCTTGAAAGGGAGGAAGCGGATTTATCTAAAACAATAGAGATTATGGAGAAAGAATTAGAAAATTTAAGGACAGATATATACAATAGTAAGTTAGAGACACAAAAATTAGATTTTGAAAGGGCTAAGATAAAAGATTATTTAAAGCAAGTGTATAATGTAGAATTTATTGAAGCCAATGAGAATTTACCACAAGAACCTTACGAAGAGATAAAGAAAGAGAGAGATAATCTTAAGAAAAAATTAGATTCTTTAGGAGAGGTTAATCTTGTAGCAATTGAAGAGTTTGAGGAGTTGAACAGCCGATATAAGTTTCTTATTTCTCAAAAAGAAGACTTAATTGCTTCGCAAGATAGCCTTAAAAAAGCAATATATAAGATAAATAAGAGCGCTAAAGAAACTTTTTTAGAGGCATTTACTAAGATAGAGGAAGAATTCAAGAAATATTTTAGATTACTTTTCGGGGGAGGAAGAGCACAGCTTATCCTTTTGGACAAAGATAATGTTTTAGAATCAGGAGTAGAGATAGAAGTTCAGCCACCAGGCAAAAAACTTCAAAATGTTTCTCTTCTTTCAGGAGGGGAGAAAGCTTTAACAGCAATAGCATTGATATTTTCTATATTTAAATTTAAACCATCACCGTTATGCGTTCTTGATGAGATAGATGCTCCTTTAGATGAAGCTAATGTAGAAAGATTTAATCAGCTTTTAAAAGAATTCTCTCCTAACGCCCAGTTTATAGTAATTACCCATAACAAAAGAACGATGAGTAGAGCAGATATTCTCTATGGTGTTACGATGCAAGAAAAGGGTATTTCCCAGTTAGTATCGGTTAAATTTGCTGAAAAAGAAGTTGTAGGGTAGTTTAATATCTTTTATCTCAAATTTTCTCATCTGTGGTAAAATAAATTTGCTCAAATGTATAATTTTTAAAAATCAACCCATATTAGGAAGCTGGTTTACTTAAACATTGGCAAAAAAGAAATATTGGAACTGTCTGATGCGTTTAGACGCAGTTTGTGGTTGGAAGGTAAAATATCCTTTCTAATGCAAAATCTGGGGTTGAGGATGAAGATGGGAAGGCTAAGAAAATCATTCTAATCCTTTTCCTTTTGACTTAAGAGGATGTTTCAAGAATATCCGAGGAAGTAAAGTTTTCTGGGAGGTTAAAGGTATGGCAAAGAAGATTTTGGTGATTGAAGATGATGCCTTAGTTATTAGGTCTGTAGAGCGATATCTGGAGTCTCAAGGATATAATGTAGAAGCAGTACAATCTGGTAGAGAGGCGATAGAAAAAGCAAAAAAATTAGATTTTGATCTCATAATTTCAGATATCCGAATGCCAGAGATGGATGGGATTGAGGTTCTAAGAAGGATTAGAGAAGCAAGTCCACAATACAATAAAGAAAAGATTCCCATAATTATTATTACTGCCTATGCAGGAGGTGATGAGGTTTATAAGAAAGCAAGCGAAATAGGAATTGTTGAATGTATTTATAAACCTTTTGAACCTGATGAATTTATGGAGGTGGTCAGAAGAAATCTTGAGTTACCCCCTAAATACAGAGAAATTTCACTGGATTATAAGTTATTAGATAATGAATTTGTTTCTCTTACTAATGAGCTGGAAGAATTTCTTAAGGATGTTAAAGATAGATTTGATGAATTCGATAGAGTAAATAAAGATGAAAAAAGACAGATTGAGTTTATCCGGATGAATAAAAAAGAAATTTTTACTAAATTAGATGACTATTTTGCTAAAATCTGGCAAATCGTAAAAGATTTTGAGAGGAATAAATATATTGTCCATCAGAATTACTATCAGCAGAGATTATGCCCGTTAATTGAAAAAAAAATAGAAATTAATAAGCATATTTTCCGTAAAACATTAGGCTACGCAGGTGACTATATAACGATGAACTATATCTATGATTATAATGGAGATGAAAATTACTTAGGAAAATCATCTTATGAAAAACTCATCAACAATTATACCTGTAACATTCCTATATCTTGTTCTAATATTAAACGTAAAGAATTCTTAAAGGAAAAGATTTTGGAGACTTTAGGAGAGGAAAATAAAGCAAAAATCTTAAGTGTTGGTTGTGGACCTGTTCGAGAACTGATAGAATTAATAAAAGAAGGTAAGATTACCAAGCCATTACTATTTACAGGTTTAGACTTTGAAAGAAAGGTTTTGGATTATATAAGTAATGAGATAGATAAAATAGAAGAGAAAAATAAACATTTTTTATCCCTTGAATATATTTGCAGAGATATAACTAGTATTGTTAGAGATAAGGCTCTAAAAGAAAAGTTAAAAGGACAAAATTTGATTTATGCTTCGGGAATATTTGATTATTTGAGTGATAGAATGGCTTCAAGATTAACTCAGGAATTATATCAGTTGTTAGATAAAGGTGGTAAATTAATTATCTGCAATGTTTCCTTAGAGAATAGTACCCATAGAGCATATTATGAATTACTGGGTGAGTGGAATATGATGCATAGGACCAGACGACAGATGTTAAAATGGGTAGTTGACATAGAAGATGTTCGAGAGATAAGATTTGAAGAGCCACAAGGCCACAATAATTATTTATTTTTAAGTATCGAAAAAATATGAGCTATTTTAACCATTTTACATTCTCCGCATTATTGACATCGATTACCACTTTTTTATTAGGCTTTTTTATGTTATTTAAAGGTAGATGGAAAAGAAGAATATATTTGGTTTTTGCTTTATATTCTTTTAGTATCTCTTTATGGAGTCTTTGTGTAACAAAGTTTATCCCCACTTTTAAAGATCCAACCTTATTTTGGGGAAGACTTCTTCATTTTGGTGCAATTTTAATTCCAGCATTTTTTGTTCATTTTGTATTTGAATTTTTGCAAGAAGAAAATAGGTGGATACTTATTCTCATCTATACAACTACATTTATATTCTTAAGTTTTAACTTTTTCACTAAATTATTTATAAAAGGGGTAACTAATAAACCTTTTTATAGTTATCCTACGCCAAGTTTAATTTATCCTTTTTATTTCGGTTTTTTTATTTTTTGTGTATTTTTCGGTCTTTATAAATTATTTAAAGCTTTATTATTAACGACAGGGTCTAAGCGAAATCAGATAAAATATTTACTATGGTCTTCACTATTGGGTTATCTTGGAGGATTTAAAAATTTTATAATTCTTGTTGGCTTAGAAATTTTCCCTATTTATCCTTACGGAACTTATACAATCCCTCTTTATGTGTTAGCTGTTGCGTATGCTATCATTAAATATCGCTTAATGGATATCAAGCTTGCCAGGCAATATCTAGCGATGAATATTTTCTATGGTATAGTG
>JAMWBQ010000176.1 GCA_023819315.1 Candidatus Omnitrophota bacterium
TTTTATTAGATGAGATTCACGAGTATGTGGCAACTAAAGCACTTGGAGTAAAAGTTGGGGATTCAAACCTTGCATCTCAAACTATTGCCTTTCTTCAAGAACTCACTGGTGTTGTAAGAACATTGGATAAGACTATCTTATTCGTATCACTTCCTTCAAGTAATCCTTACAGAGATGAAAAATCTGAAGAACTCTTGCAAGCACTCCAATCTATTTTAGGTAGAATGGAGAAGGTTTACACTCCAGTGCAAGATGAAGAAGTATCTCATGTGATTATTAGAAGACTTTTCAGTAAAGTTAATGAAAGAGAGGCGAGAAAAACGATAGAAGAATTTTTAGATTATGCTGAAAAAGAAAAGATACTTCCCGAGGGAGTAGAAAAAGCAAACTATCGTAAAAGGTTCATAAGTAGTTTTCCTTTTCAGCCAGAGGTAATTGATGTTTTATACAAACGCTGGGGTAGTTTTCCAACCTTCCAAAGAACAAGGGGTGTATTAAGAATCCTTGCCTTAGTTGTTTATTCACTAAAGGATTCTAAAATTCCATTTATCAGATTGGGGGATTTCGATTTAAAAAACGATGAGATAAAAAGGGAGCTAATAAAACATATTGGTCAAGAATATGACAGCATTGTTTCTGCGGATATTACATCAACAGATTCAGGTGCTAAAAAGGTTGATAGGAAGCTCGGAGACGCTTATTCTCCATTTTCCTTCGGAACAAAATCTGCAACTGCTATTTTTATGTCCTCATTTTCCGGTGGTCCTGAAAAAGGCACAACTATTAATGAGATAAAACTTTCATGTTCTGAACCTTCTACTCCGAGTAGTATAGTTGTAGAAGCAATATCCAAGCTAAAAGAAAACCTTTTTTATTTGTCAGACGAAGGGCTCTACTTCACAAATCAACCAAACTTAAATCGCATACTTTTGACCAAAATGGAGGGCATCCAAGACCTTAACCTTAAAGAGGAAGAAAAAAATCTTTTGACAAAAAGTCTTACAAAAGAGTATTTTGATATTTACATCTGGCCTCAGAACTCCAAAGACATACCTGATACGATAAAGTTAAAACTGGTTATTCTGACAAACCGAGAGAAATGTAAAGATTTTTTAGAAAATTATGGGGAACGCCCAAGGGTTTACCGCAATACTCTCATATTTCTTTGCCCTTTAGATTCTGAAAGAATACACTTTGATAATTTCTTGAAGAAAAAACTCGCATGGCATCTTATAGAAAAAGACAAAACTCTTCATATCACTGATGAGCAGAGAAACGAAGTAAGGGATAAAATAAAAAAAGCCGAAAATGAAGTAAAAGAGCGAATAAGGAATCTTTACCGTCTTATTGTTCTTCCTTCAAAAGAAATTGATTTAGGAATTCCTACATATGGAGAAGATGTTACTATAAACAAAGAGATATATGAAAGGCTAAGAAACGACGGTGAAATTCTTGAAAAATTAAGTCCTCTAACTCTTAAAGAGAAATACCTCAAAGATAGTGATTATGTTCAAACAAAAAATATTCTTGAATCATTTTACAAAGCCGCAGGAGAGATAAGGATTATAAAGGATGATGTGTTTAAAGATTCTATTAAGGAAGGAGTCAAGCAAGGATTATTTGGGCTTGGGGTAATAGAAAATGATAAACCTGTCTGCCGTCATTTTAAAGAGGAATTTTTTCCTGAAATTGCAGAGGGAGAAATTATAATTAAGGCGGATTTGTGCTTACCTACAAAGGTGATCTCAGATGAGAAAATTCAACCACCCGTTACCAAAATTAGTGAAGCAAGTATAAAAGAAGAGAAATCAGAAGCTATCGCTAAATCAGAAGAAGAGTATAGAAGTATTAAACTTAAATTGAAAGTTCCTTCGGGTAAATTATCTGACATTGTCAGAATAGTTAATTTCATAAAAACGAGGTTTGAGCAGGTAAATATAAAAGTCGAGTTATCCGCTCAAGACGGAAAGATAGCCATTTCTGAATATGAAGATAAGGTCAAGGAGGCAATTAATCAGGCAGGAATTGAAGTGGAAGATGAGAGTGTTGAATAAAAAATGATAGCGCATCACTTAACACAGCATAAAAGGTTTGGTTTTTATGGCACTCACACAAATTCCATCTTTGGCAGAACTTCTTTTATGCTGGAACCGTTAGGCGATATTGTGGTTTTAATAAAATGAATGAAAAAGAACTAAAAAACCGAATCAAAAAAGCGTTAAAAGAACAAGGGTTTAAAATAAATCCTCATGTGAGGCCAAAGGGATGTAGTAAAACAACATATCGCAGAATTCAACAAAAGGCAAGGTTTGAGCAACTATCTTTACATAAAAATTTTTTGATAGATTCCATTAAGAAAGTGAAAAATTATTGTAGATCTGGTTCTGAAATTAACCCTGAGAGGATTTCTTTAGAATTAATAGAGGTTCAATCAGGTTCTTTTGAAGAAATTTTATTTAGATGGTGGAATTTAATCTGGTGGAGTATTCCATTTCAACGCTCATATGGTCGCCAGATGAGATTTTTATTATGGGATACAACACATGATGCTCCTTTTGGTTTGATTTGTCTTCAAAGTCCGGTATTAAAGATGGCAGTTCGCGATAGGTGGCTTGAATTACCAAAAGATGATTTAGATATATGGGTTAATAAGTCAATGCATGCCCAAAGGGTTGGTGCCTTACCACCTTATAATGAATTATTAGGTGGGAAGATGGTTGCCCTCGCTTTGACCTGTAATGAGATAAGAGAAGCATACAGAAAGAAGTATAAAA
>JAMWBQ010000177.1 GCA_023819315.1 Candidatus Omnitrophota bacterium
AGCTGAAATTCACCGTCTAACAGCACTTCTTTTTTTCTTATGAACGGTCCAATGATTTTTGGATAACTTGCGGTTTGAGAACAATAAGATGGCTTCATAATAAACTTCAATGATACGTCTAACCACAACTCTCTCATCAAGGTTCTGAACTGCTTCACGTCCCTGAAAAGGCACATTCCGTGTTAATACCTGTTCCAATGCTCGGGCAATTGTTTCAGGCTGGTCATCGCTACAAACTACACATCCCTGTAATCCACCAATCCTCTCCCTTACATCACCAACATCAACTGAAACAACCGGTAGATTGCAGGCTAAAGCCTCTTTAACAACATTTGGAGATCCTTCGTGAAAAGAGGTAAGTAATAAAACATCGCAGGCATTCATGTATATTGGTACAAGTTTTGGTGGAATACCTTGGAGGGGAATTATTTCAACATTTAAAC
Organism: Candidatus Omnitrophota bacterium; assembly: GCA_023819315.1. Lineage (GTDB taxonomy): Bacteria > Omnitrophota > Gorgyraeia > Duberdicusellales > 4484-171 > JAMWBQ01. The sequence goes on from JAMWBQ010000177.1 coordinate 444, forward strand.
GACTATTTAATATTTCCACTGCCTGTAGAGCGAGAGAATAACGCTTAACAGGCATATTTGGGTTACCACCAAAAAGAATTAGTTTTTTCTCCTCTTGAAACCCCAACATCTTGCGTGCTTCTACTTTAGGTATTGGTCGAAATAGTTCGAAATCCACCCCTACAGGAATAACATAGTAAGTACATTTTTTAGGAAGATATTTAACCAATGATTTGGAAACTACAATAACTACATCGGCATGAAGGGAAACCAATTTACTAATCAAACGTAATACCTGACCAATAACTGTGTATTCCCCTCTTCGTCCAACTATCCCTTCTAGATCGCTTCCATGAAATGTAATGACAAATGGCAACCTTTTTGGAAAAACCAATAGACCGCTCTGTCCAAATTGCGCATGGATTAGATGATAACAATTATTTCGCAGTTGTTTCTGAAGTCTAAACCAAGCCTTAAAATAATTTAAGAGATTTTTAGCTCCACGAAATGCAAATACATCAACATCTATTCCGGCTTCTCGTAAAAATTTCACTTGCCTAACAATAAAATTGCCTCTCTCCGGATGTTCAGAGGTGGGCCATTCACTAGTAATCATCAAAATGCGTAATACCTGTCTTATCATTTATTAATCCAATCAGATGAAAGTTGGGGCGCTAATAAAATATATCTACTTCTACTTTCTTATATTTGTAACGTCATTATAAAAATATAGTCAGCTTCTATACCAACTGACCTAGTAAGTTTGGCAATAAATTTAAATTATTAGATATTTTTTATTTTGTTTTTAACACAACCTCTAGCTGAAAGTAAACAAAAAAAAGGCATTAAAGGAACTCTTAATCTTGCCCCTGCCTCAGGACCTGCTGATATGATTAAAAAATAGAGAATAATTATAAAGATAAATATTGTTGGAGAAATCTGTTCTTTTTGACCAGTTGAAATCTTATACAATGAATAAGTTGCTGTGATATATAATGTAATAAGATAAAAAATTGCAAAAAGAAAGACAATAAACTCTAATGTTCTTTTTGCAATCCACTTCTTAATATAATTTTTTAAAGGAAGTCTTAACAAATCTCTCAAAGGACCAACTTTTTCGTTGCGGTCCTTTATACCCAAATAAGCTAAAAACTCTGTATCAGCGGGGGCTATCAAAAGTAAAAATATACTCTTTAGCATAACCTTTGTGTAAATAAAAGGGTGTTGAAGAATTAAAGATAGTCCCTCTTTTTTAAAATATCTATAGCGCATTGCCTCTGACCAATTTTCTAGTTTGGGTAAAGATTGAATTATTTTTTCTCTAGCTTCTTGACGGCTAATTCCATCTTTTATAGCTATAATTTCAGCCCCCCGATAAAATAACAAATCTACTGCTTCTATATAAGAAAAATCAAAACTACCACTTACATAAAAATTTCTTAACTGCCATCCTCCTATTAAAATAATCCAAGGTAAAATAATTAAAAAAAGTTTAAACAAAGTTTTTCTCCATATCTTACAACAATAAACTCTAGCAACTATAAAAAATATAAGTATTGGGTATATCAAATAATAACTTATTGGACGGACTAAAGTAGCTAAGGCGCTAAAACTTCCAAGTAGTAGAGCGTTTTTAATATATTTTTGGTTGGATAATATTAAATAAATACCTCTTGTAACAGCAATTAAAAGAAAAAAAGTAAATAGTGTTTCTGTGAGTAGCATTTGAGAATAAGTAAATGTTGTGAAGTCTAAAGAAAGTAAAATAGTTGATAATAAAGCAACTCTAAGACCCCATAATTTTTTGGCTAATAAATATGTCAGTAAAATAGTTAAGACATTAAGGAAAATCTGTATTGTAATTACAGGAAAATATTTTTCTCCAAAAATTGCATAAATTAAAGCAATAAAAAATGGATAACCAGGTGTTCGTACAAGTTGAGGACTATCAGGTTTATCAGGACTAACAGAAAATTTTCCTAAATAAAGTAATGCTTTAGCTGAATTATCATAATCACATGAATCGGCAGCCAAAATCCGTGATGGATCTACATAATAATTTATCATAAAAATTCCCAACCTTAATATTAAATTAATTATTAGAATGGCTATAAGCAAAGATTTTTCTTTTATAAATTTGTAATTTTTTCTATCCACCTGTAATTAAAAATATAAATTAAAAAAATTAACTACTCCAAAACCTACTATCTTACTTACTAAGTACTTTATGATAAAGATTTTTAAGTATTTGAGGTAACAACTTTAAAGAATATTGCTTTTTAACATATTCCCTAGCTCTTTGCCCCATTTCTATTCTTAATTGTTCATTATTTATTAAGGTAAGTAATGCG
>JAMWBQ010000035.1:0-5829 GCA_023819315.1 Candidatus Omnitrophota bacterium
TGATAACATTGCTAAGAAAAGCTTTTCTAAGTCTTGATTGGTAGGATGAGAGAGTTTAAAGAAAGCAGATCCTATCTCATGTATAAAAATCCTAAATAGAACAATCATTATCTCGGGGTCTTTTTTGGCAATGGCTTGATAGACCTCCTCTATACTAAGCTTTCTTCCCAATAGATCTTCAATACAGGACTTCTGAAGATATAAGGTATTGCCTCTGAGCGTTGCTCCAAAGGTTGAAAATTCATTATCAATGAGATAAATAAACAATTTGCTCAAATACTTTGATAGCTTATCAATGTGATTCGGAAAGAGACGGCTAAAGAATAAAACAAGCAGGGCTAAAAATTCAATATCTATGGGTATACCTTTTACCTTTAGAAGCTCATATGCTTTCTTTATTTCTTCAGCAATTGGTGCGGGAAAATCCTCTAATTTAGCTGGTAAATTTGAAGAATCTTCACTCAATAATCTTTCTAACTCTCTTGTTAAATCATCAAATATCCTTCGTTCTTCTATTGTCAAAATTTTCTTATCAACAGTTTCTTTTTGGGATATTTCTTCTAACTTTTGTAATGGAGTAGTAAAACCTAATATCTGTTCAATCCTCTCATCTAAACGACTTCCTCTACCAAAAGAACTCCTTCCTACGATCTGTATTTCATAATCTTCTGCGATTCTATCAACTTTTCCAGCTAATTCCATGGTCCAAGGAATACTTTTCTGCTGACATAATTTCATAGCTCCAAGTTCTATTGCTTCATGTGCTAAGAGGGCTACTCTATAATTATATTGAAGACATGAATAGGTAACCCCATCTATCGTAATATAATTATCGATGATATTGCTAAATGCAACCTGATAAGAATCTCTGTCTTTAACAAGTAATCCTGGTGATCTATCTCGTGAATAGATTAGAATAATATTGATAGATGACAATATATTCGGAATATCTACTACTCCTAAACCATGAATACTAACCTTGGGATACCTCTGCAGATACCCAACGATACTTCTTATTTCAGATGAATACTCTTCTCTACCTTCTTGCCAGCCTTCAATATCTCCCCAAATTAGATAACCACGTCCTTCCTGTTTAGCTTGTTGGATAATCTTCTCTATCTGAGAGCGTGCTTCAGGAGTAAACATACCTTTACCTTTCATCGTATTAGCATTTCCCTTAGCCACATAAATATTGATTGGGAAAATATTACTCAAAAATTCTTTTATTTCATGAAGAATACATCTTGCAGAATAGAGAGCCAATTTCCAATCTGTGTCATGGAGAGAGGTATTTAAAATTTGCATTGAATGCTTTTTTCGTCCTCTTACAATAGCTACAACTAGTTTCTTATTGCTAGAAAATCCTATACCTTTAAAATCAAACATAGCTGATAGAGTTACGTACATTCTTTTATTCTTTATCCAATTCCATATCATTAATTGTGCAGGAAAGGAAGCATCTTTTAATTCAGTAGTGACGATAATATTCTCATCTATAAAATCAATACCTACACTGAATATATTATGATAACCTATAGTAAAACCATGCGCTTGAGCAACTCTTAAAATATAATCTTTAAGGTCTAATAAATAATATTGACTCATACCAACCCATGTTAGATAATTACCGCGCTTTGAAATTTTAAATGGAACAACGCCAAGCCAATCTCGATATCTGTGATAATTTGTTATTACATTGCACCTCATTTTATTCATATCCCAGATTAACAAATCCATTGAACGTGGGTCTATACTACAGATTAAAGAGGACTCCTTATTAAATTCCATAAAAACATTATGATATCCAAAACTTCCTGTGTGGATGTTATCATCTCTACTGATTGCTTCTTGAGTATTTAAAAATGGATTTGTATATTTTAAGATGTATTTATCTTTTATTGAAATTTTTCTTATTGCCCCATCATTAGTCAATAATAGAACATTATCACCATTGTCAAGAAAACTAATGGCATAAATATATCTATTATTTAAATGGATATAAGTATATCTATTATTTCTTAGATCCCATATCTTTGTACCTCCTTCTTCAAGAGTAGCAACGTATCTATCGTCTGGTGAAACTGCAATCCCACTAAACCCATTACGCTTAGAATCAAAACTCCCTAATACATAGGCTTTTCTCTCTTTAATATTGTAATATCTTAGTTGATTTAATATCCCAGCAAAAATTCCCGTTCCGTCAGAAGTTACTGCTATAGGAAAATAGAAATATTCTGAACCGAGCAGAGGGGCAAAATTATCTATTTTCATTCTTAGTTCAGGAAAGAAGGTAATAAATATAGGATTAAATCTTACTTCGGGATCAATCAAAGGATGAAATTGTCCTGTCTCTATCTGTATATTTTCATCCCAATTCTCTTCCTGCATTTGAATATCATATTCTTGTATTTTAATTCTACTCTCCTCAGAGATAACCTCTTCCCATGGTTTAAATATCGGTTTATGATAGCCGTTTTTAACAGTTATATCATAGTTAAGGTTTTTAAATAATCTCCTTATAGAATCTTTTAATTCCTGTGGTTCAGTTCCATCATCTAAGACTTTTGTTAAAATCTTTAATGAGTTAATTGGTATATAAGGTAATATGTATAAAGGGAATTCATTTTTCAGATTATTAATAATATCTATTCTTTGCCTATTAGATAAAACTTTTTTAGTAGTAATGTCTATTAGTTGTTCTAAATAAAATCGATGTTGAGGTGCAATTCTCATAGATTTGTCAATATCTCTTCTTATAACTTTTTCTACCCAAATCTCATAGTGACTAACCGCTGACTCTATTCTTTCTTCATCGTTACTTATTAAACTTTTATTAACATTAGCTAATAATGTGTCGAGTAATCTCTTAAAGAATCTTGATTTAAAAAACCTAAATGCTTCTTCTTCATAATCTTCATAATAAGTTCTTGTAATATTACCTTCGTGAACTTGCTTAAAAATATCAAATTCTAATCTGTTATTGACAATAAGGTTTAAAATTGTTGTCTCAAAATCAGCATTATCAATAACCTTGGATATCGAATCTAAGAATTTTCTCTGAACATTATTTTTTATTAATTTTAAATAAAATTCCATCTTTAGCTCTGATAGATTAGAAAATTCTATCTCAACTATTGATTGTGAAAATATATGTAAAAGATTTAAAAAATCTTTCTTTGCCATAACTCTGATTACTTTATTAGCCAAAAACGATAAAACTTCTTCAACTATTTTCTCAAACGGTGTGGACGATATGTAACTATATATATCGGCTGGATAAATGTCTCTATTTCTTAAGTATTCTAAAATAGCAAAGAATATCCTCTGATTCTCCATTGCCCGTTCAAGAATCCTATAAAATTCTTTGTCATCTATATCATTATCGTCTTTAAGAACGGAAAGAACCTCTTCTTTCTGTTGGGCTTTAAAAGAAAGGAATCTAGAGATTTCTTGAAGAAGAATAATGATCTCCTCAATTGCGGGAGGAGCGCGATTCTCTTGAGAACCGAGCAACAAATGCAATAATTCGTGTTCGAGCTCCATTAATAATAAATATTCTGAGCCAAATACATTTATGTCCAGCACTACTTCTCCACTGCGTATATCAACAGTGGCTAATTTATCATTACCTTTAACGACCTTTATTGTTTTTATCTTATTTATGTGTTCTATTGTATAAGAATCTCTTAACTTATAAAACACTCTATTTAAACTATCCAACACTGCCATTGATAATGGTCCTATCTGATGAGATAACGGAGATAAATTTCCTTCTCTAATATGGTATTCCCATATAACCTCTGGTTGTCTATTAGCTTTTGATCTTATAGCAATCGCTGAAGTCTGTTTAGAAGACATTAAGTCTTTAGTTAATTCAATTATGCTTTCAGCTAACCATTGAGCTACTGGAACTATCTGATTTTCTATATCTGTTGTTTCATTCTCGTTGTGATAATTAATATGAGGAGCTCGTATATTAATTACTAATAGTTTGCAGCCTAACTTTTTATCTTCTATTTCTCTAAATATGTAGTGGTCACCATAACCATCGGATAATGCACATCTGGGATTTGAAAATTCATTATAACCTAATTTAGAAACTGCTCTTACTATTGCTTGATATCTTGAGTCATTTTTATCATAACTACCCGCTAAAACAAAAGGATTTTTATCATTTTCATAGCTCTCCTTCTCATGATCCAAGGGGCCATCAACAGTAATTATTAAGTGCGTATTATCAAATAAATCTTTATATTTTTCATTTTCTGCTTCTTGGGATTGTTCGCCTTGATATTTATCCTTTAAGTCTATAGCCCCAGCACCTACTTCTCTGCCTTCTTTACATTCTTCTAAATCAGTAAAAATTACCCATATAGGGCCATGTTGTATATTATCCTTTTCCCATCTCTGTTTAAGAATCTTCAAAGCCATTATAATACTAACCACTCCTGCTCTATCATCTAATGCCCCTGTTGGTATAAATGGTCTTTCCTTACCCTTGTAAAAAACATGGAACCCATGCTCATATATATCTATATGCGCGTTTAATATAATTTTTGGAAGTTCTCCATACTCCTGTGCACTTGCTGGAATCTTAACTATAATGTTTTGGTGATTAGGATGATTTTTGATAGGAACCTCTTCTAAACTTATTCCTTCAATGCCTATACTCTCAATCTGTTGAATCACAGCACTATATATAATATTTTCATCTGTTAATGAGACAATGTATAATAAAATATATGCTTCCATAGCCAAATCCTTTATTCTTAATTTCTTCGCTTCTTCTTTTAATCTATTTATCTCATCTTGCAGTCTTTGTTTTTCTTCTTGAGATTGAATCAAATCAGCTTGGAGTTGCTGTCTTTGATTCTGAAGTCCAGTAATTTCATTTTCTAATTGAGCCTTCTGTCCTTGAAGTTTTGTAAGTAAAGCTTCTAATTCTTCGAATCTTCTTCTCGCCTCTTCAACTTTTGCTTCTGCCTCAACGACGATTTCTTCTAACTTCTCAGCTTCAATCATCTCTTTTTCTCTCTCAAGACTGGCTAATTCCTGTTTTATTCTTTCTCTTTCTTCTTCAAGTTGCTTGATTTCTTCTTCTAATTGAGCCTTCGCACCAGTTAAAACTTGAGCTTCTGATCTTAAAGTCTCAAGTTCTTGTTTTGCTTGTTCTGTCTTAGCTAACGTCTCTTCGAATTGTCTGATAAGTAAATCCTGTCTTTCGCTAAGACCTGTAAATTCATCCTCCAAAGCTTTTTTGCTTTCCTTAAGTTTAGTTAATTCATCTTCTAATGCTTTCTTTCTTTGTTCTAAATTTTGGACCTCAGTATCAACTTTAGCAAGTTGACTTTGTAACTCTTCTCTCTGCTCTTGAAATCTCTGGATTTCTGCCTGAATTCTTTCTCTTTCTTCCTTAAGACTATCGATTTTAGTTGTGAGATTACCCCTTTCTTCTGTAAGACGATCTACTTCGGTCTTTAGACCATCTCTTTCCAATCTCAATTTTTCTAATTCTTGCTGGTATTCTGCTCTTCTCTGCTCCAATTCTTGAATCTCTGCCTGAAGACCTTTTAGTCTTTCTTCTGCTTCTTCTAAGGGTGTAAGGGGTTTAATTTTTTCTGCTTTAACTTCTTCTAATTCTTGTTTTAATTTTGCAACTTCAGATTCAACAGTTTTTAATCTTTTGTGAAATTTAATAGCGAAATAGGTTATCAAGGCGAGAACAACGATGCCTGTAAAAATTCCTAAAGTTAAAATAGGATGGGCGGTACCGGGTTAATGACTCAACAACCGTCCGTCGCTGACACATGAGTTCTGCTATGACGAAAT
>JAMWBQ010000035.1:5839-14657 GCA_023819315.1 Candidatus Omnitrophota bacterium
GATTTGAGTCCATAACCAGTCAAAAATTCCCACAGGGGCTTCAGGATGTTCAGGTGTTGGCTGGGGAATAGGTGCCACTTCGGGTTGTGGAGGAATCTGTGGAACTTGTGGTGGAGGAATCTCTACACCAGTTAACTTTGCAATTACTTCGGGTGTTGGATGAGGGATATTAATCTCTTGACCGGGATAAATCAAATTGGGATTAGTTATTTCAGGATTTGCAGAAACTATCTCATGAATTTTATCTACAATCTGTTGATTGGTGGGAGTTTGGCCTTGAGCTTCCAGTATATCTCTTGCTATTCCCCATAAAGTATTTTCAGCAGGATTCTTATATGTCCAAATCTCAGGAATAGCATTAAGCACCTTTACTGCTGGTGAGACAAAATAATGTGCCCAGGATACCCCTGGAACACCGAATAACAAACCCAAGGTCATTAAAATAGGAAGCAATATTGAAGGCTTAAGAAATTCTTTTAAATTTTCTAGATAAGACTTTTTAGGGCCTGGAGTTATAGATTCATCGGGTGATTCCAAAGAAGTCTCTTTTGTTGTAATTGTTGGCTGAATTATCTGGGATTCACTACTCCAGATTCTTCTTAAAAGAAGTGTTTGTTTAGAAAGATTAGGGTTAACTTTCTTTAAAGGATAATTCCACTGTGGATCGAAAGTTTCTAAATATTCATTGCGAGTTGAAAATTCAGCCCAAAGATCCAAGTCTTTTAGATGTTCGAAGCCATTTACTTTTTCAATCTCTATGGGTTGTGCATGGTATTTCTCATTAAAATGTCGATGTAAAATACTAAAATTAGAGACAAAACTGCTCATTAAGACTTCTTCAAAGCCTACGCCTTTTGCATAATCTATAATCTTATCTATAATCTTATCTGCTAATTCTCTAACAGAAATCGGCCAAGATCTCTTCCAGGTAGGAAGCTGTATGGCATCTATAATTAAGACAGGTCTTCCTTCTCTTTCAGTCACAATTGTATAGACATTGCCTACCCATTTACTATCCTGAATGACCTTAAAATTCAGAAATCCAGGATCAAACAAGAATTGAGGTATAGTGTTATAAAAAGATGAGCCATTAAGGCTAGTACAATCTCCGCTTGCTTCACCCCTTAAGAGATCACTGGTTGTTCGATCAGATAAAACAATCTCGAATTGTACATCCTTAGTTTCTTTAATTATCTCCTCTTTTCTTTCTTGAAAATAACTATATCGTCTAATATGCCATAGAATTTCTTCTAACTCTCTTTCTAATATCTTATTTAATCCCCCTCGGAATTCGATATCCTCTAAAGCAATCAAGTCACTACCTATACCTACCCTTAGAAATTCTTCTAAAATTCCCAATGCCTCTAAATATCTATTTTCACCAAGCAGATTTTTTATTTGAGAGAGGTGTCCTTCATAATTAAGGTAGGCATAGTTTTTAAGTAAATGATAAAGGGTTCTTAATTCGAATTGATTGAAACTTTGATGAAAGCCCCTTTTCTTTGATCTCTTTTTTTCTTCTGAAGCTTTCTGAAAAATTTGATTTCTAGTTAAAGGTACAATTTTAAATTCTTTCTCTAATGAATCTATAAAATCGCGAATAAATTCTTCTATCCGTCTATCTTCTTCTTGAACGATCTTCTCTTTAGGAACCGTAAAGAAGAACTGATATTGAGGTTGGTCAAAGTTATCTGTTAAACCAAGTTGTTTTGTCTTCTCCTTAAATCTCTGATAGAAAGGTTGCTTCTTGAGGAAATCAAATACAGAATCTTCTTCAATTAATGTTGAGAGAAGTAGTCTTAAGGCTTTTATTCCTTGATCTCGTGTGATCCCTATTTCAAAAGGTATCCTTACATCTAAATATCTCGGTATAAGTTCTTTTAAATCGCTTGATACCTTATCTAAGGCCTGTTCTAATAAAATCTGTAGATCTTCTGGCAGACGAAATTCTTCAAATAAAGGTTTTGGCGGTAAAGAAATGGCCTGAGGTAGAATAGGTTGTTCCTTAAAAACCTCCCTTAAAATGTAATTTATAAGATAGATAAAACCGAAAAGACCAGCTACAGCTCCAATAGCAATTAATACTGGTGAAAAGATATCAAAAGCACTTTCTAAGAAAGTATTACCTTGAGCAAGGGCGATCTTAGGAGAAAATAAAGATAAGAAAATTGTAAACGGTAAGATTAAAAGTGCTGGGCTAATTCCATGAAGTGCCTCCTGCTTTCCCTCAGATAGACCTAGTTCTTTTCTTAAAGCCTCTATTTCGGTTTGTTTTTCTCTTATTTTTTGCCTTAAGTCAATTATTTCCATTTCGACTTTTTGTGTCTCTATTTTCTTTTTTTCATAAGCAACCTTTAGAGCTTCAGCTGTAGCAGTTTTACCTGATTCTGCTGCTTTCTTTCCTTCCTCAGCTAATCTATCTAATCCTAGTCTTTTTTCTTGCAAAACCCTTGTTAAACGGGAATCCTCAGCCTGCATTTCTACTAGAACCTTCTCTAAATGTTCAAGGTCTTTTTGTCTTTGCTGGATAAGTAAAGGCGTAGTTTTGTCTAAACTAATCTTATAACCATTAACATTTTGAAAATCTGAAGAAACATTGCCATCTAATCCCTGAACATACTCTGGATTTATTCCCATCTCTTGTGCGTAGTCTGTTCCACCTAATTTTCTAAGACTCATTGACTCTGGAGAAGTCCTCCCAGATTCTTCTTTTGCTACATTGACAATATCACTACTTAATTTACTCGATGAAGGACTTGAGCTAACTACTAAGTAATCAAATCCCTCAAAGGCAAGCCAATATTTTAATTGACGGAAAAAGCTCTTAACAAAGAAAATTCTGCCTTTATTCCAAGTATCACCTTCTTTTACCAATGGATGATTCAAGTTGATCTGTAATACATCTAAGAAGAAATAGTATTTCCCATCTTTATCCTTCATTATCACTGAATAGATATTACCTACCCAATGACCATTTTCTACTATCTTAAAGAGGAAATATCCGGGATCGATTACCCTGGCTATAGTATTGTGAAATGCTTGACCTCCGAGTTTGGTACAGTCGCAACTAATATTGCCGGCGAAGAAATCTGCATAGGTTCCACCTGAGAGATAAAACCCTAATATACCCTGAGGTGCTTCGCTTATCTTATCATTGATACTGGCAATTCTTTTCTTGAGTAGGTTAATTATTGCATCTTGAATTTTTTTATCTCTCTCTAACCATTTTTTCTCTTGAATTAGTCTTAAGATCTCTTCCCAATATTGTGCAATGACTCTAAAACGCATTGTTTCATCTAAGCTAGAAATAACCTGTCTTCTTAATGCTTGGGTTGATTGAGAAGAGAGTACTTCAACAATCTTTAAAAGAAAGTTTATCTTTTCTTCCTGATTGATCTGCCAAGAGATCATCTTCTTCAAGAGCTGATTTGCCATGGTATGGACGCTCTCGGAGTCTATGAATTCTTCTAAGTTCTTACCTTTGATAAGTTCTCTTTTAGGCTCTATAAAATTATCGTAGAGCTTTGGCCATTCTAATCTAATATAGGTAATTATTTGCTTAAGTGCCTCCACAGGGTCATCAATGGGTAATATTCTTGTAATATCTTCCCTAAGTTGAGTAGTTACTCTTTCATCATAGGCGACGCGGAATTTTTCACCCGGACGGTTAAAACCCGGTCTTAGACCCTGGCTATCACTAAGGAATTCTTGGTAATAATTAGGTTTTTGTGCTTCCCAGTAGCTATACATACCATCCCTTCCCATCTTATGTAGGACTCCGGGGATAGGAGAGGTAATCTGAGAAGTGTAAGGATAACCTTCATCGTCAGTATTCTCTACTGAAAAATAAGGCTGTAGTAAACTCGCAAAATTACTCTCACCAACTGCTGAAAGCAATTCCCCAAGGGAAATCGCATCCTGGATCATAAGCAAATTAGGTGGTGCTCCTAATTTGATTACCTTTTGCTCTAAAATCCAAAACCTCGCCTTTTCAATTCGACTATTAATGTCTAGATTTGAATCGGTAAGAATTTCTAAGAGATTGTTACTGATAATCGCGGTCTGTTTATACTTCCTATGGTACTGATTAAGAACAGCCGGAAGGTTTTTCCAATCCCTATCTTTCTTCGATTTATAGTAAGCCAATATAGTCTCGATATCTCGGCAGAAGATCTCTAAGACCTCCTTGTTGATTTCAGAGAGAGTACCCATCCAGAAAATAAACTCTCTAGGGTTTTGTACGAAGTTAGCAATCTTAATGATCGTATTCCTTATAAGGCTAATAGAAGAAGCATCGGACCAATTAACTAGCCCCTCCAAGGCATCCCAAATACTGGAAAGTCTTTTTTGTTCATCAGGATTGGTAGTAAATTTGGCAGATAATTCCGAACGTAAATTTTTGTATTCTCTGAGCGCAGTATACCAAGCTAAAACTTTTTTTGAGCCTTGACTTAAGATACTGTGGGATAAATCAACGATTGAATTTAACCAAAAGATGAATTCTGCTCTATCTCGGGAATGTTCAGTAAGGTATGGAAGAATATCCTTTAATAAAACAACAGCATTGGTAACTCCTTTTTGTATAAGCTTTTCTTTACAAGAATCAATTACATCAGATATTACTTTCTGCTCAGAAACAGTAGTGGCAAACCTCATCACTGCTACCTTGGATATTTGTTTGTATTCACCAATATCAGCATAGATCCTTATCTTATTTGAATCCCATCTGGCTAACTTGAATATTCTGGTAATCTTCTCTTCTTGACCTGCCTCAATCCAGGTGCTAAAAATTCTCTCCAAATACTCTTTAGACATTCGAGCATAAATATGCGCAACCTCTCTTAGCTCATTATCGGAGAGCTCTTCAGAAGGATTGATATTAACTCTTTCTAATCTTCTATAATCAAAAGGATATTTAAGAAGTCTATAAACAGCCCTTATGGAATCTACAATCTTTTCTATAAGCCATAGATAGAATAATCCTGTAAAGGGAGCAGCGAAGATCTCAATTAACCAAACAGTTACACCAATCCAAGTGGGGCGTTCAACTGTACCTAAATTCCAATTCTGGCGATAAGGAAATTGCCAAAGTAAAATACCACCAACTAGCCAGCCTAAAAGAACACTCCACCAAGCCTCTTCTCTAATTCCACCGTATTTATCAATAAGCCAACTTTCTTTTTCTACTCTTAAATATTCTTTTAAGGTCTTAAAATATGAGAGTTTGGGAGGTTTTAAAGATTCTTGCGGCTGTCCTATTTTCTGAATAAGATTATCAAGATGTGTCTTGGCATCAGCATAGTCTGGTTTTATCTTCAATGCTCTTCTAAAGGCCTTGATTGCTTCAAGAGCCAAACCTCTTCTTTCTAAAGCACAACCTAAATTAAAATTAACTATAGGTTCATTGGGATTGAGTTGGAGAGAACGTCTATAGTATTCAATAGCTTTATCATCTTGCTTCTTCTCAGCATATAAGACACCTAAATTATTGAGGCTTACATTATCATTAGGATTTAATTTTATTACCTCTTCGTATTCTTTGATTGCCTCATCAATTTTACCTGCTTCTTCTAAACTCCTTGCCAGCCAACAATGAGTAGAATGATCATTTGGTTTTATCTTTATTGCTTCTTGAAATAGCGTAATTGCCTCATTGTATCTTTTTTTATTGAATGCTCGATAACCCTCTATGATTAATGTGTTGTAACTTTCAGACTTAGAAATCTTTCTTCCGATTAAAGCAGTTATAGCACCTAAAAAAATTGTTGCTGGACACCAAAAACTAAGGAAAATAAGCACATCATTAAAATTACTTGAAGAGATAATACAATTTAAATCCCTAAATATTCCATAATAACCGAAAAGTAATGTCGCAAAAGTTGTAAACATGCTCACAATTCTTACATCAGGAGTCTTGCTAATTCTATAGATTATTTTCTTTGCAAGATACAGAGGAATACCAAAGAGAATAACAGCCAAAGAAATAAAAACGATACTTACAGGATCAAAAGAGAAGAGGGTTATTCCTTGATCACCAACTTCATCCTTAAGTTGCTTTATTTGCTGTTCATATCTTTCTTTTTGTTCCTCTAATTTCTTAAGTTCATTTTTAATTCTTTGCAACTTAGATTTAAGACCATCTACAGCAGGTTTTAAAGCCTCAATTATTACTTTGTCTCTCAGTCTCTCTGCCTCTTGGAGGCTTTCAGTTAACTCGGCAAGATCACTTTCAGTTTTATGAACCAATGCTTGCTGTTGATTGAACTTAGTCATAAATTGTTTGTATTCATCTTCTAAGGTTTTTAATTGATCTTTTTTTCTTTGTATTTCCTCTAAATCTGATTGAGGTAAAACGGGTAACTTTTGTGCTTCAGGTAATTCAGGAGTAGGTTTTTCTTCAATAGTTGTAGGAACAATGGTTATATCTTCGGGTAAATTCTCTTTTAACTCAGATTCAATCTCTCTCCGAATCTGAGCTTCAGAAATTGTTTTATCTTGGCTAATACCTCTGGCTAAATACAAGATTAACCGCATAGCCAATTCAGGACTTAGATAGAGAGATTTAATTAAAGCTTTTTGAGAGTATTCAGCTACTATTTCTGGGAATGGGGGTATCTGTGTAAGTCTTCTCTGGATTGTATTTAGCCATTCTCTAACTTGAGGATTATTCTCTAATTGAGGATTATTAGTAAGGAGCCACTTCAGGTATCGAGGAAGTCTTGGATAACGTTGTTCTATATCTTCACTCACATACAAACCTTGTTCTTCTAAACTAGGTGTATGGAAACGAATCATATGCTGAATTTGATTTTCAATGATACGCTGAAATTCTCTTTGGAGTTCTTCAAAGTAGCCACTAGTTAAAAGTCGATAGATCTCCTCATCCGAAAGAATATCGAACTGAGCTAAAGCTTGTTCAGTTATTCTATCTCTAGCATTATCAACTGCTCTTTCAAAATCTCTTATAACTTTTTCATCTGTACCATCCATCATCCGTAACATATTTTCTAAGATACGAATAACTTTATGTCTATCAGAAAGTTCTCGATTTAGCATACTGATTGGAATAGGCATAGGTAGTTCACCCAAACCAGTTGGTCTAATACTTCTTTTTAAAGTCTCTTTTGAGCGTTCAGCAATAAAATTTTTTAACTGTTGTATACGATCTTTTATCTCTTGCTGGTTAATATTCTCTAGATCATAAACTTCCTCCTCCTGATAGCTCCTAAAGTCGGCTCCTTTTAAGTACCTTATCTGTAAAGCCGTTTCATAAACAGAAGTTAATTTCTTAGTCTTAATGAGATAAACCAAGAATTCGGCTTCTAATTGGATATTCACTTGATGGGATTTTCCTTTTAATTTACCTATTTCATGCAGGATTGTTAAGGTGAGTTCTAAAGGATTTCTGAGGACTTGTTCATCAAGATAGAATAGATTATCACGGATAGCACCAGCTAAGTCTTTAAAAGGTCCTGCTCTTAAGAGACCTAAATCTGCAAATTGCTCTGCTTCTTTTAGAGAACCTAACAAATCAGGATGTTGTATCTTAAGGAATGCTCTTAACTCCTCTATTTGGTCTTTATAGAGAGATATCTCTTCTGATTTGAGTTCTCTGATTTGAGAACTAACTTGATCTATCTCCTCATCCACCTCTTCATCAGTCATCTCTTTAGCTGACTTTGATCGTGCAGAATCAAATCTATTGGCTCTATCTGGCATCGCCTCTTCTTCATTTGTGATTTTCTTAGTGAGAGGAATTTTTTTGGCTTTTAAATCTTGAATAGTAAATCCTTCTGAAGTCCAGTTTCTTCCAAATATTTGTTCTGAATTTTTATGAGTTTGGTTATTAACAGCTTGAGAGTAGGTATTAACGAAATCCGATTCTTGACTTAACATTGTAAGTATGTTATATTTTTTAGAAAGGAGGTGTTTGATATGCCTAATGAAGTAACTGCGGAGTTGAATGCTAAACAAGTAGAGAAACTCATAGAAAGACTGCCTCTTGAAGTTAAAATTCGTCTCACACGAAAGCTTGAAAAGGAGACTTATTGCTATCGCTGGGATAAAATTCTTCGCGAAATCGATGAAAGAGTAAAAAAACACCCTATCAGCGAGAAGGAAATTGATCAAGAAATAGAAGCCTATCGCAAAGAGAAAAATGCTAAAAGTCGTCATTGATACCGGAGTATTTATCCGGGGCATCATAGGTAAAGGTTCTAGTAGAGGTGTATTGGAAGAATTCAAAAAAGGAACTTTTATTCTATGCATATCGCCTCTTATATATGAAGAAATTTTGGGAACTATTGCTCGTGCAAAATTCAAAGAGATTATAAGTAGTGAAAAAATACAAGAGATTGCCGACCTTATTAAAGAAAGAGCTTCTTTTATTACCCCTTCTGAAAAAATAGATATTGTTCGAGACAAAGAAGATAACAAATTTATAGAATGTGCCTTAGCTACTAAAAGCAAATTCTTAATCTCAACGGATAAAGACTTGCTTTCAATTAAGAAATATAATAATGTAAATATTATTACTCCACACCAATTTCTAAAATATCTCCATAGCCTATAATTAGTTAACAATCTATCTTTATCTAAAACAGGGTAGAAACATACCATAATAAATCCTTCTGTATCTTTTATAGCCTTTTCTTCATTGGTTATTCCTTTTGTAATGTGTGAGATGAGTTCATGGTAGAGGATTTCTAATTGTTTGGTTTGAGGTTGTCTGAAGAAATCAATTACATGTAGGTAAACTTCTTTATTTTGAATATCGCAACTTGCAACATAAGGTAGGTTGGTTTTTGAATCGGTACCT
>JAMWBQ010000178.1 GCA_023819315.1 Candidatus Omnitrophota bacterium
ACAAAAAATGAAAGAATTGCGCGAGAAGGCAGAGAAAATAGTTAGTAATGTGATAACTTTAGAAGCAGGAGGATTTATTTCTTCAACAGAGGTGAGAAAAAAAATCACAAAAGAGATAATAGATGAGGCATTAGGTTTAGGTCCGATTGAAGATTTATTGAGAGACCCAACTGTTACTGAAATTATGGTAAACAATAAAGATCAGGTTTATATAGAAAGAAATGGAAAATTGGAGCTTACCACAAAAAAATTTACTGGAAATGAACAGGTAAAAATAGTTATTGAAAGGATTTTGGCTCCTTTGGGAAGACGGATTGATGAGTCTGTTCCATATGTTGATGCACGCCTTCCTGATGGTTCTAGGGTTAATGCTATAATTCCTCCTCTTTCCTTGACAGGCCCTACACTTACAATAAGAAAATTTTCAAAAGAGCGTTACACAATGGATGACTTGTTAAAACGTTTTCATTCCCTTACTCCTGATATGGCAGCATTTTTAGAAGCAGCAGTTAAAGCAAGAAAAAATATTTTAGTTTCAGGTGGAACAGGTTCTGGTAAAACTACATTTCTTAATATTTTATCTAGTTATATTCCTGATAATGAGCGTATTATAACTATTGAAGATGCAGCTGAGCTAAAACTTCATCAGACACATTGGATAAGGCTTGAAGCCCGTCCACCAAATATTGAGGGTAAAGGTGAAATTACAATAAGAGATTTATTTAGAAATACTTTACGTATGAGGCCAGATAGAATTATTGTTGGAGAGGTAAGAGGTAAAGAAGTTTTAGATATGTTGCAAGCAATGAATACAGGTCACGATGGTAGTATGTCAACAATTCATGCTAATTCTACTCATGATGTAATAATTAGGCTTGATAGTATGATTTTAATGACCGGAGTTGAGCTACCTTTGAGAGCAATAAGAGAGATGGTTTCTTCTGCTATAGATTTGATAGTTCACACAGCTAGACTTCCAGATGGTTCTAGAAAAGTTGTTCAAATTGCTGAAGTTGTAGGGATGCTTGATGAGACCCATATAAATATTCAAGATATATTTATTTTTAGACAAACAGGTTTGGATGAGCAAGGAAATGTTGCTGGTTACTTTACACCTTTAGGTTATATACCTTCTTTTTATGATGAGATTCGTTCTAAAGGTATAGAGTTATCAAGGGAAATTTTTGTTCCAAAAGATTAATTATTATGACTGAAGGTGTAGAAAAGTTAAATAGGTTGTTGGCTCAAGCAAATATTACTGAGATAATGATAAATGGTCCAAAAGCAACATTTTTAGAGATAGATGGTATTAAACACCGAATTGATTTAACATTTAGCGAAGAAGATATTCAGGATATTATAGAGGAGTATTATAATAAGGCAGGTAAACCTATATCATACTACAACCCTTATGGTGACATAGCCCTACCTGACGGTTCACGTATGAATATAATTACCTACCCATTAGCTAGATGTGGAACAACTATTACTATAAGAAAGTTTAACAAAGAACTGAAAAGCCTAGATGACCTGGTAAAATTGGGAACACTTAGTCAAAAAATGGCTGATTTTTTAGTTGCTTGTATAAAAGGAAGAGTGAATATACTTTTTTCTGGTGCAACAGGTTCAGGTAAAACTACAACTATGGAGATGCTTTCTTATCATATACCAGAACAAGAAAGAGTTATTACTATTGAAGATACGGCAGAACTAGTTTTGCATCAAGAAAATTTAGTGCAAATGGAAACAAGAGCTCCTGATAGGGAAGGTAAGGGAGAAGTTACCTTAAGTGATCTAATAAGAAATGCTTTACGTATGAGACCAGATAGAATTATTGTTGGAGAAGTAAGGGGTCCAGAAGCTTTAGATATGATACAAGCAATGTCTACAGGTCATCGCGGCACATTGGCAGTCATTCATGCTAATTCTCCAAAGGAAGTTACTAGTAGGCTTGAAACTTTAATACTTTCTTCTGGTATAAAACTTCCTGTTGAGGAGATACGCAGGATGATAGGTAGTACTTTAAATATTATAGTTCAACAAGAGCGTTTTTCAGATGGGGTTCGTAGAATTACACATATTTCTGAAGTAAGAGGGGTAGAGTATGGAGAGGTTGCAATACAGGATTTATGGATTTTTAGAAGAGGAGAAAAAACAGCAGATGGAAAAATTAGAGGGAAATTTAGAATGGTTATGAGAAATTATCCTCGTTTTCATGCAGAATTTCAAAGATTAGGGCTTCTTGATGAAAAAATTTATACTGATGATTTTTATGAACCGTCAGCACAAAGTCAACGCCAAGAACTAGAAGAACAAAATCCATCCTAAAAATTGATAGCTTACTTAAATTTGAATGCCTGCTCGTATTAGTCAAAAAACAGAGAAAATAGTTCTTAAGGAAGAAAAAAAGAATCCTCATTTCGGTGTCCGAAGATTAAAAGAAATACTAAATCAAAAATATAACCTCAATATATCAAAGAGTAAGATTGCTAATATTTTAAAAAAATATAATAAAATAACTTTTGCAGGAAGAAAACCATATTTTCTTCTATATTCAACAACTAACACTATCAAATATTTTAAAATTTTTCTACTTTTATGCATAGATATAAATTTAGAGATAACTACTGCTATAGCAGAAGAACTGAAAATATATGCAAAGCGACAGAGCACTAAAATGTTAGAAAAAATTATACGTTTATTTACATTTTCTTCTTATTTAAAAGAGTCTTTAGA
>JAMWBQ010000036.1:0-10294 GCA_023819315.1 Candidatus Omnitrophota bacterium
AGAAAATTCCTCATAGTTTTATGCCTCAGCAGTTTAAAAATCCTGCCAATCCTGAAGTACACCGAAGGACTACTGCTCAAGAGATTTTAAAAGTTATTTCCGATAAGATTGATGCTTTTGTGGCTGGGGTAGGAACTGGAGGAACAATTACAGGGGTAGGAGAGGTATTAAAAAAGAAAAATTCCCGCATTAAAATTGTAGCGGTTGAGCCTAAAGCCAGTGCAGTATTGTCCGGAGAAGAACCCGGACCGCATAAGATTCAAGGAATCGGTGCGGGGTTTATCCCCGAGGTTCTAAACACCAAAATCATTGATGAGATTATAACCGTATCAGATGAGGAGGCATTTCAGACTTCCAAGAGATTGGCCAAAGAAGAAGGGCTTTTTGTAGGGATTTCCGCAGGAGCTGCTTGTTTTGCTGCTTTAAAAGTAGCCAGGGAACTAGGGAAAGGTAAAAGGGTAGTGGTAGTTTTTCCTGATACAGGAGAAAGATACTTCTCTATGCACCAATATTTCGAGGCATAGTTAGTCAATGGAACCAAAGAAAAATGTTTAAGTTACCAGAAAAGATAAAACAAGATTTACCTATATACCAGAGTGAAATAGAAGACTTTTTAGAAGGTAGATCCTCCTGGGCAAGATTTTCTGGAATAAGGGTCCCTTGGGGCAATTACTCTCAGCGCGGAGGTAAGGTTTTTATGTGTAGGGTAAGACTTCCTGCTGGTGTATTGTCTACTTCGCAGCTTATGGCTTTAGCAGAAGCCTCCCTTTTATACGGCGATGGTATTTTACATATCACTACACGTCAGGATATACAGATCCATAATATAAAGATAGAAGATATCATTAAAGTGCATAATTTTTTAAAAGATTATGAACTTTCTTCGCGTGGTGGAGGAGGAAACACCGTAAGAAATATAACTGCTTGCCCTTTAGCAGGAATTTGTAGAGAAGAGATTTTTGATGTAAGAGAAGATGCAATTGCTTTAACCGAATATCTTATTGCTGACGATATCTCTTATAATCTCCCCCGTAAATTTAAGATTGCCTTTTCTGGTTGTTTGATGGACTGTGCAGGTTGTCTGGTGAATGATGTAGGTTTTTTGGCAACAAAGAAAGATTCTCTTTCAGGATACAGAGTATTTGTAGGCGGAGGTATGGGAGCAATATCTCTTAAAGCCCAATTACTAGAAGAGTTTATTGAGCGCAAAGACTTGGGTTATGTAACCAGGGCTATCCGAGATGTTTTTTATAAATACAGCGATAGAAAAAACAAACATCATAACCGCTTAAGATTTCTTATTCAAGATCTGGGTTTTGAGAGATTTAAGGAGTACTATCAAAAAGAACTAAAAGAGCTAAAAGAAAATGAATATATACTTTTAAGAAGAAAACAATTTAATTATCCTCTTAAAAAGAAAATAACTTTAAAAGAAAATAACGATAAAGAATTTAAAGAATTTTTAAGATACAATTGCCAACCCCAGAAACAAGAAGGTTTTTTGATAGTAAAATTGCGTATATCAAGAGGTGATTTAAAAGCCGATACCGCCAAAAAATTAGTAGAGTTGGCAAAGAGTTTTTCTTTTGTGGAGTTTAGGACCGCTCGAGAACAGAATTTATATATCGTAAATGTGGAGGCAGATAAAATATACGATTTATATTTAGAATTAAAAAATATTCCTTTAGATTTTCTATACCCCGATACACTTTTAGATATTGTTGCCTGCAAGGGCTCAACTACCTGTAATTTAGGGCTTTGTAATTCTCCGGCTTTGGCTGGGGAATTAGAAGAGATAGTAAAAAATAATTTTTTAAATAAAGAAGTATTTAATAAAATAAAAATAAAAATAAATGGTTGTCCCAATGCCTGTGGACAGCATCCTGTGGGTTTAGTTTCTTTCTGTGGTGCGGTAAGAAAGATTAAGGAAAGAGCAGTTCCTTTCTATAGACTTTTTTTAGGAGGAAAGATTAATAAGGATGAAACTAAACTTGCTTTTGATACAGGAGTTTTAATCCCTGCAAAAAATGTTCCTTTGTTTTTAAAGGATTTCTTAGAAAGAATAGAGAATATTATAAATAAAGAGACAGATATCTATGAATTTATGGAAAGAGAAGCTAAATCTATCGCCGAAGAAATAGCAGAAAAATACACCTATCTTCCTGATTATGAGGAAAATAAGGATTTCTATATCGATTGGGGCAGAACCGAAGAATTCTCATTGGCGGGTTTGGGAGCAGGTGAATGCGGAGCAGGAGTGTTAGAGGTAATAGAGGCAGATTTGGCAGAAGCAGATATTGCCTTAAAAGAAGCAGAAAAACAAAATTACTCTCTCCAGTATATAAAAAGGGCTATATTTTTAACCTCTAGAGCTTTATTGATAGTAAAAGGGATCGATGCCAGAACAGAAGATGAGGCTTTAGATGGATTTATAGATAAGTTTGTTAAGGAAGGTTTTGTAGATGCTAAATACTTTAAATTAAAAGATGAGTTTAATTCCATCAGAGAAGGGCTAAATTTAAAAGAAAGAGAAGAGAAATTTATTTTTGCAAAAAATTTTTTAGCTGATGTGCGTAAATTATATAAGAGTATGGATTCTTCTTTTAATTTTCCAAAATTACAGAAAGAAAATTTATCTTCTATTAATAGCAGTGTGCAATATAAATTGGATTTAAAAGGCACCCCTTGCCCGATAAATTATGTAAAAGCAAAACTATTTTTAGAAGGTTTAAAGAAAGGAGAGATTTTAGAAATTTTACTTGATGAAGGTGAACCCATAAATAATGTTCCCAAAAGCTTAGAAACTGATGGACATAAGATAATAAAGATAGAAAAAATTGATAGTTTTTATAAAGTAATAGTTGAAAAAAAATAAGAAGGGATGGGATATGAGTTATGTTAAAGGATTGAAGTGTAGAGAATGTGGCAGGCGCTATCCCAAAGAGCCTTTGTATGTCTGTGAATACTGTTTTGGACCATTAGAGGTAGTTTATGACTATGAAAGAATAAAAAGGAAGTTGAACAGAGAATTGATAGAGTCGCGGCCTAAAAATCTTTGGCGCTATAAAGAACTTCTGCCTTTGGATGGAGAGTCTACAGACGGCTTAAATTCAGGTTTTACTCCTTTAATCAGGGCAAGAAATTTAGAGAAGGCACTGGGAGTGAAAGAGCTTTATATAAAAGACGACTCCGTATGCCACCCTACCCTTTCCTTTAAAGACAGGGTGGTTAGTGTGGCTTTATCCAAAGCTAAGGAATTCGGATTTAATACAGTCGCTTGCGCATCTACCGGGAATCTAGCCAATTCAGTTGCTGCGCAAGCAGCCGTAGCGGGATTGAAAAGATATATCTTTATTCCCGCAGATCTGGAATTAGGCAAAGTTATCGGAACGCTCATCTATAACCCAATTCTAGTAGCAGTAGAAGGTAACTACGATCAAGTCAACAGACTTTGTTCAGAGATTGCCAACAAATACAAGTGGGCATTCGTGAATATCAATATTAGGCCTTATTATGCAGAAGGCTCAAAGACCTACGGCTATGAGATTGCCGAACAATTGGGTTGGAAAGCGCCTAAACATATAATTGTCCCTTGCGCAGGAGGATCACTGATTACCAAAATTTACAAAGGCTTAAAAGAATTTAAAAATCTTGGGCTTATTGATAAACTTGATACCAAGATTTATGCAGCTCAGGCAAGCGGATGCGCACCAATTGTAACAGCCATAAAAGAAAATGCAGAGATTATAAAACCTGTTAAGCCCAATACCATTGCTAAGTCTTTAGCTATAGGTAATCCTGCCGACGGGGTTTATGCCATTTCTACCGTCAAAGAAACAGCAGGCTGGGCAGAAGATGTCTCTGATACTGAGATTGTTGAGGCAATAAAACTTTTAGCGGTAACCGAAGGTATCTTTACCGAGACAGCAGGAGGTGTTACTTTGGGCGTTGCTAAAAAACTAATTGAGCAAGGCAGGATCCCCAAAGACGAATCAATTGTTATCAGCATAACTGGCAATGGTTTGAAGACTCAGGAAGTTGTATCTGAGAAAATAGGTAAGCCTATAAAAATAAAACCCCAGATAACACATTTCGAAGAGATTATGAAGAAAGGAGGGCTGTAAAGATGAAAAAGATGCTAACGTTAATAACGCTTGTTTTACTATCCTGGGCTTCTTGTCTAGTACAGACTTTTGCTGATACAAAGGTGAAAGTAATTAAGATTGACGGCTCAAGCACCGTGTTTCCCATTACTGAGGCTGTAGCTGAGGAGTTTCAAAAGAAATATCCCAATATCAAAGTGATGGTTGGTATCTCGGGAACAGGAGGAGGTTTTAAGAAGTTTTGTAGAGGTGAAACAGATATTAGTGATGCCTCCAGACCAATAAAGCCTCAGGAGGTTGACGTATGCAAAGAAAATAACATTGAATACATTGAGCTGCCCGTTGCTTATGATGGCTTAGCAGTAGTGGTTAATCCGAAAAATAATTGGGTGAATTATCTGACCGTAAAGGAACTAAAAAAGATATGGGAGCCTTCTAGCCAGGGAGTAGTTACTAAATGGAGTCAGGTAAGACAAGGTTTCCCTGATAAAGAAATTCGCCTCTTTGGGGCAGGGACCGATTCCGGAACCTTTGATTACTTCACTGAGGCAATCTGTGGCAAATCTGGCTCATCGAGAGGAGATTACACTGCCTCTGAAGATGATAATGTTTTGGTAGAAGGAGTTGCCAATGAGCCTCTGGCATTAGGATATTTTGGAGTAGCTTACTATGAAGTGAATAAAGAAAAGTTGAAAGTAGTCCCCATAGATGATGAAGATGAGTCCAACGGAAAAGGCCCGGTTGCCCCGACCTTAGAAACAGTAAGGAGTGGAACCTACCAACCCTTATCACGCCCTATCTTTATCTATGTTTCAACTAAGGCTTCTCAACAAGATGAGATAAAAAAGTTTGTAGAGTTTTACCTTAAAGAGGCCAAAAATTTAGTAGTTGAGGTAGGTTATATTCCTCTACAGGATGAGGCATACCAAGCTGCGCTTGAGCGTTTCCAAAAGGGTATTGTTGGTTCTGTTTTTGGCGGTAAAGGTGCTCAGGTAGGCGTAAGAATGGATGAACTTCTACGTCGGGAGAGATGATGTTGTCAAATAAAAGATTTGTTTTAAAATTCAAAGAATTTCTGATTGAAAAATTGCTCTTTCTCTGTAGTCTTCTGTCAGTATTTACTACCATAGGGATAATCTTAGTTCTATCCTTTGAATCCATTAAATTTTTTAAGGAAGTACCAATTACAAAATTCTTAACTGATACCCAGTGGACACCTCTTTTTATTAACAAA
The DNA here is from genome assembly GCA_023819315.1 of Candidatus Omnitrophota bacterium. Classification (GTDB taxonomy): domain Bacteria; phylum Omnitrophota; class Gorgyraeia; order Duberdicusellales; family 4484-171; genus JAMWBQ01. The sequence continues at coordinate 5,338 of JAMWBQ010000036.1, forward strand.
CACTTTGGTATCTTGCCACTATTGTGCGGAACTTTTTTAACTACCTTGATTGCTATTAGTGTGGCAGTTCCTGTAGGTTTGATCAGTGCGATTTATCTTAGCGAGTATGCTTCTTGGAGAATAAGAAATATCGTAAAACCCTTAACGGAAATATTAGCTGCCGTGCCTACGGTCGTATATGGTTATTTTGCCCTTTTATTTTTGACCCCTCTGCTAAAGAAAATAATTCCTTCTTTAAGCGGTTTTAATGCACTTTCTAGTGGCATTGTTATGGGAATTATGATTATCCCTATGGTTTCCAGTTTAAGCGAAGATGCGATGCGGGCTGTGCCTATGGGGTTACGTGAAGGTGCATATGCTGTTGGTTCAAGCAGATTGCAGGTATCTTTAAGAGTAGTTCTACCCGCTGCGTCGTCTGGTATAACTGCTGCGCTTATTTTAGCAATATCAAGGGCTATTGGAGAAACAATGATTGTGGCTATTGCTGCAGGACAACAGCCAAGGTTGACTTTAAATCCTTTGGTCCCAATAGAGACCATTACTGCTTATATTGTTCAGGTAAGCTTAGGTGATACGCCTCACGGAACTCTGGAATATCGTACTATATTTGTTTGCGGAATGACTCTTTTTTTGCTTACTTTTATTTTAAACATTTTTAGCTATAAACTAAAAAAGCGTTTTCAGGAGATCTATGAATAGAAGGATTATTAATAGAAGGTTAGACAAGGCCTTTAAAATTTTAGGTATTGCCTCTACAGTTTTTGGGTTACTTGTTTTAGTTGTTTTATTCGTTAATGTTTTTTTGGAGGGGAGGAGTAGGCTTACTTGGGATTTCTTCAGCAGTTTTCCTTCGCGTAAGCCAGAATTAGCCGGAATCCTTTCCGCATTGGTAGGCACCATTTGGCTTATGGTGATTACTGGGCTGGTTGCTATACCTTTGGGCATAGGAGCAGGAATCTATCTAGAAGAATACGCTAAAAAAAATCGTTTAACTAATTTTATAGAAATTAACATTGCTAATTTAGCAGGAGTTCCCTCTATAATCTATGGTCTTTTAGGTTTAGGCATCTTTGTTCGGTATCTCAAGTTGGATAGGAGCATTCTAGCGGGAGGATTTACTCTGGCGCTTTTAGTTTTACCGGTAATCATACTTTCTACTCGAGAAGCATTGAGGGCAATCCCCTTCTCAATCCGCGAAGCCTCTTATGCCTTGGGAGCAACTAAATGGCAAACTGTGCGTTACCAGCTTCTTCCTGCCTCTTTAGGTAATATAATGACTGGGATTATCTTAGCTATGTCGCGTGCAGTAGGAGAAACAGCGCCTCTAATCACCATCGGCGCCCTTACGTATATTGCTTTTTTACCGCAAAACCCGATTACCTTTTTAGAAAAATTTCCTTTTATCCATTTTACTCTGCGCGGTTTATTAGATCCATTTACTGCTTTACCTATACAGATCTTCAACTGGGTATCAAGACCACAAAAAGGATTTTCTACCAATGCTGCTGCCGGTATTATCGTTTTGCTCGGTTTGACACTCGCGATGAATGCTGTAGCAATTATTTTAAGGCATCGTTATCAAAAAAAGATAAGGTGGTGATAAATGCGAAATCCCACATTTATGATTAGACAGTTAAACGCCTTTTACACAGATAAGGAGGTTTTAAAAGGGATAAATATCGATATATTATCAAATTCTGTTACGGCCATTATTGGACCATCTGGATGTGGTAAAAGTACGTTTATCCGCTCCTTAAATCGGATTAATGACTTAATACCGGGTTTTCGCATTACAGGGGAGGTTATTTACCGGGATAAGAATATTTACGATAAGGATGTTGATGTAGATGATTTAAGAAGACGCATAGGAATGGTGTTCCAAAAGCCCAATCCCTTCCCAAAATCTATTTATGAAAATATTGCCTATGGTCTAAGGATTTACGGCATTAATGAAAAACAAAAATTGGATGAAGCAGTAGAGAGTAGTCTTAAAAAAGCAGCCCTATGGGATGAGGTCAAGGATAATTTGAATCGAAACGCCTTGACTCTTTCTGGAGGACAGCAGCAGAGGCTTTGCATAGCCAGGGCTTTAGCCACAGAACCAGACGTTCTTCTGTTAGATGAACCTTGTTCGGCTACCGATCCTATCTCTACAGCGAAGATTGAAGAACTGATTTATCAATTAAAACAGAATTATACCATAGTAATAGTTACTCACAATATGCAGCAGGCAGCAAGAGTTTCGGATCAAGCAGGCTTTTTTATGCTGGGGGAATTAATAGAATTCGGTAAAACTGAAGATATTTTTAAAGCCCCTAAGGATAAAAGAACTGAAGATTATATCACCGGAAGGTTTGGATGATTGATGATTAATGTTTAGAAGGAAGGCAAAATGGAAAGACATTTGGACCAAGAACTCTCAGATTTAAAGAGAGAGCTACTCAGGATGGGTATATTAGTGCAAACCGCTATTTTTGAGTCAATAGAGGCCCTCAAGGACCTTGATTCAGAAAGAGCAAATAAGCTGATTAAAGATGATAAAGTGATTGATGAATTAGAAAATGCCATTGACGAAAGATGTCTTGACCTATTGGCGCTTAGGCAACCTCTGGCAGTTGATTTACGCTTTATTACTATGTCCATGAAAATTTCTACTGACTTAGAGAGGATTGCAGATTTGGCGGTGGATATTGCTCAGCGTGTACTGGATCTTGTTGGTAAACCGCTGATTAAGCCTCTTGTTACTATTCCGAAATTAACCTCTCTTGCCCAAACTATGGTAAAAGATGCATTGGATTCGTTTGTAAATAAGGATGTGCCTTTAGCAAGAAAGGTCATTTTACTGGATAGCGAGGCAGACAAATTGCGCAATCTAGTTCAGAAAGAGCTAATTGAAGATTATATGAGCAAGGATTTATCTGCTGCTCCGCGTGCTGTGCCTCTTCTTTTAATTGCGCGCCATCTTGAGCGTATCTGCGATCACGCTACCAATATCGCAGAGGATGTAATTTATATGGTAAATGCCAAGATTGTTAAACATCATCCTGAAAGGTTAAAATAATATGGAGGTTTGATATGGGAATCAGAGTCATAATTCCTACGCCGCTTCAGAAGCTAACTAATAACCAATCGGAGGTTGAAGCAAATGGTTCCAATATTAGGGAGTTAATCGATGATTTGGATAAAATCTTTCCGGGTTTAAAGGAAAGAATCTGCGATGAAAAAGGAAAACTCCGCCGGTTCGTGAATGTTTATGTGAACGAAGAAGATGTGCGTTTTTTGCAGCAGGAGAATACACCTATTAAAGAGGGAGATACGGTTGCAATCATCCCCGCTATTGCCGGTGGGACTATTCGTATAGAGGGCAAGGACTCAAATATTTAAAATAAAATGAGTTATTTACTTAAAAGTCCTATTATCATTAAGTTCTTTTTTGAAGAATCTATTTACTGGTTCTTCAATGAATTTATTAATATTCTCTTTCTCTTCTCTCAAAGAGTTAAGTCTAATTATCTTCATCTCACCTCCTTAAATAAATTTGAGGATGATTTTGTTCTCACTCTCAACTTTCTGCTTAAGACAAGGTTTAATAATTCAATTAACCTATATGGGACCAAGATAGCAAAGAACAACCTTTTTTATGGGCATAAAAGCTTAGGCAAAAAGGTGTTTTACTCTCTTGGTCTTTATTTTATAGATTTTGGGTTTAGTTTTAAACATAAATTTAATTATCACAATTTAAACGAGGAGGGAGAAAGAGGAGGGGAGAAAAATGAGACTCGAAGAGATGGAGGCTTACCAGGGTATAAAAAAGTTTGCGACAGGCAAGGGCGCGATGATTTCTCTGACTTTTCGTTGCCAGTTTAAGTGTGAACACTGTGGAGTGGTTTATTACCAGAAAAAGGACATATCTGAATTAACGACAGAAGAAATTAAAGGAAAGATTCTTGACCGTCTCAAGGACTGTGGTATAGAGGTGGCTTATTTTTTCGGCGGCGAGCCAACCCTGCATCCGGATCTCATAGAATTGGTTCGCTATGCGACGCAAAAAAGCCTATACACCCGTTTTGATACAAATGGCTTTAAGCTTGCTGATAGGGATTATGTGGTGCAGTTAAAGGAGGCGGGCATAAAATTTATTCTAATAAGCATAGACAGCGCGAATGCCGATGATCACGATGCGTTCCGCAAGGTAAAAGGTGCGTGGGTAAGAGCGGTTGAGGGAATCAAAAATTGCGTGAAGGAACAAATACCCGTAGGTATCTCAACTGTAGTGACACCCCAGAGGCTCAGGAACAATGATTTAAAGAATCTTATCAACCTGGGGAAGTCATGGGGTGTATCGCGGATTAGGATACTCACTCCTATTATGTGCGGTAAATGGATCAAGCAGGGCATTGAACTTTCGGCAGAAGATAAAAAGCAATTTTATTCTCTCCTTGAACCGGATTTTGTGTATTGGGAGGAATATTGCGATGGGACGGTGCCTTTTGTCTGTTGCAGCATCGTGCGCTGGGGGGTGTATATCTCTGCCTATGGTGACGTGCAGCCGTGCTGTTATATTCCGATAAAATTCGGCAATGTTAGGGAAGAGGATCTCAAAAACGTTATTGACAGGATGTGGAGTTCATCATTTTTTGAGGTGAAAAAAGAAGTTATTAATTTGAATGATTGCCCGATGAACTATGAGGAGATAAGAAATAAAATAATGAAGTTGGCGGAAGAACAGGGAGGTTATCCTGTAATTTATTCGGATTAGGCACAAGCTATGGACGTTGTTTTGTTAGGTAATCCAAATGTTGGCAAAAGCGTCATATTCAATGCGCTTACCGGAAGCTATGTAACGGTTTCGAATTATCCCGGTACAACCGTCGAGGTTTCGCAAGGTAAATTGCGAAACCTGCAAGGGGTTACCTTGATTGATACTCCCGGTGTGATTGGATTTCCTTCTCGGAGT
>JAMWBQ010000036.1:10304-14493 GCA_023819315.1 Candidatus Omnitrophota bacterium
ATATCTCTAAAGGCATAGGAAGATTCGGCAATAAAAAACTTCAGGTTATAGATACCCCAGGTATAAATAGCCTGGTAGCACATTCAGAGGATGAGAAAGTAACAAAGGATATTTTATCTAAGAGCAATGTATCTTGCGTAATACAAGTCGCGGATAGCAAGAATTTAAAGAGGTCACTACTTTTAACATTGGAACTTTTAGAGCTCAAGCTACCACTCATCCTGAATTTGAATATGAGTGATGAAGCAAAAGAGCGGGGAATCATAATAGATACCAAGAGATTATCAGAGAAGTTAGGGATAGATGTTGTTGAAACGGTAGGAATAACAAAAGAGGGCATACCAAAATTAAAAGAAGCCGTTTTAAAGGCGAAGATACCGGAGTTTAGAATTGAGGAGAAGACAAAGATAGCAGGCGATGAGATACTTCTCTTAAAGATAAGATCCAAGATAGTTGAGGATTTAGTAAGGGATGTCTTGCAGACTCCGGGGGTGTTAAATAAAAGCATATCTGAGACAATCGGTAGGGTGACCTCCAGGCCTATAACCGGTATTCCAATATTATTGCTGATTTTAGGAATAATGTATTTATTTGTAGGAAAATTTGCCGCCACTACCGGTGTGGATTTCTTGGAAAATACTGTCTTTGGAAAGTATCTGAATCCGCTCGCTAAGGCAATTACGCACAGATATATACATATAAATTTTATACAGGAATTGTTGGTGGGTGAATACGGAATCATCACTATGGCTTTAACATATGCGTTTGCGATTATCTTTCCCATTGTGACGGCCTTTTTCCTGTTTTTCGGAATACTAGAGGATTCGGGATATCTGCCGAGACTGACCGTCTTATCTAACAGAGTGTTTAATACTATGGGCTTAAACGGAAGGGCTATATTACCTATGGTTTTAGGACTGGGGTGCGGAACAATGGCAACCTTGACCACCAGGATTCTCGAGACCAAGAAAGAGAGGATTCTTGTAAGTCTTTTATTGTCGCTTGCTATTCCTTGTTCTGCCCAGTTAGGTGTAATTATGGGACTGCTCGGAAGTCTATCCATAAATGCCCTTTTAATCTGGCTAGCCGTGATACTTTCTACAATGATTATGGTAGGATTTTTTGCGTCTAAGATAATACCCGGTTCAAGGATGCCCTTTGTTCAAGAGATTCCGCCCATCAGGATGCCGCAAATAGAAAATATTGTTGTAAAGACCTTTACACGGCTTAAGTGGTATCTTAAGGAAGCGGTGCCATTATTTATATTAGGGACATTCATCCTTTTTGTGCTCCATAAAATCGGCACTTTAAAGTGGTTAGAGTTGGTTTTAAGCCCTTTAGTAGTGGGTTTGTTAAGTTTACCTGAAAAGGCGTCAGAGGCATTTATTATAGGGTTTTTAAGAAGGGATTACGGTGCAGCCGGGCTTTATATGCTTAAGAAAACAGGGGCGCTTGATAATATTCAGGTCTTGGTCAGCCTTGTAGTGATAACGCTTTTTGTCCCCTGCATAGCACAATTTTTTGTTACCATAAAAGAGAGGGGAGCAAAGATCGCCTGCTTGATTGGAGGTTTTGTGTTTATATTTGCTTCTTTGACCGGTTTTGTTTTAAATTTAGTATTACGTTATCTTATTAACAATTTGGGAATAGCGATTATCTGAAGGAGCAGGAGATGGAGAGAAATCAAAAAATAGAAGAGGTCCTAAGCATAATCTGGGAAGAGCGTGAAAAGAGCAATTCCGACAAAGAAAAAATAAAAAAAATAATATTAGAGAAGATACAGGAAGACATTTTGAAAGATTTAGTTGCGGAGGGGTACATTACGGTAGATAATAATTCGGTAAGGTTTACCGCGAAGGGAGAGTCGGCAGCTAAGGATATCATACGAAGGCAACGCCTTGCGGAACGGCTCTTGATAGATGTATTGGAAATTGGAAGAAAAGAGACGGATTCTTACGCATGTGAATTTGAACACATCATCTCTAAAGAGGTTGAGGAAAGCATCTGCACTCTATTGGGGCACCCTCAGGAATGCCCGCACGGCCATCCTATTCCGGCCGGAGACTGCTGTTTAAAAGCCAAAGGCATTATTGAAAGCATAGTTGTGCCTTTAACTAAGCTTTCTCCCGGGAACGCTGGTAAGGTCGTATATCTTTTAACGCATAAACATCCTCGGCTTCATAAACTGATGTCTTTAGGGATAGTACCCGGGGTGAGGATATTCGTCCACCAAGTATTCCCATCCTTCATTATACAGGTTGAGGAAACACAGGTGGCATTGGAAGATGACATTGCAAAAGAGATTTATGTCAAAAAGATCTCTGGGGGGTAGATAGATATGTTAAGAGACGACCAAATTGAAAGATATTCGAGGCAGATTATTCTGCCAAACGTAGGTGGAAAAGGGCAGGAAAGGTTGCTTGCTGCAAAGGTCTTAATAATAGGTGCGGGTGGCCTGGGTTCTCCGGCCGCCTTGTATCTGGCCTCTGCCGGCATTGGTACGCTCGGCATCATTGATTCAGATAAAGTAGAACTTAACAACTTGCAGAGGCAGATTATCCACTCTATAAAAGATGTGGGCAGGCCAAAGGTAGAATCTGCCCAGGATAGAATTAATGCGATCAATGAAGATGTAAAAGTAATCACTTATAATCTCAGGTTAACTTCTGAGAATATTTTGGATGTTATAAAGGATTACGACATCATTGTTGATGGTTCGGATAATTTCCCTACAAGATATCTGGTAAATGACGCCTGTGTTTTATTGAATAAGCCTTTATCCCATGGTGCAATATTTAGATTTGATGGACAGGTGATGACAATTTTACCCCATCAGAGCGCCTGTTATAGATGTTTATTTCCTGAACCACCGCCACCCGGTTTAGTTCCCTCTTGTCAAGAGGCAGGGATATTAGGGGCAGTGGCAGGTATAATAGGAGTAATTCAGGCAAATGAAGTATTAAAATATATTTTAGGGATAGGAACTCTTTTGGCAGGAAAACTTTTAGTTTTTAATGCCCTGGATTGTTCATTTAGACAAGTAAAGGTTCCGAAAAATCCGAACTGTCCTATTTGTGGGCAGGAGCCTACAATAAAAAAATTGATTGATTATGAACAATTTTGCCAAATAAGGAGGAGCTAGATATGGCAAAAGAAATGGTTCATTTAGTGTTTCCCCAGAGACTGATTAAGAAACCCATAATTTATACTGTGGCAAAAAAATTTAATATTATACCCAATATCCGTAGAGCGAACGTTACTGAAACTGTTGGTGAAGTTATTTTAGAGTTAAGTGGTTTAAAAAATAATCTAGATAAGGCAAAAAGATACTTAGAAAAAATTGGGGTAAAATTTGAACCTATTACAAAAGATATTGTGGAGTAGTTTATTTCATAATTATTTGGCAACATAATTTATAAATTATGGATAGGGTTCGATTAAATCGTAAGTTTAGGAAAGAATTGGTTCTATTCTAAGGATGATTTGGATAGATTAGAATAAATTAATTTAAGTCTTTAATCTATTAAGTAAAGAGGAATTAAGTTTTTAAGATTTTTTAAGGGTTTGTTTTTTAAAAGGAATCCTAAATCTTTTGAAAAACTACCAAATACACAAGAATTACCCAACACACAATCTGTTATCTAAAAACAAGTCCTCAAACGTGTTAGATTCAGCCTTCTTTCATCAAGACAGCATATATTTATCTTTGGTTTTAAGTCAACCAATATAGTTGTGAGGCGGGATTATTTATTATTTATCTTGAAGTTTAATAAGAGTCAGGGAATTTAGGAATTAGGTGATGTGAAGATAAAGGAGAGACAAAAGAGGATGTCTTTAAGTGCACAGAAAGAATTTAAGATTATCCTAAAGAGAGTTGATAAATGGCAGGATAGATATCTTATACCTATCAATTATACTTTAATTTTAAGAAAGAATCGTTGACAAGTATAAGAGTACATTACAGCAATTGCAAGAGAAAGCGTCCGATATTGATGAGGGTATACTTAATTTACTACCAATCGAGTTTACAATACTACTTGACGAAGTGGTTAAAACTATATACGATGTATTGGTACAAATATAAATTATACCTGTCACCGCAATATAATAATGTCACCTTATTGCAAAGTAGAAATGTCAGGGTAACTTGATGTAAAATACCACCTCTTAGAAGCAAAAAGGAGGTGGT
>JAMWBQ010000001.1 GCA_023819315.1 Candidatus Omnitrophota bacterium
GTTTGATACCACCCCAATTAGATACCGAGGTAATATAGATATGATATACTACAATATGGCTATTCTAAAGAGAAAAAAGGAGATTTAAAACAACTTATCATTAAATCCTTTTGCTTTTAAATCTGTAGAAGCTTCTCCACTTGCACAAATCTCATCTTATCAAGAAGCGCAAAGTGTAGTGTCAAAAACTCTATCTGAGTAAAATCTCATTTAAAATCAATGGTTTTGAAAATCTACTGTTAAAGTTGCGGCAATAACCAGAAAACTCGCCAGAAAGCCCTGAACCTAATATTTTCTTAACAGTTAGTAGAATCACTACATTCCCACTCCTCATAGCAAGAAGATGGCAACTCGTACAAAAACATAGATGGCCGAGATATTATAAGACCATTCTTAAATGTATACTTTGTCTGAGGATAGGTAATATAAAGATAATTTTTTGCTCGTGTGGTAGCTACGTAGAACAACCTTCTTTCCTCTTCCATAGCTTGAGGAGAATTTAATGCTTTAGAATGGGGGAACTCGTAATCGGAAAACCCAATAATAAAAACTACTTCCCATTCTAACCCTTTTGCTTGATGGATAGTAGAAAGAGTTAAAACCTCCTTTTTTGCATCCTCCTCCAAAATTGTTTCTCCCCGAAAACTCTCATAAGAACTTATATCTAACAGAAACTCTCTTATAGTGGAATAATTCCTTGCTATTTTAGCTAACTCTTCCAAATCTAAAAGTCTATCCTCAGGATTATCGAAAGAGAGATAACAATATTCCTTATAATTATTTAAAATCTCCCTTATCGCTACCTCTGCCTGAGATATTTTTTTTATATTATTTATAATAGTAATAAACTCATTAAATCCCTCTTTTTTGTTTTTAGGTAAAGTTTGGGCTATCTCTTCCAAGCTTTTATCTCCTTTACATACCTCTATCCATATTTTCTGAGCATAACTTCTACCGATACCTTTATGTAAAGAAATGGCTCGTTTAAAAGATAACTCATCTTTTTCATTTGCTACTACCTTTAAGTAAGCGAGCACGTCTTTGATATGTGCCTGCTCAAAAAATCGCATTCCTCCTCTAACCACATAGATTATATTACGTTTCATTAACTCTAACTCTAACTCCAAAGCTTGGTAATGCGAACGAAAAAGTACAGCTATCTCTCTAAGGGGTATACCTTCACTATTTAATTCCAAAACTTTCTGAGCGACAAACCTTGCCTGCTGATAAACATCTTTGGTCTCCACCACTACGGGAAGTTGAAAGTCTTTCTTAATTGCTTTCAACTCTTTGGGAAACTGCGCACGATTATGTTTAATAACCTCGTTAGCTAAAGATAGTATCTGGGGAGAAGAACGGTAATTTATCTCTAATTTGAATATCTTAGCACCATTAAATACTTTTGGGAAATCCAAAATATTGTTTATATCGGCAGAACGAAAAGAGTATATTGATTGAGCATCATCGCCAACAACTAATATATTTCTATGGTAAATAGCTAAATCTTTTAAAATTTCAAATTGAAGGCGGTTAGTATCCTGATACTCATCCACAAGGATATATTTAAAAATTTGCGCATACTTTTCTCTTACCTTATCTATTTTTAAAAGCTTATGCCAATTAAAAAGTAAATCGTTAAAATCCATTATATTTGAAGCTTTCTTCTTGTTATTATAATGGTATATAACTCTTTTTATTTGAGGGATAAATTCTTCTAAATGGGAATAATCGGCAAAAATAATCTCATCTATTTCTCTAAGAGAATTTGTTGCTAATGACCAAATTTGGCTAATAACATCCTTTTTAGGGAACAATTTACCAGATTTACTATAACCTAACTCCCCAATACAATCATCAATTAAATCTTTAGAATCTTCATTATCGATGATAGAAAAATTTGGTGAATAACCCAAAAGGGGGGCTTCTCTATGTAAGATAACATTAGCGATGTGATGAAATGTTCCTGCCCACAATCCTTTCAAATTCATTTTAATCAAAATCTCTGCACGATTAATCATCTCTTGCGCTGCTCGGTTAGTAAACGTAACCAAAAGAATATTCCTTAAATTTTCACCCTTACCTAAAAGGTAAGCTAACCTGTAGATTAACACCCTCGTTTTCCCACTCCCTGCACCAGCCAAAACTAAACAGGGACCATCTGTTTCTTCTACAACTTTTATCTGTTGGTAGTTGAGATTATCTTTGTAGTTTATGAAAGATTGGGAAATAATAAAAGGGGTTAACTTATAATCCTGCATTAGTTATAAAATTATTAAAAGTTAAAGCATTTTTTACGGCAAAGCCATTAGCATCGTTATTGAAAAAAGCAAAAATAGTATCAATTCTATCCTGCCATACATTTATTTTTTTACACCAATCAATTAACTCCTCATCGGAATAGTTACTTCCATAAAGGATACTGCCTCCATGGAATCTTAAATAAATAAAATTAGCAGTGAGTTCCTCACAGTAAGGAAAATTTGGGGAATCAACGATACATATACTTATATTATTGTCTCTAAACAATTGAAAAACCTCGTGATTAAACCAATCTTTATTCCTAAACTCAAAACTGTAGAGATAATTAGACTTCATCTTACATAATTTTACAAAATTTTCTAACCTATAGAAATTGTATTTAAGCGAGGGTGGTAATTGCCAGAGAATACATAAAAGTTTCTCCTTTAAATACTGCACTCTATCAAAAAATATCTCTAAAGATTCTATACAATCATCCAATTTTTTAATATGAGTTATGAATCTTGGTCCTTTTACTACAAAACCAAAATCTTGAGGGGTGCGTTTATACCAACTTTTAAATATCTTATCACTGGGTAAACGGTAAAAAGTAACATTTAACTCTACTGATTTAAAATGTTGAGTATAAAATTCTAACCATTGTTTGGTAGGTATGGTGAGAGGATAAAATAAACCCTGCCAATGAGAATAATTGTAACCACTTGTTCCTATAAATATTCTTTTTACCATAAAACAGGCTAATCATAAAAAAATTATACCCATAGATTTTTATCAAGAGAACGGTATTGTACCGCCTCAGAAATGTGTTCTGCGGTAATATTATCTTTCTCTGCTAAATCGGCAATGGTTCGGGATACTTTAAGTATTTTATCGTAAGAGCGCGCACTAAATTTTAATTCCTGAATAGCCATATTAAGAAGTGATTTTGCCTCTTCCTCTAACACACAGTATTTCTTTATCTGTTTACTATTCATTTGAGAATTAAAGAATATCTTCTCTTTCTTGAATCGTTTTAATTGAATTTCTCTTGCTCTTTCCACCCTCTTCTTTATAGATTGTGAACTCTCTCCTTCTTGAGAGCCACTTATTAACTCTTCCGTTCTTATATTTTGAAGTTCTATTTGTATATCTATTCTATCCAAAAGAGGACCGGATATTTTATTCCTATATCTTTGAATCTGATAACTTGTACAATGACAAGCTTTATCTTTTGAGCCAAAATAACCACAAGGACAAGGATTCATCGCTGAACAAAGAAGAAACCTTGCAGGAAACTTTAAATGTTTGCTAGCTCTTGATATGCTAACATATCCATCCTCTAATGGCTGTCTTAAAGCCTCTAAAGAAGCACGATTAAATTCAGGCAACTCATCTAAAAATAAAACTCCATTATGAGCTAATGTTACCTCTCCTGGTTTAACATTTGTTCCTCCCCCTACTAAAGAAATATGAGAAGATGTATGATGAGGTGAACGAAAAGGTCTCTCTTTTAACAAAGGATAATCTTTATCAAGCATTCCTACGATACTATAAATCTTTGTAACTTCTAATATCTCCTCAAATTCCATATCAGGGAGGATGGTAGGGATTCTTCTTGCTAACATTGTTTTACCTACACCCGGTGGACCAATCATCAAAATATTATGCATGCCACTAATTGCTACTTCTATAGATCTCTTAGCTACAATTTGACCTTTAACATCTGCAAAATCAACTTCGTATTCAGGTGGTTTATTAAAAATATCACCATTATCTATATGGAAAGGTTTTATTTCCATATTCCCGGAAAGGAAGGCTACTGCTTGAATAAGAGTTTCCACGGGGTAAATAACTACATCTTTAACCAATCCTGCCTCTTTAGCATTATCTAAAGGGACAATCATCTTTTTCCCTATTTCCTTTGTCTTCATTGCCATAGGAAAAACTCCTCTCACTGCTCTGATTTTACCTTCCAAAGACACCTCTCCTAAAATTACATAAGGTGAAAAATCCATATTCACCTGATAAGTAGATTTTAAAATACCCAAAGCTATACCCAAATCAAAATGTGTGCCTTCCTTTTTAATGTTTGCCGGAGCTAAATTTATAGTTATTCGTTGAGAAGGAAATTCGTATCCAGAATTTCTAATTCCTGCTCTAACCCTATCCTTACTTTCTTTAACTTGTGTATCCACTAAACCAACGATAGCTATGGAAGGAAGTCCCCTCTGTATATCTATCTCTATTTCTACAGGATACACTTCTAAGCCTGTAAAAGCTAAGGAATTTATTTTAGAAACCATAATAAAAAATTAAATTTCTTAACTGAAAATTTACTACCATTATTTTAAAAATGGTAGTTTTTATATTGGTTTCATATCAAGGTGAGATAAAGTATAGCGGAATATTCTTTGACGTGCATCTTCTTCTATATCTATAAACTCAATGCCTAAATCATAGAGAATTTCATTAGAGTTTAAAATTATACTCTTACTCCAAACCACTCTACCTTTTGCCATAATAGGAGAAGAGGCGTCGGGTAGATTTATTTTTAAAGAAAGGGTAGTATTTACTTCTCTTTTTTTATCCAAAATAAGACATATACCGCCGGCACTTATATTTCTTGTAACACATACTTTCTCTAAACTAACTCCTTCTTCCGATGAACAAGTTACCACTACTACGTTCAGGCGTGGATACTTTCGTCTCTCATTATCTTTATAATTATTGCTCAACATAATTAAACTATTTTAGCTTAATATACTACATCAACCTCATTTTGTCAAAAAATTTTTTATTTTTTATTGGCTTACTAAACCTCTCTACAAAACAGATACCTTTGTTTAATCTTGATACAGAATTATGGGTTATAAATAATCTTAAAGTTCCTCGCTATCTTTAGGATTATTCAAAACCAATTTCTTTGATTTCTATCAAATAAGCTAATATCCCGTCAATTAAGGTAATTTGCAATACTTTCTTATCAGGATATCTACAAGAGATTTATCTAATAGCTTAAAAAGAAAATGTGAGAAGTGTTTTGTAGATATGACATTCTAACTACCCTATAACCTAAATCTAATTTTGTAAAGCTTATATTTCTTCCTAAATTTTATTCACGTTATGGTTAATCCCTATTATTTTATATAAATATGCTCTATCTCAGAAAACGCTCCTCCGTATACGGTAGGATAAAGATTGCCGAATTTATCTCGCACAGCATATAGAGAGTATCCTAAAACTGTGTAGATAAACGGTAAATTATCGGAAACTATGTACTGCCAACGAGCAAACAAACGTTTCCGTTCTTCCTCATCCAGAGTCCTACCTGCTAAATTGAAAATATCCTCTATTTCTATTTCATAATCATCAAGCGCTGTTTTAGTAGGATTCCAAGGATGTAGATCGCCTTTGTATGACCAAACATTCTTACCAAAATATGGCTCTATACCACCAGTAAGTCCAATCAAAATCATCTCCCAATCAAAAGTAGCAGTCAACTTTGTAACAAGATTATTAAAATCTAAGGGCAATAAATGTATCTTCATCCCAATACTTTCTAAATCTTTTTTTATCAAAGTAGCAATAGTTACTCTCTCTGAATTATCCGCATTTGTAAAAAAAGTAATCTCTAATTTGAAACCATCTTCGTCCTCTAATATCCCATCTCCATCCCTATCTTTAAATCCTATATCATTTAATAATTCCTTGGCTCTTTGTGGATGGTATGGGTATTTAATCACATTATCATTATAAAAAATAACGTTTGCTGGGCTCTCAGGAGAAAATTGGGGTACTCCTAAACCATTAAGAACTACCTCAACTATCTTATCTCTATTTATAGCAAAAGCTATTGCTTTCCTGAACTGTTTGTTACGGAACCATTTAAGCTTATATGGTTTAACATAGGGTTTGTGTATATGAGGATTATATTGAGGGTTTTGATTCAAAACTATAAAATTTGAACCAAAAGATGTTCCCGCATTGTAAATGGTAAAACCATCCCTTTTTTGTCTCGGACTTAAAATTGCTAAATCGTTAGGTCTTAGAGAACAGTAATCTAATTCTCCCTCAAGAAATTTTAAAAGTATAGTATCTGGGTTAGATAAAATTACAAAAATAATCTCATCAAGGTAAGGAAGTCTATTCCCACAACTATCTTTTTTCCAATAGTAAGGGTTTCTCTCCAATACCACACTCTCTCCGGGAAGGTATTTCTTTAATCTATACGGTCCGGTTCCTACAATGTCCTTAAGAGAAGAATCTAAACCCATAGCAAAAGTAAATTTATCTTCTTCTACCAAACGCAAATATTTATGTTTGGGTAGAATATCTTGAGATAGCGCTCTTAAAAAAGGGGCAAACGTGCAGGGTAAAATGAACTTTATAGTATAATCGTCAATTTTTTCTAAAATAATTCTTTTACCTTCTATAGTAAAAATATCTCTGCTACCTGTAGGTATATTGGGATTATAGATAAGTTTATCGAATGTGAAAATTACATCGTCAGCTGTAAATTTTTTGCCATCATTCCAATATACATCATCTCTTAAGTAAAATATCCACTCTTTCCCATTGTGCGTTTGCCAACTCTTGGCTAAATTGGGAATCATATCTAAAGTTTTGGGATCCACTCTAAGTAGTCCCTCAAAGATAAAAGATGTTATCTGAGTAGTAGAAGTTTCTTTTGCTACAATAGGATTAAATGATTTTGGGTCACTAGTAGTAGCTAAGGTAAGATACCCTCCCTTTTTGCCACAAACTAATTGGTAGTCTTTTAAAGGTTCTTTCCAAATCTCGCCAAAGAGAGAAAAAGAAGGCAAAAAATAAATAATAATTAAAAGAATGTATCTTAGATACATTTTTAATTTTTTGTATCTTCTTGAGATGAGGGAGAAGAGCTATTAATTTCATCCTCAGAAATTTTCTCTGTAGGGGTAACATCTTGCTTATTTTCTATCTTCTCTTCTCTCACTTTTTCTAAAAGGGAAACACCCTGTTGTTTAGAAAGGTAGGCTAAAGAAAGGCTAGTAAGAAAAAAGATAACCGCTAAAACTACAGTTAAACGAACAAAAAAAGAACTTGTCTTTGTTCCAAAAATAGACTCCACTCCTCCCAATGCTTCAATTAAGCCACTACTTCTTCCGCGTTGGATAAGAATGACACCTATTAAGGTTATAGTCACCACTATATGAATAAAAAGTATTAAATTGTACATAAAATCGCCTCTTAGTTAATTATAGAGTTTCTCACTATAGATGTAAATGAATCAACCTCTAACGATGCCCCTCCTACTAATGCACCATCAATATCTTCTTCTCTCATAAGCTCTTTTATATTAGATGGCTTTACACTACCACCATAAAGTATACGTAGATTATCTGCACAATCAAGAGAAAAATTATCTTTGAGCCATCTACGAATAAAATTCTGGATCTCCTCTGCTTGGTAAGGTAAAGCGGTTTTACCAGTTCCAATTGCCCATACAGGTTCATAGGCGATAACTATTTTCTTCATCTCCTCATAACCCAATTTATAAAATGCTCCTTTTAACTGTTTTTCAATCACATCTATGGTTAAATTTTTCTCTCTTTCCTCCAAAGTTTCTCCTATACACACTATAGGAACCAAATCATTGTTTAGAGCAGAGAGTATCTTTCTATTTACCCACTCATCACTTTCAAAAAAATATTTTCTCCTTTCCGAATGACCGATAATAACGAACTGGCAACCACAATCTTTAATCATCTTAGCGGAAACTTCTCCTGTATACGCTCCTTCATCTTCCCAAAATAAATTTTGCGCCCCTAATTTTATATTAGTGTCTTTAATAACTTCATTAACTTTATACAAAGCTGTAAACGGTGGACATAAAACTATATCTACTTCGTTAAAATCACATAGTTCTTCCTTTATCCCTGTAGCTAAAGAAACCGCCTCCTCGGTAGTTTTATACATCTTCCAATTACCAGCAATTAAAGGTCTTCTCATAGTTTATCTTTCCTCCGGTATTACCGCTATACCTGGTAACTCCTTACCTTCTAAAAATTCTAAAGATGCCCCTCCTCCTGTAGAAACATGAGATAATTTATCTACCACCCCAAACTCTTTAGCTGCACTGGCAGAATCTCCTCCTCCTACGATTGTAATCGCACCTTTTAATTCTCCTAAAAATTTTGCTATTTCTTTTGTTCCTTCAGCATAATTAGGATTTTCAAAAATTCCCACCGGCCCATTCCAAAGAATGGTTTTTGCTTCCTTTAATTCCTGTTTAAAAAGATTTACTGTTTTAGGACCAATATCTACTGCTATTTTTTCCCAAGGTATATCCTCTACAACTATTTTGGTTTGAGGTTTGTCTATACCATCTACTACTATATGATCGATAGGTAAAACTATCTTAACATTTTTCCTCAGGGCAGCAGAGATAATCTCTTTAGCTAAACTTAATTTATCCTCCTCTACTTTTGATTTACCCGTAGGGATACCTTTACTTTTAAGGAAGGTATATGCCATTGCTCCGCCAATAATAATCTTGTCAGCTTTATCAATGAGATTATTTACTACTCCTATCTTATCCGATACTTTTGCTCCCCCTAATAAAATAACGTATGGTCTTTGAGGAGAAAGCGCCTGAGATAAAAATTTAATCTCTTTCTCCATCAAAAATCCTATACAGGAAGGTAAAAATTTTGCAATAATTGTAGTAGAAGCGTGTGCTCGATGAGCTGTGCCAAAAGCATCGTTAACGTAAACTTCAGCCAAAGAAGCCAACTCTTTAGCAAAATTCTCATTTCCCTCTTCTTCCTCCTTATAGAACCTTAAATTTTCTAAAAGAATAACTCTCTTATCTGTCTTCTCAATTGCTCGTTTAACCTCTTCTCCCTTACAGTCGTTTAATTTCTCCACTTCTATTTTAAGTAACTCCTCTAACCTTTTAGCTACCGGCCAAAGACGCATACTTTCTACCACTTTACCTTGTGGTCGGCCTAAATGGCTCATAAGGATTACTTTCTTAGCCCCTTTATCCAGAATATACTTTATTGTAGGTAAAGCTTCTCTTATGCGTGCATCATCGGTAATTCTATTTTTCTCATCTAAGGGCACATTGAAATCTACGCGCACAATTACTTTTTTATTTTTTAAATCCATATCTTTAATACTTACCTTACTCATCGCTCCTCCCTTCAAAACAAATCATAATTTTTTATAAGATAATACTCTTCTCTAAAGGAAGATATTATAACATATCCAAAGCATTTTGGTCAAAATTTTTTAAGTTAAAAACAGGCCCATCTTTACATACCTTTTTATACCCTTGATTAGTTAAAATTACGCAAGCACAACAGACACCTATTCCACAACCCATAAATTGCTCAAAAGAGAACTCCATATCAATAAAAGATTTTTCTTTTACAATCAAAGCTAAAGATTTAAACATTCCTTTTGGGCCACAAGCATATAGGTTTAAAGGTTCTCGTTCATAGTCAATCAACTCCTTCAATTGTTCATCAACTCTACCTTTAAATCCTCTTGATCCATCCTCAGTAGTAACAAAAACTCTGTATCCCAAATCTTTAAATTCCTTATCGTATAAAATCTCCTTCTTCGTTCTTGCTCCTAATATAACTATCTTAAGAAAATCTTGGCTAATTAATCTCTTACCTAAAAAATATAAAGGTGCTACTCCCATACCTCCGGCAATTAATATATATTTACCCTTACCTTTAAAACTAAAACCTTTACCTAACGGACCCAATACATCTAATAGTTCCCCTTTTTTATAATTAGCTAATCTACGAGTAGCTATACCTTTTATTTTAAACAGAACATATATATTTTTACCATCCACATTATGAATACTGAATGGTCTTCTTAGAAGTGTATCTTTTATTTTTATATGGAGGAATTGGCCAGGATGAGCTTTTTTTGCTATGTAATTAGATACAAAGGAAATAAGATACACATCTTTTTTAATTTGCCTTATATTATTAATTTTAACCTTCAACAAGCGCATTGTATTCTAACTTTTTATTTTCTCTTACTAAAGGGATCCTGTTTACTAAAATACTTTCCATTAAACCTCGTACGGAGTTACCTAAAAAAAATTTTTCTGCCTCTAAAATATCCTTAGGATAAAGCACTTTTTCTTTAGCTTGCTTACTCTTTAAAAGATATTCCCGCAAAACACCAGGTAAAAGGCCAGATTCTAATTTGGGGGTATAAAGTTTACCTTTTACGAGAAGAAAAATATTAGTGAATGTTCCTTCGGTAAGCTGGCTATATTCGTTGGTAAAAATTACTTCGCTAAATCCCTGTTTACGAGCAATTTCCATCTCCCTATCGTAGATATCACGTAAAGTGGTTTTATGATAAAGATAGCGATTTTTAGAATTTACTCTATTTTTACTTAATTTTACTTTTATAGGTAAATTTATCTCAGGGAGAAGAGAATAACCAATATATAATTTTCCTCTTCTATCCACTAGTAAACGGACCTTATACTTATTGTGGTAATCAAAATTTTTTTCTAATAAGAAAAATTTCCGTTTAATCTCATCTTTACTAAAAGGTATATCAAAATACCTACAAGAATTTTCTAATCTTGATAGATGTAGGTTAAGCAAATAAAAATTTCCCTTTTCCCAAAGTATCGTCTCAATAAGAGAAAATTCGCGAAAATCTTCTATTAAGAACTGGGCTTTTAAAATTGCTTCCTTATACTCCTTTTTGCCTATAGAATCATAAACTATCCCTCCACCTATACCTAAACTACCTTTACTCTCTTTGTTAATATGGATGGTTCTTATGGCTACGTTAAAACAAGCTTCCCTATTAGGTGAAATATAACCAATCGCTCCTGTATAAACTCCTCTTGGTTCTTTTTCCAATTGGTAAATTATCTGCATCGTTCTTATTTTGGGAGCTCCTGTAACTGAACCTGAAGGGAATATTTCCTTTATAATGTCTTGAAAATTTAAATTTGACTTAAGAGAGGCTTCTATGGTGGAGGTCATTTGGAATACAGTAAAATACTTTTCTATAGTAAAAAGTTCTTTTACTGTAACGCCACCTTTTTTAGCTATCTTACCTAAATCGTTTCTTAACAAATCTACGATCATTAAATTCTCCGCTCTGTTTTTCTCGCTCATCTTAAGTAATCTTTCATTTAATTTATCCTCTTGTAAGAAACGTCCACGGTTGATCGTTCCCTTCATTGGTTTAGTTATAATTCTATCTTTCTCCCAACGGAAAAAAAGTTCAGGAGAAAAGGAGAGGATATAATCGGTATCCGTTCTAATAAATGCTGAATAAGAAGTAGGCTGAGTATTTCTAAGATGGGAATATAAATCTATGGGATTGCCTTTAAAATCAAATTTTAATTTAAATGTGAAATTTACCTGATAAGTTTCCCCTTCTTTTAAATATCTTTTAATTCTCTGAATAGAAGAGACATATTCTTCCTCTTTAATATTGGGGGACAGGTTAGTAATAAAATAAGGTGTGCCTAAATTTTTAAAAGGGTAAAAATCTTTTTGATATAGATGATTAATTATCTTAGGGGATTTAAAAACACCTAACCAAACTAAAGGATAATCTTCCCGCTTTAAAAAATTAAATAACCTCTCCTCTAAAGTGTATCCAAACTCATAACAAAAATATCCAGCAAGCCAGAAACCTCTCGTAAGGTAATCGTCTATCTTCCTAAATAATTTCTCAAGATCATCATAGGCTCTATATACTAAAATATCATAACAAGAATCAAAAACAAACGAACGGTTATTCTCCTTATCTTTTTGTATTGTATCTAAAAAAACGTAAGGAGAATTAAAACTTTTTATTTCCCAAGGTAACTCCATCTAAATATTTCCTATTTAAAAATAATCTTACGAAAAACACAAAAAACAGCAGCCAAAATAAATAACGATGCCCAAAGGTAATCTTTCTTAATTCCTTCCTTCAAATAGAAAATAGAGAAGGGGATAAAAACTGACAAGGTTATTGCTTCTTGAAGAATCTTAAGTTGACCTACATTCATAACTTGGTGCCCTATCCTATTCGCTGGCACCTGAATAAGATATTCAAAAAAAGCAATACCCCAGCTAATTATTGCCGCTACTAACCATGGTTTACTTTTTAAATTTTTCAAATGCCCATACCAAGCGAAAGTCATAAAAACATTACTACAAATTAACATCAATGCTGTAATCAATACTCTATACATAATTATCCTTTCTTTTTTACTTTTGGCAATGAGGGCAAAAGTAAGTTCCCCTTCCACTAATGGTTTTACGTTTAATCGGTGTGTTACACCTAAAACAGGGTTTATTTTCTCTTTGATAAACTTTTAAAAAGGGAACATAATTACCTTCTTGACCATCTATTTGTCTATAGGTATCTACGGATGAACCTTTTTTCTCTATTGCTTCCTTTAATATTGATATAAGGCAATCGTAGAGTTTGCTTAACTCTTTAATTTCTAACCTCTGGGTACTTCGTTCAGGGTGGATACCTGCACAAAATAAAGATTCTTGAGCATAAACATTTCCTACACCAGCCAAGAAATTCTGGTCCATTAAAAGTGGTTTTATCTTTGTTTTTTTATCTTTAAAAAGTCCGATAAACTCCTCCCTTTTAATCTCTAACGGTTCCGGACCCATCTCTTTAATTATAGGTAGATTTTGCCAATTTTCTACTAATCTTATTTCTCCCAATACTCTTTGATCGCAGAAATTAAGTATCTTATTATGGGAAAACTTAAAAATTACTCTTGCCAATTTTTCCTCTTTCTCTCCTAAAATAAGCCAGCCACTTATTCTTAAATGGATAATAAGAAATAAATCTTTACTGAGCTTAACAATTAACACTTTACCTCTACGAAAAATATCATTTACCGTTTTGCCTTCTACATTTAAAATAAATTCCTCAGGTTTTATCTGCTTAAGAACCCTTTTATCCTTAACCTCAATCTTTACAATCTTCTTATTCAAAATATTTTCTCTTAACTGTAACTTAATTGTCTCTACCTCGGGTAACTCGGGCATAATGAAACCTCCTTTATCCAGAAAGCACCTTTACATAAACTTTTCTCTCCCTTGGGCCATCAAATTCACAGAAGTATATCCCCTGCCATCTACCTAAAATTAATCTTTTATTCTTTACAATCAAAGATAAACTACTACCAAAAATAGATGCCTTTATATGAGAATCGGCATTACCTTCTAAGTGAAGGTAATGCCCTCTATAAGGAATTAATTTTTCTATGTGAGCGATTATATCACTTCTTACCGAAGGGTCAGCATTCTCGTTTATAGTTAAACCTGCGGTAGTATGTGGACAAAAAATTATACATATACCTTCCTCTATCTCTTTTTCTCTAATCACTCTTTCTATTTGAGAAGTAATATCTATAAATTCTGTTCTTTTAGTAGAACTTATATTTATTATTACCATTTATCTTTGTTACCTTTTCAAGTTTACTTATAATTCTCTCGCAAGCATCGGGATAAATAAGATTGGCACTACCAACCTCTACCGCTTTTGCTCCTACCCTTAAATAATCCAAAACATCTCTATAATCCATTACTCCTCCACAAGCAATAACCGCTATTTTGAGTAGGGAACTAATTTCTCGCACGCATCTTAAAGCAATGGGCTTAATACATGGTCCACTTAATCCTCCATAGATATTACCTAAACAAGGCTCATCCTTATTTTCCTCTATTGCCATGGCGGGAAGAGTATTTATCAAAACAACTGCATCTATACCAGCTAACTGAATGGATAAGGTTATCTCTTTTAGTTGCAGAGTATAAGAAAGTTTAGCGAGCAACAATTTCTTCGTTAACTTCCTTAAAGTTGAACATATTTTAAAAACTCTATTTTTATAAGCGGAGATGACTTCTCCTTCCAAATTAGGACAAGAAAAATTAAGTTCGAATCCAGCAATTCTCTCTTCTTCTAAACCTTTAATGAGTTCTATCCACTCGTTTAATTTTTCTCCGTATATACTAACGAATACTTTTGTCTTTAAACGAGTAAAGAAATCAGAATATTTCTTTTTAAAAACTTCTAAACCAGGATTTTCTAAACCTATGGAGTTTAAAATCCCAAATCCTAAATCGTATATTCGTGGTGGTATATTTCCTTCTTTGGGCATTAAAGTTATTGTCTTGGTAACGAAGGCTCCCAGTTCATTAATATCGAAAAAATCCATCATCTCTTTACCATAACCAAAGGTGCCAGAGGCAGCAATAATGGGGTTTTTTAAATTTACATTACCTATTCTACACCGCATATTTATTGTATTTAATAAATTCTGTTAAGATTTTATCTTTGCCCCTACGCATTGTCAACTTTTATTACCACGATTATCAATAACTATCACCCATTCACCTTTTAAGCAATCACTTTTGATGTATCTTTCAATATCGTTCATATTTGCCCTTATCGTATCTTCATAAATTTTAGTCATCTCTTTAACCAAAGCTATTCTTTTATCTTTATTAAAATAATCTTTAAGCTGATTAACTGTGGCAATCAATCTATGGGGAGACTCAAAGATAACAATAGTTGCTTCTACTAATGCTAATATCTCTAACTCTTTTTTTCGCTTGCTTTTTTTAAAAGGCAAGAAACCAACAAATAAGAATCTATCCGAAGGCAAACCACTTAAAACTATAGCATTGGTAACCGCACTGGGTCCAGGAATAGATGTGAAAGGAATTTTTTCCTCAACACAAGTTCTCAAAAGATGGTATCCTGGGTCAGAGATAGTTGGTGTGCCTGCATTAGAAATTAAAGCTACGTCTTTACCTGACTTAAGTAAAGGCAGTAACTTTTTGGTTACCCTCTTTTCATTATGTTCATAAAAACTTTTCGCAACCTTATCTATCCTATAGTGGCTAAGAAGAACTCTTGCTTGGCGTGTATCCTCAGCTAAAATAATATCTACTTTCCTTAATACTCTTAATGCTCTTATAGTGATATCCTCTAAATTACCGATGGGAGTTGCTATAACGTATAGCATTATTCCACAGTTACTGACTTAGCTAAATTGCGTGGTTGGTCTATTTCGCATCCCAAATTTTTAGCTACAAAGTAAGCGAAAAGTTGTAGAGGAACTGCTACCACAAGAGGACTTACATCAGTTATTCTAAAATTTGGCACAGTAATTATCTCATCCATTAACCTCGCTTCATCTTCGTTCAGGTCGTTAACTACTCCTAATACTTTTCCCTTTCTTGCTTTTATCTCTTGCACGTTAGAAATCATCTTAGAGTAAAGCTCATCCTTTACAGCAATGCAAACTACTGCGCGATACTCGTCTATAAGAGCTATTGGGCCATGTTTCATCTCACCAGCAGGGTAACCTTCAGCAGGAATATAAGAAATCTCTTTTAACTTCAGTGCTCCTTCTAACGCTGAAGGATAATTTATTCCTCTTCCTAAAAAAAGGAAACAACCAAAACGAGAGAATTTATTGGCAATCTTTTCAATTTCATTAGCTCTCTCCAAAATCTCCTTCTGATATAGAGGAACATTTTTTAACTCCTTGAGGAAATTAGCAAAACTATTTGCATTCATAATATTCTTTACCCTTGCCAAATAGAGAGAAAATAGTAATAAACTAAATACCTGAGCGGTATAGGCTTTAGTAGAAGCTACCCCTATTTCTGGTCCGGCAAGCGTAGAAATTAAACCTTCACTCTCTTTGGTAAGGGTAGAACCTAAAACATTGCAGATAGCAATAACTTTTGCTCCCTTTCTTTTTGCCTCTCTTACAGCTGCTAAAGTATCGGCTGTTTCTCCTGACTGTGATATTGCTAACACTAAATCCTTAGATGAAAATCTTATCTTTCTATACCTTGCTTCAGAAGAAACATCTATTTCCACATCTACTCCCACATATTTTTCTAAAAGATACTTTCCTACAAAACCAGCGTGGTAAGCTGTTCCACAAGCAAAAATAAATATTTTACTTATCTCTTTCAATTTAGTTAAAGGTAAATTTAAATCTTTAAAGTTTATCTCCTCATCTTTAACATAAAAGCTAATTAGTCTCTCCATAACTTTTGGCTGTTCAAATATTTCTTTTAACATAAAATGACTATAGTCTTTCTTAGAAATCGCTACCTGATGCAATTCCACCCGTTCTTTTTTTAGCTTGCGATTTTTACCATTAAAATCAAATATCCTACAGCGATTATCCTCTAATACCCCTAACGATTTATCCTCAATATTAATTAACTCTTTAGTGAAAGGGAGTATTGCTGGTATATCGGAAGTTAATAGAAATCCTTCTTCTAAGATACCCAAAATTAAAGGGGAATCCTTCTTTGCGAATAATAGTTTATGGGTATTCTTCCTAAACAATACTATCGCAAAGCTACCCTCTAATTCCTCCACGGTATGAATTAAAGCTTCAAAAATATCCTCTTTTTTATTGAACTCTTCTAAAAGATGAGGGATTACTTCAGTATCTGTTTGAGAGATAAACTTGTGTCCTTTTCTTATTAATCTATCTTTTAACGTAGCATAATTTTCAATTATACCGTTGTGGACTACAAAAATTTCTTTACAACAATCAAAATGAGGGTGAGAATTCAGGTGGTTAGGAACTCCGTGTGTTGCCCAACGGGTATGTGCTATACCTAAGGAAAACTTCTCTTCTTTTAATCTTGCTTTTAGATTTTCTATTTTACCTTTACTTTTTTGTAGAAAAACTCCTCCATTTTTGGCTACAGCTACTCCACAGGAATCATAACCTCTATACTCCAAATATTTCAAAGTATCTACTAAAAAATGGATATTTTTTTCCTTACCAATATAACCAACTATTCCACACATATTTATAAATTAAAATAACCCCATATTCTTTTACTGGTAAAATATAAAATTAATACCCCTGGATATAAAATATGAAAAAATAGATGTTTAAAAATCGCTGGGTTTATCACGATGATTAAAAATCCAAAAATTATCCAGAAAAAAGAAAAATAAACAGTAAGTTTATATCCCCATCTTTTTCTAAGAAGAACCCCTAAACCACTTAGTAAAAATATAAAAGATAAAAAAATATTAAAAATGTTGGCTGCACGTAACTGGGAGTAGGTTAACTGGGAAAGGGATCTTTTTAACAGTATCTCATTTATATGAATTAAATTATTTGGTTTTAAATTAATTAATATGTATATATTAACGAACAGATTAAATAGACCGAGGAAAAGAAAATTTAGCGAACCTAAAATCAAAACACCCAGTGGTTTTTTCATAAAAATAAACCGACCCCAACCGGATTTGAACCGGTGCCGTGGGCTCGAAAGGCCCATGTCCTAACCGGGCTAGACGATGGGGTCGAGAGAGATTTTATTATACAATTTAATATAATTATTGCAACTATCTTTTCAGCTAATCGGGTATAATTCTTGATATAGAAGAAAGCTTATCTCCACTATCTAAGTTTATTATCTTCACTCCTTGCGTAGAACGTTTTGTCTCCCTTATATCCTTAACCTTTACTCTAATCAATACTCCCTTCTGGGTTATGCACATTATTTCATCTTCTTCTGAAACTAAACATACCTTCTTAACTTCACCTATTTTCTCAGAAAGTTTTATATTTTTAATTCCCTTACCCCCTCGGGATTGTAGGCGATATTCCTCCACAATTGTTCTTTTAGCAAATCCTTTCTCTGTAGCAGTAAGTATGTAAACATCTGATTTTTTTAAACTAACCTCTAACAAAACCATACTTACTACTGTATCTTGTTTATGAAGCTTTACTCCTCTAACTCCGCGGGATTGTCTACCTGTTGGTCTAATCTCTTTTAAAGGAAAACGTATAGCAAAACCTTTGTTAGTAGATAAAATAACTTCGTCTTTCTCTCCACCTAAACCAGCTCCTATTAATTGGTCGTTTTTATCCAATGATATAGCGATTATTCCATTTTTTCTTATGTTGGAGAATAAATCTAAACTACAACGTTTAATCAATCCTTCTTTAGTAGCCATAACGATAAACTGATTAGAATCAAATTCTTTTATTCCCAACACAGTAGTTATTTTTTCCTCTCCACTTAAACTTAAAAGATTAACTATTGCTCTACCACGCGATACCCTTGAACCTAAAGGAATTTCGTAAGTCTTAAGAGGATAGACCTTACCTTGGTTAGTAAAGATTAAAAGTGTATCTTTGCTAGAGGCTACAAAAAGGTGTTCAACGAAATCTTCCTCTTTAGTATCTATTGCTGTAACACCTCTTCCGCCTCTACCTTGACGACGATAGCCACTGGCCGGCTGTCTCTTTATATAACCTGAACCAGTTATAGTAACCACCATATCTTCTTCTACTATTAAATCTTCTATTTCTATCTCTTCTTTTTGGGCAACTATCTCTGTGCGACGGGGATCAGCAAATTTATTTATTAGGGTTTCTAACTCTTCCTTTATAAGTTCTTCTTGTTTCTTTTCTGAAGAAAGGATAAGGTTTAGATACTCTATCTTCTTAATTAATTCCAAATACTCCTCATCTATCTTTTTTCTCTCCAAAGCACACAATCTTTGTAACTGCATCTCTAATATACTT
Organism: Candidatus Omnitrophota bacterium; assembly: GCA_023819315.1. Classification (GTDB taxonomy): domain Bacteria; phylum Omnitrophota; class Gorgyraeia; order Duberdicusellales; family 4484-171; genus JAMWBQ01. The sequence continues at coordinate 18,827 of JAMWBQ010000001.1, forward strand.
TGTGCCTGAATATCAGTAAGAGAAAATTTTTTTATTAATTCCGATTTTGCCTCTTCAGGGGTTTTTGATTTTTTAATAAGTTCAATCACTTTATCTAAAAATTTTAAAGCAATTTTTAATCCTTCTAAGATATGGGCACGTCGTTGAGCTTTGGTAAGTTCAAACCTTGACCTTCTAACAATAATTTCTTTGCGAAATCTAATATGATGATTTAAAATTTCTTTAAGGTTGAGTATCTCCGGCTTCTGATTAACCAAAGCTAAAAAGATAACTCCAAAGGTTACCTCTAAATTGGTATGTTTATACAATTGATTAAGAATAATCTCCGGTTGAACCTCTCGTTTTAGTTCTAAAACGATACGTATTCCTTCTTTATCCGACTCATCTCTTAAGTCAGTTATCCCTTCAATCTTTTTATTGTTTATAAGATTAGCTATAGATTCTATGAGATTAGCTTTATTTAACTGATAGGGTATTTCGTTAATTATTATTTGTACACGATTCTTTTCTCTCTCTATAGTAGCCTTTGCTCTTAGGGTCAATTTACCTTTACCCTCTTCGTATGCTTTTAAAATATCCGCTTTACCGCAAATTACCCCGCCGGTAGGAAAATCCGGTCCTTTAATAATCTTATGTAGTTCTTTTATGGTTGCCTGAGGATTATCTAAGAGGTATATTATTCCTCTACATACCTCTTCTAAATTATGAGGGGGAACATTGGTGGCCATTCCTACGGCTATGCCACTTGCCCCATTTATTAAAAAGTTGGGAATAACTGAAGGTAGAATTTCTGGTTCGGTTAAAGAATTATCAAAATTGGGGAAAAAATTCACTGTGTCCTTATCTATATCTTGAAGGATATAATCGCTGATAGCGGTTAATCTCGCCTCTGTATACCTCATAGCTGCCGGTGGGTCACCATCTATAGAGCCGAAATTACCTTGAGCATCTATTAAGGGATAACGCAAAGAAAAAGTCTGTCCCATTCTAACCAAAGCTTCATAAACTGCAGCATCCCCGTGAGGATGGAATTTACCCAACGTTTCTCCTACAATACGAGCGCATTTCTTATGAGGTTGATTATGTCTTAAATGTAGCTCATCCATAACATAAAGGATACGTCTCTGAACAGGTTTTAAACCATCCCTTATGTCAGGCAGAGCTCTTCCCACAATAACACTCATTGAATAGGAAAGATAAGAATCTTTCATCTCTTCTTCCAGATAGCGGGAAACGATTTTTTCTTTCACCAAACCTTCTTGCATAAAATAATCCTCTCTATTCTATTCCACACGCGGGGTGGAATACCTCTATATATCCAGGTTTTTAACTTCGTGAGCGTGTTTTTGAATAAAGTCTCTTCTTGATTCTGGATTCTCTCCCATTAAAAGAGTAAAAATATTATCCGCTTCTACAGCATCTTCCAAAGTAACTTGAAGAAGACTTCGTTTGCTTATATCCATCGTGCTTTCCCAAAGTTGTGAAGGATTCATTTCTCCTAAACCTTTGTAACGTTGAATATGTAATCCTTGGGTAGCTTCTTTTTTTACAGTTTTTAAAACTTCCTCTAAACTTTTTACCATCGTTTCTTTATCTGTCTCTTCATTTTTCAAAATAAATTTATCTTTATCTGTGGGTAAATAATATTTTAAACTTATATTTAATTTATTTAATTCTTTTTCTATCTCTCCTATACGATAAGACTCAAATATCTCTACTATATCCAATTCTTCTCCTTCTCCGTATTGAGATAATTCTTCATCTTCAAAAGCAAAAATAATCTTATTATTAGGTAAAGTGACTCTGTATAGGGGAAATTTCTTTTTTCTGGAAGAATACGCCTCTAAATAATCCTTTAGCGCTATTCCTTTTCGTTCTAATACTAAACTTAACTTTTCAAACTCGATTAAATGATTTATAATATTTTCAAAATCTTTTTTAGAAAACGCCTCTTTTTCTTTCTTTTCTATAACAAAAAGAGTAATTATCTTTGCTCCCCGTTTTAAAATGATTTCATTCATCTCTTGCTCAGTATGTATATACTCTTCCCAATCCTTACCGCGAATACGATAAAGTGGTGGCTGAGCAATATATATATGCCCGTTCTCAATTAATTGGGGAAACTGGCGATAAAAAAAGGTCAAAAGAAGCGTGCGAATATGTGAACCGTCTACATCGGCATCAGCCATAAGGATTATCTTATTATACCTTAACTTGCTAATATCAAAATCTTCTCCTATACCTGTGCCTAAGGCAGAAATTATTGTTTTAATCTCTTCGTTGCTAAGCACCTTGTCTAAACGAGCTTTCTCTACATTAATTATCTTTCCTTTTATCGGTAAAATTGCCTGAAAAGTTCTATCTCTACCTTGTTTTGCCGAACCACCAGCTGATTCTCCTTCTACAATAAACAATTCCGTCCGCAAAGGGTCTTTCTCTGAGCAGTCAGCTAATTTACCAGGCAAATTAGAAGAATCCAAAGCTCCTTTCCTACGGGTTAACTCTCTTGCTTTTCTTGCTGCCTCTCTTGCTCTTGCTGCTAATATAACCTTTTCTACAATTTTATTTGCTAAAGAAGGGTTCTCCTCAAAGAAAGATGATAACTCCTCGAACACTACAGAAGTAGTTAATCCTTCTATTTCTGAGTTACCTAACTTCGTTTTTGTTTGTCCCTCAAATTGAGGATTGGGTAATTTCACGCTAATAACTGCACATAATCCCTCTCTAATGTCATCTCCTGATACTGAAGGGATATCCTTCAAAAGATTCTTATTCTTAGCATACTGGTTAATTGCTCTGGTAAGAGCAGTTTTAAAACCAGTAAGATGAGTTCCTCCTTCAATAGTATTTATGTTATTAGCAAAAGAAAATATATTATCTTTGTAACTATCGTTATACTGAAGAGCGCCTTCTATAATAACACTGTCTTTCTCTTTAGAAAAACTTATTATCTTATGTAAGGTCTGTTTATTTTGGTTCAAATACTCAATAAACGAAACTAATCCTCCTTTAAATTTAAAAACGCTCTCTTTTTCACTTATCTCATCTATGAGAACAATCTCCAAATTTTTGTTTAAAAAAGCAATTTCTCTTAAGCGAGAAGCAAGAATATCAAAAGAAAAATCTGTTTTGGGAAATATAGTTCTATCAGGCTTAAAAGTAATTTTTGTTCCTGTATTTTTTGCTTTACCAATAATCTTTAATTGCGTAACCGGTTTGCCTCTTTCGTATCTCTGATGGTATATACGATTATCTCTTTTAACCTCTACTTCCAACCATTCACTTAGAGCATTAACAACGCTGACTCCTACGCCATGCAGACCACCGGCTACCTTATATATCCTATGGTCAAATTTTCCTCCTGCATGAAGAGTGGTTAATACCACTTCCACAGCTGGTTTTTTCTCTGTTTTATGTATATCTACGGGTATTCCCCTACCGTTGTCTTCTACAGAAACACTTCCATCGGTTAATAAAGTAACTTTTATCTTATCGCAAAATCCCGCACTCGCTTCATCCACAGAATTATCTACAACTTCGTAGACTAAATGATGTAATCCCCTTGTAGATGTATCACCTATATACATAGCTGGCCGCATTCTTACCGCTTCTATACCTTCTAAAACTTGAATAGTAGTGGCATCGTATTTTTGTACCACTTTTTCCATAATTATAATTTTATTTTTATTTTTTCTATATAAGGTATTTTTTCTTTAATCTTATTTAAAATTTTTTCTTTTAACAAATTAAGTTGGAATTTTGCTACTGAAGAATCAACAGTTAAAATCAAATTTTTTTTATATAATTTTATATCAAGCAAATGTTGCTTTATATTTGTCTCTAATAAATCTTTAAATAATCCGCGTACATTTTCTTTTTCTAATAATTCTTTTTCTTTATCAATTAAAAAATCTTTTATTATATTTTTAATTGGGACAGTCACATTAGGTCCTCATAGGTAGGGCAAGATATAAAAAATCCTTTTTTCTTATTACCGCTGGTTTTTCCACTTCGGTAAATTCCAAATTAACCACTTCATCATCAAGATTCTTTAAAACATCTATAATGTACTGCGGATTAAACGATATCTTTAAAGATTTTCCTTGATATTCACAAGGTACGATCTCTTTAAATTCTCCCAATTGGGGAGATGTTTTATAAATAATCAATTCATTTTTCTTTATATCAAAAATAACACCTTGTGATTGTTGAATAGTAAGTAGAGATGCTCTCTTTAAAGATGAGAGAAAATTAATGCGGTCAATGGTTAATTTGTTACCTTGAGGAATAGATATGTATTTATCGTACTCAATGAATTCTCCCGCAATTGGTCTAACGATAATTTGAGAATTTTTTAAATCTAATCCTATATTATTTTTTTCTTGAAATAAAAATATGTCACTATCTCTGTCTTTGATTAGTTTCTGTATTTCCATTATTGCTCTTATTGGTAAAATAAAACTTATCTTTGTTTTTAATTCTGATTGCTGAGATGGTAAATTCTTTTTAACAAATGATAACCTTTTTCCATCGGTAGCTACCCCAATGATGTAATCTTCAAAAATTTCAAAAAAAACACCATTTAATACATAGTTTGATGTTTCTGGTTCTACACTAAAAGATGTAAGTTGTATTATATTATTTAACGCTTGTGGTTCTAATCTAATTAAAAAAAGTTCTTTACTTAAGTTTACTTGAGGAAAATCATTACTATCTAAAGTATTTAGCTTAAATTCAATATTTTCACAATTTATTAAAAGGTTATTTTCAATTAACTCTAAGGTTATATCTTTTTCGGGCAACTCTCTTATTATGGAAATAAATCTTTTCATTGGTATAAGAGTTTTTCCTGGAATTATAATATTAGCTTCAATAAATGAGATAATTGTTATATCTAAATCTGTAACTGTAAGTTTTAATTTTTCTTGATAGGTTTCTATTAGAACACTATTTAAAATGGGAAAATTAGGTTTAGTTGTAGTTGGTCCTAATATTTTACTTAATTCTTCTAATAATACTTTTTGTTTTAATATAACTTTCATATTAGTAATAGTATGTTTTAAAAATTATACTATTTTATCAAAAAAATTATTAAAATAAAATAAATTTTAATAAAAATGATTTAGCGTAAACTCTTAATTTCTTGTGTAATGCTGTTAATAATATTTTTAACCTTAATATCTTTTTTTAAAATTTCTTGTAATTTTTTTGTAGCATAAAGAATAGTGGTATGATGTTTAGCTCCTAAAAAGTTACCAATTTCTGGTAAAGATAAGTCAGTTAACTCTCTTATTAAGTACATAACCATCTGTCTTGGTAAAATAAGGCTTTTATTTCTTTTATTACTTTTTAAATCAGAAGGAGAAATATTATAACTCTCAGCAACTTTTTCTAAAATCATCTCAGGGGTAATCTTTTTGGTAATTTCTTTAACCATATCTTTAAGAATATATTTAGCTAAATCCAAATTTATTTCTTTATTTTCAATTAAAGAATAGGCAATAATTCTTACCAGAGCACCCTCTAACTCTCTAATGTTGGTGTTAATTTTTTGAGCAATAAAATTTATAACTTCATCATCTATTTTAATAGGTTCCTTTTCTAATTTTTTCTTTAAAATTGCAACTCTTGTTTCAAAATCAGGGGGTTGAATATCTACCACTAATCCCCAACTAAATCTTGAAACTAACCTTTCCTCTAACTTAGGTATTTCTCTTGGCGGTCTGTCCGAAGAAATTACTATTTGCTTATGGTCATCGTATAAAACATTAAAAGTATGGAAAAATTCTTCTTGTATAGCTTCTTTACCGGAAAGGAACTGAATATCATCAATTAAAAGTAAATCTACTTCTCGATATCTTTGTCTAAACTTATGAGTACTTCTATTTTGAATAGAAAGGATAAGTTCATTAGTAAAATTTTCTGAGGAGATGTACTTCACTTTTATTTGAGAATTTTTACCTATAATACAATGGGCGATTGCTTGCATAATATGAGTTTTTCCCAAACCTACTCCTCCGTATATAAATAAAGGATTATAAGCTTTTCCCGGAGCATTAGCTACAGCGTTACTTGCAGCGTAAGCCATTCTATTAGAAGCACCTATAACAAAATTTTCAAAAGTGAAACGAGGATTAAGTTTTAACGAGTCTAAGGGTTCCTCTTGAAAATTCTTACCAATACCTTGAACTATTCTATTTGCTCTTTTTTTTAATAAATTAGGATTAACCTCAAACACAATATTTAATTCCTTTGAGGAGAGATCTTTAAAAGCTTTTTTTATTTGGGGAATATAATTAGATTCCAACCAGTTTTTAAAAAAAATGTCAGGTGTTTCTAAAATAATAGTATTCTCTTGACAATTTTTAAATTGTAAAGGAGCAATCCAAGTATCAAAAGATATCTTACCCAGGGAATTTTTAAGATACTCTCTACATTTTTGCCACAATTCTTCCATATCAATTCACAAAATTCACAAGATATTCACAAATAAACTTCTCATATAATTTCTTAATTTGTGTTTAACTAAACTTTTTCTATTCATATTTTTAATTATACCTTAATAAAAGAAAGTTGCCAACAATTTTATTGACACAAGTGAAAACTCTGTTAAAATTATTTTCTATGAAAAAAAATATAAAGACACCCACAAAATTGAAAGGTAAAAGAAAACACGGATTTAGAAAACGTATGTCCACCCATAGTGGTAGAAAGATCATTAATCGTAGAAGGAAAAAGGGGAGAAAAAAACTCGCCGTATGAAAAAATTGGCGATTTTTCTTATTGGAGTATACCGTGGATTATCTTTTATCTTTCCCCTGAGTTGTAAATTTTATCCCTCTTGTTCTCAATTTGCTGAACAAGCTTTTATTCAATACTCATTTTTTATTGCCCTAAGAAAAGTAATAAAAAGATTGGTAAAATGTAATTGGTTCTCTAAAGGAGGAGTAGATTTTCTAAATTAAAAATGGAAAAAAGAATAATTAATTTTTTTATCGTAACCTTTTTATTTTTAATAACTTACACATATCTTGTCTCAAAATTTTCCCCTCAAAATACCGCTCCTTTTATTCCTTCTTCCCAAGTTATTAGTAAAGAACCTGTTGAAGAAGATTTAACCACAATTAGCCAATCTTTAGAAAAGATAGAAATTGATAAATTTATCGTAACTGTTTGTCTTACAGGAGGTTATATAAAAAACGTATTTATTAAAGAATATAATGAAGAACTCAATTTTCAAGATATTGGGTTAATTTTAAGTGATAAAGAGGAATTTTCTTTAAAGAGACCTTCTTCTAATGTAATTATTTTAGAAAATGAAGATTTGGGGATTAAAAAAATATGGGAGTTTAATGATTATATAGTAAAAATGAAAATAAATTCCTCTTCTAATAAGAAAATTTCACTTTTTTCTCTTATTTTATCTTTAGATGGATTAGAACAGAGATATCAAGAAATATTATATAAAGAGAGAGACAAAAATATTATAAGGACACCACTGGTTAAAATAAAAAAATTGGAAAAAAATAATTTAGAAATATTGGGAGGAAGAGATAGATATTATACATTAGTTCTATTTAATGGGATATATGATACGGTTATTAACCGTATCAACAAGAAAATTAATTTATCCACACATACAAAAGAAAATGAATGGGTTTTCTATATTGGTCCACAACTATCAAAAGAATTAGCCAAATATAATTTAGAAGAAATCATAAATTATGGTTTTTTTCATGATATAGGTATAGTGATTATTAAAATTTTTTATTTTATAAATTATTTTGTTAAAAATTGGGGAATAAGTATTGTTTTTCTATCTATAATTATTTATATTATCCTCTTCCCTTTCACTTTTAAAAGCACAAAAGCAATGAAAAAAATGCAAGAATTACAACCACTTATAGAGGAAATAAGAGAAAAATATAAAGATTCTCCTCAAAAATTGAATAAAGAAATATTAGAAATGTATAAAAAAAATAAAATTAATCCTTTAGGAGGCTGCTTACCTCTACTTTTCCAGTTTCCTATACTTTTCGCTATTTATCAAGTATTTTTGCGCTTAATAGAATTAAAAGGAGTTAAATTCCTATGGATAGAAGATTTAACTCTCCCTGATCGTGCTTTTAAATTACCATTTAATTTACCTTTTCTGGGCAATTATATTAATTTACTCCCCCTTATTATTATAGGACTCACGTATTTTCAACAAAAACTTACCACTCCTAAAAATAGCTCACCTGAACAGACATCAATGGGTATTATTTTTATGATTTTAATAGGAGTTATTTTTTATAATTTCCCCTCTTGCATCGTAATTTATTGGCTTATTCAGAATTTATTGACGCTAATCTATCAGTATAGAGTATCAAAAATAAAAAAATACCCCCTTAGAACCGTATCATGAGCAAATTTCTAAAAGTTTTCACGTGAAAACTTTTAAAGAAAGCTAATATTTTCAATACTTTTAGGCAAATATCCATAAAAATTCTAAACAAAATTTAAAATATAGAAATTTAGAATTTATCTTTTCTCCTCTTTTAGGATTTATATAAACCAGTAAGAAATCTTTCTTGACAAAAGAAAACAATTTTTATAAAATGAAATTGTTTTCACGTGAAAACTTTTAGAAAAAACTTTATTTTATGAGTAAAATTATTGGTATATGTAATCAAAAAGGAGGAACAGGTAAGACTACCACGGCGATAAATTTAAGTTCTTATTTAGGTTTAGCGGGTAAAGAAACTCTGCTTGTGGATATAGACCCTCAAGGAAATGCTACGAGTGGAATAGGAATAGATACATCTAATAATTCTTTTTTCTCTATTTATTCTTTGTTAATGGATGAAACTCATTTTGAGCAGGTTATAATTTCTACTAATTGGCCACACCTTTCCCTTATACCTTCAGAAATTTCTCTTACAGGAGCAGAGATTGAATTAGTTAATATTACAGAAAGAGAGAAAAAGCTAAAGTATGTTATAGATGAGCTAAAAGAGCAATATGCTTATATCATAATTGATGCTCCTCCTTCTTTGGGTTTACTTACGATAAATGTGCTTTGTGCTGTAGATTCTGTAATTATTCCTATTCAATGTGAGTATTATGCTTTAGAAGGGATGTCTAAATTATTAAATACAATTAAATTAGTAAGAGAAAGATTAAATTCAAATTTAGAAATAGAAGGGATACTTCTTACTATGGCTGATTTTCGGACAAGATTGACTCTTCAAGTAATTGATGAGGTAAAAAATTTTTTTAAAAATAAAACTTTTAATACGATAATCCCTCGTAATATAAGATTAGCAGAAGCACCAAGTTTTGGTAAACCAATATTTTTTTACGACCCCTTTTGTGTAGGAGCAAAAGCTTATATGAATTTAGCAGAAGAGATTTTGAAGGAAAAAATTGAAATTTTACTACCCTTACAAGGAGTGCATAGTTAATTATGGAAAGAAAAGTGTTAGGTAGAGGATTAGAAGCGCTTATACCTAAAAATTTTAAGGAAAGTCCATTTAACCAAGATTATATTTATGCACCTTTAAATAAAATAATATTGGGAAAATACCAACCTCGCCAAGAGATTGACCAGAAAGAGTTAGAGAAATTAGCCCAATCTATCAAAGAAAAAGGATTTATCCAGCCAATTGTAGTAAGAAAAATAGGAGAGCAATTAGAGATAGTAGCTGGTTACAGAAGATATTGCGCAGCTAAATTGTTAGGGATGGAAGATGTTCCTGTAATATTAAGGGAATTAGACGATAAAGACACATTTATATTAGCTATTCTGGAAAACCTGCAAAGAGAAGATTTAAATCCCATAGAAGAAGCTTTAGCATTTAAAAGATTAATTGATGAGTTTGGTTTCACTTTAGAGGCTATTGGGAAAGTAGTAAGTAAGGATAAAAGTTGGGTAGCAAATACTTTAAGATTATTGAAATTACCTTCTGATATGCAAGAGGCTATAAGGAAAAAGATAATTACTCGCACGCAAGCAAGGACATTGCTTTCTTTAAATAATGAGAAAGAGCAAAGGGAACTGTTTCACAAACTTCTTAGAGAAGGACTTTCCGTAAGAGACTTAGAAAAAAGAGTAAAAAGAATGGGTAAGCCTTCTTTTAGAAAAATAGACCCTTTTGTTTTAGAGATGGAAGAGAAATTTCAGAAAATATTAGGAAGAAAAGTGAGGATTATCCATAAAAAAAATAAGGGGAAAATAATTATTGAATATTATAGTATAGATGATTTAGAGAGGTTATCTAAAAGAATTCTATGAGTAACCAGGCTACATTAGTGATTATTAAGCCCGATGGGCTAAAAAAATCTCTTACTGGGAATATATTAACGAGACTCTCTGAGACAAAATTAAAGATAATTGCCGCTAAAATAGTCAAAGTTTCTAAAGAATTAGCAGAAAAGCATTATGCTCATTTAAAAGATAAGCCATTTTTTTTAGAACTTATAAAGTATATTACCGGTGAGCTTCATCAAGATAACCGTGTAATGGTTTTAATTTATTGGGGAGAGAATGCCATTAGTAAAGTAAAAGATATTGCCGGAGCAACTAATCCTGAAGAGGCACAGCCTACTACGATTAGGGGAGCTTATGGTAGAATTTTAACCAGTGGTTTATATGAGAATGTTATTCATGCCTCTAGTAGCGAAACTGAGGCAGAGAGAGAAATAAAATTATGGTTTAATCCTCAGGAAATAGTTTTTCCCCTTTATCCTGTGGAAAAAGTTACTTTAAATAATGTAGAAATGGAAGTTTGGAAATGAAAGGGATGACTTCTTATGCTCAGGTTCAAAAGAAAGCGAAAAGCTTTTTTTTAGAGGTAATTTTGCGTTCACAGAATTCTAAATATTTAGAAATCATCACTCGCCAGTTTCCTCCTGGTAAACTTTTATTAGAGGAGTTAATAAAGAACGAAATAAGTAAGAGAATAAACCGAGGCAAAATAGAAATTTATTTTTCTTTAAAAAGTGTGCCTAAACAAAAGTTAGTAATTAATAATGAACTTTTGTCACAGTATTTTAACCAAATAAGGAAAATAGAGAAAATGCTTCATATTTCTCATACGAGTATAGTAAACAATCTTTTGCTTTTACCAGGAATTGTTCGTATAGAAGAGGAAGATGTAGATGATACGGTTATATTGTCCGTATTTAAGGAAGCAGTGGATAAGTTGGTTGCTTCCAAAAAGAAGCAAGGAGAAGCGATAAAGAAGGAGATAATAAAAAATTTAAAGAAGATATCTTCTAATATAGAGAGGATAAAAAAGGTAAAATTTCCTCACAATGAAGAAGAGAATGGTAATAAAGATATAGCCGAGGAAATAGCACTTATCTCATTCTATATCAATAAGTTAGAGAAAACGATATTCTCTAATTCTCAAGGGGTAAAGGGTAAAGAGATTGATTTTTTGACTCAGGAAATTCTGAGAGAACTTAATTCGGCTTCTAGCAAAATAAAAATGACTAAGGTAGCCTGGTGGCTGGTAAGAGCGAAGAGTTATTTAGAGCGCATAAGAGAACAGGCGCAAAATATAGAATAATGAAGTTATCTAAAATTTTTATCATTTCCGGACCATCAGGAGCAGGTAAAACCACTCTTTTAAAGAAACTTTTTTTAAGAAAATTTATCAAAAATAATTTTATAAGAACAGTATCTTTTATTACCCGCAAAAAGAGAAGAGGAGAAAAGGAGGGAAGCGATTATTTTTTTGTCTCGCGGGAAAAATTTTTAAAATTAAAAGAGAAGAAATTTTTTTTGGAATATCAGAATATTTTAGGAGATTATTATGGAACGCCAAAATATTTTTTGACAAAAGCAAAAAAATTAGGTAAAAATTTAATATTGTGTATTGATGTAAAAGGAGGGATGTATTTAAGGAAAATATTAAAAAATAATAAATTAGTTAATATTTTTATAAGTGTACCTTATAAAAATGTTCTTTATGAAAGATTAAAAAAGAGAGCAGAGAATAAAGAGATTATTAAGAAAAGAATAAATTTAGCAAAAAAAGAATTGCAATTTATCAAAAAATATGATTATTTAATTATAAATGAAAATTTGAAAGATTCTTTAAAATTTTTAGAAGCAATTCTAATAGCAGAAAGCATAAGGAGAGAATAGAGATGAAGAACGATTATGTACCCTTAGAAAAGCTATTAGAAGCGAGTAATGGCTCTATTTACAAGTTAACTGCCTTGGTTGCCAAAAGAGCAAGAAGTATTGCCGAAGGAGAGAAGCCTTTAATTGATAAGCCAAAAGAAAAGGTTATTGATACCGCTTTAGAAGAAATTAAGGAAGGAAAGATAAGAGTAAAGAAGGATAAAAAGTAAGAAGTTTAAAAATTTGGCGGCGTAGCCAAGTGGCAAGGCAGTGGTCTGCAAAACCATTATTCAGCGGTTCAAATCCGCTCGCCGCCTCCAGGGTGAGTGGATTTATTTAAAAATAGTGGGCGAGTGGCGGAATAGGCAGACGCCTGGGACTTAAAATCCCATGTCTCGTGAGAGGCGTGAGGGTTCGACTCCCTCCTCGCCCACTTAATAAATTCGGGCGCATAGCTCAGCTGGTTAGAGCGCAACGTTGACATCGTTGAGGTGAGAGGTTCGACTCCTCTTGCGCCCATTAAAGTTAAAGAAATAATCGGGGTCGTCGATTAGTTTGGTTTAAGTCCCCTGACTGTCGATCAGGTGAGCGTGGGTTCAAATCCCATCGACCCCGTTTTATTTTAAAATTAATTAAAAGAGGAGGGGGTGATGCTACCATTTGTATCAATAATCGTTCCTGTAAGGAATGCTTCGCGCACGATAACTACTACCTTAGATTATCTTATGAAGGTAGATTATCCGAGAGATTCGTGGGAGATAGTTTTTGCTGACGGAGGAAGTAAAGATGGCACAGTTGAGATTATTAAAGAACAGAGAAGTCGTTACCCTTTTATAAAACTTGTGGAGATACCTAACTGTCCTTCTCCTGGTTTTGCTCGCACAGAAGCGCTTAAGCAATCAAAAGGTGAATTTATATTTTTTACCGATGGTGATTGTGCACCCTGTAGAGATTGGATTTACAAGATACTTAAAATTTTTGAGAAAGATAAAAAAATTGGTGCAGTAGGAGGAGAAATTTTTACTTTAAGAGTAGATAAAGATAATCTAGTAGAAATTTATTGTGAAGCTTTTGGATTTAATCGTGTATCCTGGCGATACGGTAATCTACAAGAGGGTTACTATCCTGAGTTAGATGATTATGCTCCTACCCAAATATGTGGGCATCGTGCTTACTTTTTTGTTACTGCTAATGTAGCCTATAGGAAGGAGGTAGTAGATGATAATCAACGAAAATTTTGGGATTTACCTACCGGTGAGGATATAGATTTTGGGATAAGGGCAAGAAAAAAGGATTGGAAATTTTATTTTTTACCATCTGCTTCTGTAGAACATATGCATAGAGCAGATTTAAAGAGCCTTCTTAAAGTTTGGCGCTCTTATGGAGAAGCACACCCACCTTTATTAGCTACACATTCTAAACCTTATATGGAAATAATCTTGCAATTTATAGGTAGATATCCTAACCATTATATTTTAAAGTTCCCAAGTTTTATTAAAGGATTTATCTATCTTGGCAATTTCCATTTTATGCATATATTTGGAGTACTTACTTTATTCTTCTTTATCCTCCAATGGGTATTTTTCCCTTCCTTGATAATGAGTATATTAGCCTGGGGCTGTTTACCTTTATTTTTGTTTTTTACATTCAGGTTTTTTAGAACTGCTTTTAATATAGAGCCATACAACAAATGGTTTGAATTCGCTAAAATGAAGTATTTAACTAACCTTTACTTCCTTTGGGGGGGATTAAAAAATTCTCTTCGTTATAGAACTTTTTGTATTGAGCCAAGTTTTTAGTAATAAAAATTTTCCTTAAGGGAGGAAAGATGTGGGTTTTGTATTTAATTGTTGGTTTACTTGCTGGGGTAAGTAGTGGTTTCTTTGGTATTGGTGGAGGAACGGTTCTTATACCAGCGTTAGTTTACATATTTGGTTTGACTCAGCACGAAGCACAAGGAACTACTTTAGCCATAATGGTTCCTCCTATAGGTCTTTTGGCGGCAATTAAATACTACTTAGAAGGGAATGTGAAATTATCTATGGCAATTTTTATCTGTTTAGGCTTCTTGGTGGGCGGACTTATTGGTGCACAGTTCGTTCATAAAATAGACGATTATCTTCTAAAAAAATTGTTTGGTGTGTATCTACTTTTGATTTCTATAAAAATGATTATGGGTAAATAACCTTGACATGTGTTTTATTTTAGGTTATATTAAATTAAACCTTTAAGCCGGTCCAGTGAGGCTGGTAAGGAGAAAATTATGAAGTAAAATAGAAAATAAATTTATGCTCACCAGTAAGGTGAGCTTTATTTTTATAGAAAGGATAAAAATTTATGCCCCCCATTTTTAAAGAAAAAACAAAAATTTTATTAGAGGAGGATATTAAACGAACTCTCTATAGATTAGCTAATGAAATTTTAGAGAGCTCATTTTCACTTCCTGAAGTAGTTCTTTTAGGAATTCAGACACGGGGAGTATACATTGCAAAAAGGATAAGAGATATAATAAAGGGAATAAAAGGCATAGAACTCCCCTTAGGCACTCTTGATATAACATTTTACCGTGATGACTTAACTGTGATTGGGCCTAAACCTTTAGTTAAAGAAACTAATATCGATTTTGATATAAACGATAAGGAGGCAATTCTTATCGATGACGTTCTTTTTACAGGAAGAACCATTCGTGCAGCTTTAGATGAGATTATGGATTTTGGTAGACCAAAGAGAGTTCAGCTATTAGTTTTGATTGATCGTGGGCATAGAGAGTTACCTATAAGAGCGGATTTCGTAGGTAAAAATATACCAACCTCTATTAGCGAGATGGTAGAGGTGAGATTAAAAGAGGTAGATGGTAAAGAAGAAGTAGTAATTTTAGAGCCTATAAATTAGTATGGTAGAGTGGACAAAAAAGCATATTTTAGAAATAAAAGACCTAACGCGTCAAGAGATGGAGGTGGTTTTTAATTTAGCTAGTTCTTTTAAGGAGGTTTCTCAAAGAGAGGTTAAAAAAACTCCTGCTTTGAGAGGTAAAACGGTGGTAAATTTATTCTTTGAGAATTCTACGCGCACACGTACATCTTTTGAATTAGCAGCAAAAAGGCTCAGTGCTGATGTTTTGAATTTTTCCTCTTCTACTAGTAGTATTAGTAAAGGAGAAAGTGTTGTTGATACAATCAAAAATTTAGAGTCTTACCACCCGGATATTTTGATTATACGTATTGATACCAGTGCATGCTTAAAGAACTTTTTAAACTATACCAAGGCAAGTATCATAAATGCTGGTGATGGGAAAAATGAACATCCCACGCAAGCTCTCTTGGATATGTTTACGGTTAAAGAGGTTAAGGGTAAATTAGAGAATTTAAATGTGCTCATCGTAGGAGATATAATGCATTCCCGTGTATGTCGCTCTAATATCTTTGGCTTCCAGAAGTTCTCTTCTAAAGTGAGAGTATGTGGGCCACCAGCGTTTATCCCCTTTGAGTTTGAAAAATTGGGAGTGGATGTTTTCTATGATTTAGATAAGGCTATAGAAGAGGTGGATGTAATAATTATGTTACGTATACAGCGAGAACGTCAAAATTTAGCCTACTTTTCTACTTTGCGTGAGTATGTAGAGAATTTTTCTCTTACACCGCAACGATTGAAGAGAGCAAAAAGGGATTGTATCGTTATGCATCCCGGTCCGGTTAATTGGGATGTAGAGATAAGTTCTACCCTCAAAGATGAATTGCACCCTCTAATTTTAAAACAAGTAGAGAATGGTTTAGCTATAAGGATGGCTGTGCTTTATTTAGTAGGAGCGGAAAAAAGAGAACGTAAAACTTTAAGGAAATAAAGTGAAAATCTTGATAAAATCAGCAACGATTGTAAATTCTAAAAATACCATTTTAGCTGATATCCTTATTGAAAATGGTAGAATTGCTAAATTAGATAGGAATATTAAAGAAAATGCTGATAGAGAGATAGATGCCAAAGATAAATTTGTTCTCCCAGGATTGATTGATTTACATGCACATTTAAGAACACCCGGTAGAGAAGATGAGGAGGACCTTATTAGCGGCAGTTGCTCTGCGGCTAAAGGAGGATTTACTACCATTCTCTGTATGCCCAATACTAACCCCTGTATTGATAACGAGGGAGTGGTAGAGTGGATTAGGGAAGAAAGTCAAAAGATAGGCATAGTTGATATAATTCCTATAGGAGCAATCACTAAAGAGCGGAAAGGAAAAGAGTTAAGCGAATTCGGAGTTTTAAAGAAAGCCGGTTGTTTAGCTTTAAGTGACGATAGTGACTCTATAGATGATAGTTATCTTTTTAGACGAGCTTTAGAGTATGCTAAAATGTTTAATCTACTTATTATTTCTCATTGTGAAGATAAAAATTTATCCTCACAGGGAGCCATGCGTGAAAGTTTAATTTCTGCTAAATATGGGATGAGTTCTATCCCCGATATAGCTGAGACTATAAGAGTATTTAGAGATATAGAGATAGCTAAATACGTTAATACTAAATTGCATTTAGCACATATAAGCTGTAAGAAGAGCATAGAACTGATTAGGAGGGAAAAGGAAACATTTCCTTACTTAACCTGCGAGACATCGCCTCATTATTTTATTCTTACTGTAGAAGATGTAGAGAAGAGTAATTTTCACGCCAATTTCAAAGTGAATCCCCCTCTGGGAGAAAGAAATGATGTTGAGGAAATAAGAAAAGCTATTAAGGAGGGAGTAATAGATTGTATAGCTACTGACCACGCCCCTCACTCTTTTGCTGAGAAGGAAGCACCTTTTGAAAATGCACCTTTTGGTTTTGTAGGTTTAGAATTAGCTTTCTCTTTAACTTACACTTATTTAGTAAGAGAGAAGATAATTAGTTTTAACCAGTTAGTAGAAAAGTTATCTTATAATCCAGCAAATATTTTAGGACTAAAAGACAGAGGAGAGATTAGAAAAGATGCTATAGCTGATTTGATTATCGTTGATGTAAATAAAAGTTGGCAGGTAATATCTAAAAATTTAGTCTCTAAATCCAAAAATACACCTTTCTTGAATTCAGAATTAATGGGGTTAGTGGAATTAACTATTCATCAAGGGAAAATAGTCTATGAGAAGCCATTTTTCCCTTCAATAGATTTATCCTCGGGAGAGTAAAATGAAATTTATACTTAACAAGGAATTAGGTAAGTTAGCGCGCTGGTTACGTATCCTTGGCTTTGATGTTGTTTATTATAAATCTGAAAATTTAGGCACACTGATAATAGAGGCATTAAGAGAAGATAGAATTATCGTTACGCGTAGTAAGATTAAATTTGGTAATTTAGAAAAAAATACCGTGATAGTTAATTCCCAAGATATCAAGGAGCAATTAAAGGAGTTAATAAAGAATTTGAATTTAACCATAGATAAAGAAAAGATGTTTACTCGCTGTGTTTTGTGTAATAGAATTTTAGAAAGAGTAGATAAGATGAGTATAAAGGAGAAAATTCCTGAGTATGTTTTTGTTACCCAGGATGATTTTATGATTTGTCCTGAGTGTAATAAGGTTTATTGGCAGGGTAGCCACTGGGGAAATATTAAAAGAACGATTGCTGAATTAGGTGTTTATTAAAATGGAATTCGTTGCTGATTTTCATATTCATTCCCGTTACTCGCGAGCCACTTCCCACGATATGGATTTGCCTCATTTAGCTAAATGGGCACGTTACAAAGGAATAACTCTTTTAGGCACAGGAGATTTTACTCATCACTTATGGTTGGAGGAATTGAAGAGGTATTTACACCCGGAGGAAGATAAAGGATTGTTTTCGTTTGAAGGAGTATACTTTATCCTTTCTGGCGAAGTAGCCAATATTTTTTCTCAAAATGGCAAAGGCTATCGTGTCCACAATATGATTTTACTACCCACATTTAAATTAGCCGAAGAGGTAAATAAAATGTTAAGTTACTATGGTAATTTAGCTTCCGATGGTAGACCAATTTTAGGGATGAGTTGTAAGGCATTAGCTAAAGAGTTATTTAACATATCCCAAGATATTATGCTTATACCCTCTCATATTTGGACACCCTGGTTTAGTGTTTTTGGCTCTAATTCAGGATTCAATTCTTTAGAAGAAGCATTTGATACTTATACTTCAAATTTAACTGCTTTAGAAACAGGACTCTCCAGTGATCCTCCTATGAATTGGCGATTGTCTAAATTGGACAGGTTTAGTTTAGTTTCTAATTCTGATGCCCACTCACCTTCACGTATTGGTAGGGAGGCAAATGTATTTAACTGCGAACTTAACTATTGGGAAATAAAGAGAGTTCTTGAGAAAAAAGATAAGGAGAAATTTCTCTACACTATAGAATTTTTCCCCGAGGAGGGTAAATACCATTACGATGGTCACAGGAATTGCAATATTAGATTGCATCCCAAGGAAACAAAGAGCTATAAGGATAGATGTCCGGTTTGTGGGAAATTTCTTACCCGCGGTGTTCTCAATAGAGTAATTGAGTTAGCTGATAGAGAAGAAGGAGTTATTCCCCAAAACAGTATCAGTTATAAGAGTTTTGTTCCCTTAGATGAGATAATTGCTGAAGCAAAAGGTGTAGATAAAAAAAGCAAAGCTATAGAGAAAGAATATTTATCTATTGTTTCTGAACTCGGTTCAGAATTTAATATTTTGGTGAAACTCAAAGAAGAAGAACTTTTTTCTCGATTAAATTATCGTGTAGCTGAAGGAATAAAGAGAGTTAGGGAAGGAAAACTAAAGATTTTACCTGGTTTTGATGGTGAGTATGGCATAATAAAGATATTTGATGAGGAGGAAAAAAAGATAGAACAACTAACTTTTTTTTAAGGAGGTTATTGAGTATGAAGATAGCAGTAGTATTCTACTCTTTCTCCGGTAATACTAAAAGATTAGCCAGTTTCTTAAAGAAAAAGTTTGGGGAGAAGAAAAGAGAAGTTGATTTAATAGAACTAAAACCCGTTAGAGAAGAAACAGTGTTTTTAAAACAGTGTATGCAGGCATTTTTAAAAAGAAACCCAGAATTGTTAGATGTAGAATACGATTTAAAAAATTACGATATGGTTATATTCTCTTCTCCTGTATGGGCATTTACCTTTGCTCCTTGCTTACATAGTTACTTTAAAAAAGTTAAGAATTTAGAAGGTAAACAGACAGTTCTAATTCTTACCTATGGTAGTGGTGCCGGGACAGATAAAGCTTTAAAGGAGATGGAAGAGGTCCTCTTGGGTTTTAAAACAAAAATTATCTTTGAGGCAAAAATCCCTGGGCATAAAACAAAGAATGAAGAGTATTTGGGGGAAAAGTTAAAACCATTGATAGAGATGGTTTGAATTTAAACTGGTATAGAAGATGACTGTCCCTATAGCTCAATGGATAGAGTGCTGGCCTCCGGAGCCAGAAATGCAGGTTCGATTCCTGCTAGGGACAGGGAAATATTAAAACCGATGGTAAGGAAGTGTAAGATAATATTTGCTTTAGATTTTTCCCATAGAAAAGATTTTTCCTATTGGTTAGATGTAACTGAAGACCTCATAGATTTCTATAAGATAGGATTGGTAGCTTTTACAGGATTGGGGGTTGAGGCTATAAAGATAGTAAAGAGGAGGAAGAAGCGAATATTTTTAGATTTGAAATTTTTTGATATACCAAATACGATGATTAAATCAGCGATGAACCTTATCCCCTTAGGGATAGATATGTTAGATTTTCATCTTTTGGCTGATAAAGACTCCTTACAGTTTACTTTGGAAGAGATAAGAAGATTGGCTAAGAATAAAATAGAGTTACCTTATTTTTTAGGAGTAACGATATTGACAAGTACTTATTTTAAGTTTACAATACACAAAAAAGTATCTATACTTGTAGATAAAGCTTTTGAACTTGGATTTGATGGGGTAGTTTTACCGGGAAGAGAAGCAAAACAGATAAGAGAAAAATTAGGGAAAAATTTTTTGTTAGTATGTCCAGGGATTAGAGTTAACGATAACAACGATGACCAGAAGATGGTAGTGACGGTTAAGGAGATAAAAGAAATCGCAGATTATATAGTAGTAGGAAGACCAATTTATCAAGCAAAAGAGCCTTGTAGGGTTATTAATGAAATTTTGAAGGAGATAGGCTAGATAAGATGGAGGAGAGAACAATGGAAGTAAACTTAGAAGGTTTGATAGAGAAGATTAAACGAGAGGGTGTAGAAGAGGCTAAAAAGACTTCCCAAGAGATTATTAGAAAATCAGAGGAAGAAGCAAAAAGTATAAAAGAGGAGGCACAAAAAAACGCTCAAGAGCAATTAGAGAAAGCTAAAAAAGATATAGAGCATTTTAAAAAAACCGCAGAAAACTCTTTACAGCAAGCGGCACGGGATATCATACTTCTTGTTCGCCAAAAGATAATTGAGTTATGTGATTGTATTCTAAGGAGAGAAGTTTCTAATAAGCTCGATTCTCAATTTCTAGGAGAGATAATCTTGAAAGTTATAGATAAATGGGTTCCTCAAGAGGATATTAAGTTAGAGTTGCAGGTCTCCTCGGAAGATAAAAAACGATTAGAAGAATTTTTAATCAGCCGATTAAGAGAAGATTTAAAAAATAGTTTAGAGATTAAAATTAGACCAGAAATTAAAAAAGGTTTCCGCATAAAAATAGAGGGAGAAAACTTTTATTACGATTTTAGTGACGAGGCTATCTCGGAAGCATTATACTTAATGATAAACCCTGTTCTTTCCCAAATACTCACTGGTAAAAATGGATAAGTTTTATTACCTTGCTGCACAACTACCTCTTTTAAAGTTTGCCCACCCACCATTTCTTACCAAAGAGGATTTTTTTTCCGAGTTAAAAAAATGGTTAACACCAAAAGAATTAGCAATTTTAAACAATGCAGAAATTAATGATTTTTCTATAAGAGAAGGTGCACCAAAACTTTTGGTTAACTATAAAAAGTTTGAGAGGGAACTGAGAGAAAGAATTGCTTATTTTAGAAGAGCAAGGAAGAACAATTTAGAGTATAGTTTATCCGGCGAACTTAAAGATATTCTTACGCGAGAAAACCCCTTGGAGGTAGAAAAGAAACTTTTATATTTAAGATGGAAATTTGTGGAGGAATTAGAAATAGGCCACTATTTCGATTTAGAATTTTTTATTGTTTATTTTTTAAAGTTACAGATTTTGTATAAGTTTTTCACCTTCAACAAAGATGAAGGTATGCGGAAATTTAAAAGTTTATGTAAGGTAAATTTAAGTTAATATCCCAGAGCATAAACAAGATATGGATAAGTACGGTAAGATTATAGGAATAAATGGGAATATGATTTCTGTAGTTTTTGAAGGCAATGTTCTTCAGAATGAGGTTGGTTATGTTTTATCAGGGGAGGAGTGTATTAAAGCAGAAGTAATAAAGATAAGGAATAATATAGCCTATATGCAGGTTTTTGAAAATACAAAAGGGCTTAAAGTTAACGATACAGTGCAGTTTACCGCTAAAATGCTCTCCGTTCAACTTGGTCCAGGTTTACTTGGTCAGATATACGATGGCTTACAGAATCCCCTTACAGAGTTAGCCGGCAAATATGGATTCTTTCTACCCAGAGGGGTTACGATGAATCCCTTAGATACGAAGAAAGTATGGCATTTCAATCCTCTGGTAAAAGTGGGAGAGAAGATAGTTAAAGGTTTTCCTTTAGGTTACGTGCAGGAAGGTATTTTCTCGCACTATATTATGGTTCCTTTTGATTTAGAAGGAGAGTTTACTATAGAAAGTATAGTTGATGAGGGGGATTATACCATTCAGGATACAGTGGCGGTTATAAAAGATAGAGATGGCAAAATTTTGGAGTTGGATATGGTATTTAGTTGGCCAATAAAGATACCTATTAAAGTTTACCGAGAAAAATTTACTCCTACCCACCCTTTGATTACTCGTATCCGTATTATTGATACCTTTTTCCCAATATGTAAAGGAGGAACTTACTGTATACCGGGACCATTTGGAGCGGGGAAAACCGTGCTTCAGCAGCTAACCAGTAAATATGCAGAAGCAGATATAGTTATCATTGCTGCTTGTGGAGAAAGAGCAGGAGAAGTTGTGGAAACATTAAGAAAGTTCCCTGAGCTTATTGACCCAAGAACAGGTAGGTCATTGATGGAGAGGACAATTATCGTTTGCAATACAAGTTCAATGCCCGTAGCAGCAAGAGATGCTTCAGTTTATACAGCAGCAACCTTAGGTGAGTATTATCGACAGATGGGGTTAGATGTTCTGCTTTTGGCTGATTCTACCTCGCGATGGGCACAAGCAATGCGTGAGGTTTCCGGTAGATTGGAAGAGATTCCCGGAGAAGAAGCTTATCCGGCATATTTAGAATCAAGGATTGCTGAGTTTTATGAACGAGCAGGCGAAGTAGAGCTTGTTTTTGGTAAAAGAGGTAGTTTAACTATTGGAGGAACAGTGAGTCCAGCAGGGGGTAATTTTGAAGAACCGGTTACCCAAGCAACACTTAAAGTGGTAGGAGCTTTTCATGGTTTATCGCGAGAACGTGCAGAAGCAAGACGCTTCCCTTCAATAGACCCTTTAGATAGTTGGTCAAGGTACAAGAGTTTTATCCCTCAGGAGATGGTTAAACAGGCAAAAGAAATTTTAGTTAGAGGGAATGAAGTTAACCAAATGATGAAGGTGGTAGGAGAGGAAGGAACATCTATGGATGATTTTCTCGTTTATCTTAAAGCAGAGTTTTTGGATAGTGTGTATTTACAGCAGAATGCCTTTGATCCCGTGGATGCTGCCACAACTCCTCAACGACAGAAGTATGTATTTAGTAAATTGGTAGAAGTATTGAAGAGAAATTTTGATTTTTCTAATAAAGATGAGGCAAGAAAATTTTTCTATGAGCTTCGTCAGAGGTTTATAGATTGGAATTATAAGGAGTGGGATTCTTTAGAATTTAAGAATCAGGAAAAATTAATTGATGATTTTCTTCAAAAACAGTTAGTTTCTATCCAATGAAAAAAGTTTATACCAAAGTTATTAGTATAGTAGGTAACGTAATTACGGTTAAAGCAAAAGGAGCAAGTTACTATGAGTTAGCTCAGATTAAAACTCAACGGGGGATATCTTTAGCACAGGTTATTAAATTGGATGGAGAGATAGTATCTTTACAGGTCTTTGCTGGCAGTAGAGGAATATCTACTAACGATGAAGTTGTTTTTTTAGGTCATCCTATGCAAGTGGGTTTCTCCCAAAATATGTTGGGAAGAATATTTGACGGTTGTGGTAACCCTCGTGATAAAGGACCACTATTAATAGATAACCTTATTGATATAGCCGGTCCACCGGTTAATCCTGCTAAAAGAATAATTCCTTCAAGAATGATTAGAACAAATATCCCTATGATAGATGTTTTTAATTCGTTAGTAGTATCTCAGAAATTGCCTATATTTTCTGTCTCGGGTGAGCCATACAATGAGTTATTGGCAAGAATAGCTTTGCAGGCAGAAGTGGATATGATTATTTTAGGAGGGATTGGTTTAAAGTATGATCAATATTTATTTTTCCGCGAAACCTTGGAGAGAGAAGGCGCTATGCAGAGAGCGATATTTTTTATTCATACTGCCTCTGATCCTATAGTAGAGGGGTTAATGGTTCCTGATCTATGTTTAGCAGTAGCAGAGAAGTTTGCCTTGCAAGGAGAGGACGTTTTGGTGTTGCTTACAGATATGACTAATTTTTCCGATGCTTTAAAGGAGATATCTATTACCATGGAACAGGTTCCTTCTAACCGCGGATATCCCGGTCACCTATACAGTCAACTAGCTGCTCGTTACGAAAAAGCGGTAGATTTTGAGGGTGCTGGTTCTATTACTATCCTTGCTGTAACTACTATGCCAGGGGACGATGTAACTCATCCTGTGCCTGATAATACAGGTTATATTACTGAGGGACAGTTCTACTTACGTAATGGTAGGATAGAACCATTTGGTTCTTTGAGTAGGTTAAAGCAACTGGTTAACGATAAAACCCGCAAAGATCACCGTGCGATTATGGATGGAATGATACAGTTGTATGCTCAATACAAAGAAACAGAGGAGAAAAGGGCAATGGGTTTTAGGATGAGTGCATGGGATAAAAAGTTACTTAAATATGGTAAACTTTTTGAATCTCAAATGATGGATCTCTCAGTTAATATACCGTTAGAGGAAGCTTTGGATAGAGGGTGGCAGATATTAGCTAGTTGTTTTAAGCCGGAAGAGACAAGTTTCCGCACAGATTTAATCAAAGAATTCTGGCCTAAAGATAAGATTTAATTAGAGATGAAACTTAAATTAACCAAGAATGAACTTAAAAAGCAAAGAGAAGCATTACAGAGATTTGAACGATACTTACCTACATTACAGTTGAAGAAGCAGCAACTACAGTTTGAAATTTTAAGGATAGACCGAAAGATAGAAGAAGTTAACCATCAAATAAAAATGGTAGAACAAGAGATTTATTCTTGGGTTGATGTTTTTAGTGAAGAGGTTGATTGGGACAACCTGTTAAAGTTGAAAAAGATAAATATAGAGATGGGAAATATTGCCGGCATAGATATACCTTTATTTACAGATGTGGAGTTTGGAGAAAAAGATTACGATTTTTTCTTTACCCCTCTTTGGGTTGATGAGGGGATAAAAGTTTGTAAAAAGATAATCAGCTTAGAAGCACAGCGTTTAATTTATGAGAAACAGAGGGATATTTTGAAAGAGGAGTTAAGAATTACCACTCAGAGGGTTAATCTCTTTGAAAAAGTTAAGATACCACAGACTAAAGAGAATATCAGAAAGATTCGTATCTATTTAGGAGATTTGCAAACAGCAGGAGTAGTGAGAGGAAAGTTTGCCAAAGCTTATATTGAGAGAAAAATATACCAGTAAACTTAAGAAGGATTTTATGATCGTTCGGATGAAACAGGTTACTATAATGCTTGCGGATAAGAATATAGAGGAAGCTCTTAAGAAATTGAGGAGATTAGGGGTAGTGCATATAAAACATATTTTACCTCCCACCGCTAATGAGATAAGTTCCTTGGAAGAAAGTATAGAGAAGATAGATAAAGCCATGGCCATAGCAGGCTTAAAAAAGAAAGAGCTGTTGGAGAAAGAAGTAATATGTAGCCAGGAGGAAGTGCTTAAATATGCTGAGGAAATCATTTCTCTTTCTCAACAGAGAGAAAAAATTTTAATAAAGGAAGGACAGTTAGAGGAAAAAATTGCTTGGTTTAAGAAATGGGGTAATATTGATCCCCATTCAATAAAAGAGTTAGCTTCTCAAGGTGTATTTGTTAAATTCTACATTTGTTTTAAACACCTGTTAAAGGGTATTCCTAAGGATAAGAGTATAAATATAATTAGGGAGGAAGGTAACGATATTTATTTAGTATTAATTACTGATTGTAAAGAGGAAAAATTAGAGTTAAAGGAAGTAGAGATACCGGAAGAGGGAATTATCTATTACCAAAGAGAATTAGAAGAAACAAAAGAAGTTTTAAAAAGAACAGAGGATAGGATAAAAAATTTAACTTTCTATAAGAGTGTTTTCTTAAATTATAGAAAAAACCTGATAAAAGAATTAGAGTTCTATAAGGTAAGATATGGGATGGCAAAAGAGGAAGGGTTTTTGTATTTACAAGGATTTTGTCCACAGGAAAGTTGCAAAAGTTTAGAGGAGTTAGCTAAGAAAGAGAATTGGGCAGTACTGTTGGAGGAGCCGAAAGAACAAGAAGAGGTTCCTACCCTTTTACGTAACCCTCGCTGGATAGAGATAATTCATCCTGTTTTTAAACTTATCGGGACATTGCCAGGTTATAGAGAATACGATGTAAGTTTTTGGTTCCTTTTATTCTTTAGCATATTTTTTGCTATGCTTATAGGAGATGCTGGCTATGGAATTATTTTTTTATTAGGCACATTATTTGCACAAAGGAAGTTTAAAAAATTTCCTAAAGAAATTTTTAGATTAGCATATATATTAAGCATTTTTACAATTATATGGGGACTAATTACAGGAACCTGGTTTGGTTGGGAAAAAATTGCGCGTTTACCGTTTTTGAATTATTTTGTTATAGATAGAATTAATAGTTTCGTGGAAGATAACCAATCTTTTATTATGTACATAAGTTTTATAATTGGACTAATACAACTTTCCCTCGCTCATAGCATAGTGGCATTTAGATACATCAATTCTCTATTTGCTTTAGCCCAGATAGGCTGGATATTTATTCTATGGAGTGTATTTTTTATTGCTGGATATTTAATTTTAGATAAACCGCTCTTACCTATCGTGAAAATCCTTTTAATCGTTGGTTCAGGTTTAGTAGCAGTTTTTTCTCGCTTCCAAAAGAATATTTTGAAAGGTATACTTTTGACTATAAGCGATTTACCTTTAAAAGTAATCAGTTGTTTTTCTGACCTTGTCTCTTACGCACGCTTATTTGCCGTAGGATACGCTTCCACTTTAGTTGCTGCTACATTCAACAGCATTGCTCAAGAGATAGGATTTAATAGTCTAATTAGTGGGTTTATTAGTAGTTTAATACTTTTTTGTGGACACACTTTAAATATTGTATTAGGATTACTTTCGGTAATTGTTCACGGGATACGGCTTAATATATTAGAGTTTTCTTCTCATTTGGATATGCAGTGGACAGGTAAAGCTTATCAACCTTTTAGAGAGTGAAGGTTTATTTTAACCAGCGAGTAGATATAATTAAAGCATAGATTACCTCTTAATTTGTTAAAATATAATAAGAAACGAAAGGATGTACACAATAGTTATCTATTATGAGCATATAAAAAGAAGCAAAGGAGGCTACCGCAAGAAGATAAGTAACTATAAGTTTACAGAGTTCTTTTAGAAAATAAAAATTACATTACAAAATACCTCGTTGTCTCTTATTAATTAACCTAGTGATCCGTCTTCGGCGGATGCACTCTTTGAGGAAAAAAGTGTTGTGAAAAATGGTACGAAGGGAGAAGTGATAGAAGGATTTTTCTAATTAAAGAGAGAAAGAGTTATAAACAATTATAGTGTAAGAAAGTCCTTGCACTATGTTTTTAGGGGAGGTGGAGATAATGCCGAAGATGAATCGTAAAAAAATTGAAAACAAGGTAAAAGAAATCATTTCAAAGGAATTAGGAGTAAAAATAGAAAATATTACTACTGATAAAAGATTAATTGAAGATTTTGGTATGGATTCATTTAACGCGATAGAAATTGGATTTGAGATAAAAGATAAGTTTGGAGTAGAAATAGCCGAAGATGATTTTAAGAAAATTAAGAAATTTAAAGATCTATTGGAATATATTTTAGAACATATAACCCAAAATTAGAGATAATGAATGAAAAATTAAAAAATGATATTTTTAAATTCCCAAAAGCGCAGATTTACTCTCCCAATTATATTAGGGAAAGAGTAAATTGGTTAAATAAATATCTTGGTATAAATTTATACTATATTGCGCGTTCTTTAGATGAGAGGAAAAATTTAAAGGATTTATTGAAAATTTAATTGGAAGTATTCAAATTCCTGTAGGGATAGCAGGCCCTTTAAAGATAAAAGGAGAATATGCAAAGGGATTATTCTTTATTCCTTTTGCAACTACCCAGTCAACTCTGGTGAGAAGTTACGATCGAGGTATGGCTATACTTACTAAAGGGGGGTGAATACACTTATCTTAAAAGATGAGATTCATATTACTCCCGTTTTTTGGACGAAGAATGTTTTTCAAGCGAAAGCATTTACATTATGGGTCAAAGATAACTTTGAGAAAATAAAAAAAGAGGCTGAAAAAACCACTTCTTATGGCAAATTGTTAAGAATAAGACCATGGATAATTGGAAGAAAGGTTCTTTTAGTTTTTACTATTCTACAGCAGACGCAATGGGATTAAATATGATTGTAATTGCCACTGATAAAGCCTGCAAATATATTTCCCAGAAGACAGATATAGAAAAATTTTACTTACGTTCTAATCTATCTTCAGATAAAAAAGCTTCTTTTTTTAATTTTATAGATGGTTATGGCAAAGAAGTTTTGGCTGAGGCAATAATACCTAAAGAGATTATTACGCGATATTTTAACATCTCACCTCAAGAGATATATGATTTTTGGCATTCTGCTCTTCTGGGGAGTTTACAGGGTGGAATGATTGGGATAAATGCTCATTTTGCTAATGGATTATCAGCTATATTTTTAGCCTGTGGACAAGATATTGCGAGTATCGTAAATGCTCATATGGGTATTGGTGAGTGTGAAATTACCCCAAATGGGGATTTATATTTAAGTATTAAAATTCCTTGTTTACCTATTGGAACAGTAGGTGGGGCGACTACATTATGCTGGCAAAACGAGTGTTTAAAAATATTGGGATGTGATGGGGATGGTAAAGCAAAAAAATTTGCGGAGATAATTGGTGCAGCGATTCTTGCAGGTGAAATTTCTATAATTACCAGTTTTGTGTCGGGAAAATTTGCCGAAGCACATATTTCTGCTCGAAAAAGAAAAATTGGGAGGTAACCGTTGACTTATTTTTCAATTTCCACAGTATTGACTTTTTTTATTAGTTTGAGTTTAGGAATTTTCGTATTGTTTAAAAATTATAGAGGAACAATAAATAGGCTATTTTTCTTCTTATCGCTTAGTGTAAGTATATGGAGTATGGGACTTAGGAATATGGCTATATCAAAGACACATGATTTAGCTTTACTATGGATTAAAATTTCTTATTTGGGAGTATTTTTTATCCCCTCTATTTTTCTCCACTTTATGTGTGCTCTTTTGGATATTCAGGAAAGCAAGAGACAAATCATAAATTTAGGATACATTCTGAGTTTCCTTTTCCTTATTTTGAATTTATTCACAAAATTAATTATAGTTGATGTAAGCCCAAAATTTTTCTTTAACTATTATGGGGATATAGGGGAATTATATTTATTGTTTATAGGGATGTTTCTATTCTTTTCTATCTACGGAATTTATTTATGTTTCAAAAATTTTAAAAATATTTCAGCTTTTAAAAAAAATCAAGTTAAATATGTGATTATTGCATCTATAGTTGGATTCGGAGGTAGTTTTGATACATTCTTACCAAAATTTAATATTCCTATGCTTTATCAAGGGATACAATTTGTGCCTTTATACCTTCTGATTGTATCCTATGCTATCATTAAATATCGCTTAATGGATATCAAGCTTGCCAGACAATATCTAACGATGAATATTTTCTATGGTATAGTGGCTTCCGTAATATTCATAGCCTTGGCTTTCTTTTTAAGACAATGGTTTTGGGGGATCGCGGTGGTAATATTTTTAGCTGTTCTTCTTAGCCCTTATCTTCATCAAAAAATGACAAAATTTTTAGAGCCAGCTTTTTTAGGAGAGACGTTTCGTATTTGGGATAGACTAAGATATTTCTGGGGAAAGCCAAGGATAGTCTTTACTTCTGCTCAATTAGCTGATAACCTAAAGGAGATGCCTGAGGTAATGGGTTTAGATAGTTTTAGTTTCTTTTTGTTTAATCAAGATAGAGATGTATTTATACCCCA
>JAMWBQ010000179.1 GCA_023819315.1 Candidatus Omnitrophota bacterium
CTTTCGCTTTCCTCTCTAACTCCCTTAATTTTACCTCCTCTAACTCCTTAGCCTTCCTCTCACGTTCTTTTGCTAACTCCTCTTCTTTTATCCTTCTTGCCTCTTCTTTCTTAGCTAACTCCGCTCTTTTTTCTTCCTCTTTTTCTTCTTTTGTAGGTTTTGTTTTCTCTGTAAGTATCCTATTTATATCCTCCTCAGAAAAATCATCAAAGAATACATCTTCTATCTCCTCAAGTATATCTATATGCTCACGCGTCGCCTCTAAAAGTTGTAACTGGTCATCAACGATATCTACGGCAAAAACAAGATTAGATAAACAAATAACTGAAATTAAAATAATTAGCTTTATACTCCTCATTCTTCTTGCCTCTGAAAAAAATAATTGATGAATAAGAAAACGAATAAAACACCAATACCTAACTGAGACATTACTACGATTTGTCCTAAACCATCTTTGGGACAAATATCTCCAAAACCTACGGTAGTATTGGCTACAAGAGTGAAATATAAAGCAGAGATGGGAGATAACTCTCGATTTAAGAGGTCAAAAGCAATGTAAATATTAGCGTAATCTAAAACAACTTCTATATAGTGTAAAAAAAGAAGGAGCAAAGAGCGATGGTAAGAAATTACAAGAGAATGTATTTGTGATAAAAAAATTAGATTAAGAATATGAAAAATTGTTTCCATTAAAAGATATATGAGAATAAAGATAAATAGTTTATTGTGGTATAAACCAGAAAACAATATATATATAGGAAAGATTACTTTGAATAATGTATAAAATTCTACAGCGAGTTTCCTTGCCGAACTACCAAATCTACCAAAAATTTCTCTTATTAAAATAAGAGGGAAAAGAAATTGGAGAGAACATACAAACAAACGAAATACTCTTTCTAACCCATAAGACGGTGTATCCCATAATTTCTTTAAATAGTTTATTTGCTGTAGATACGCAGAGGGAATTTTTTCTTTATTACCAAAGTCCTCGTTAACAAAAATTTTAATGATATTCCTCATAAATTTATTTTTCCTGAGGAGTAAAAGCTGGTTTTGTGTTTTTATTAGCCACCGTTTTAACCACTCTAAAACCTGTAACCTGACGACTCAACTTCTTATAATCAAAGCTACGGAAACTATTGTTAATTGCTTCTTTATGAATAACACTATCAATTATAAATGGTGGCGGCATACCTTTACGAAAATCAGGGTCATAAAGATAACAACCCCCTCGCACAACCCTCAGAGGTTGATACTCCTTAAAAAAAGGTAAATAGACAAATAAACTGGGTGGTGGACCAATAGGGTCAACATGTTCTTGTGGCGTATAATCGTTAAACCAATCGTTACACCACTCACTAGCATTACCAGCTAAATCGGAGATGCCTAATTTAGAATCACCTTTAGGAGAGTACATACCCTGAGGCGTAGATACAACTAACGATGGGTCAGGCAATTTGTTACCAAAATTAGCATAGGAACTATCCCAATCTTGATTACCCCAGGGATATTTTCTATTGTCGTTATATTTTGCGCTATACTCCCATTCTGCCTCAGTAGGTAGACGATATCCTGTCTTACCATAAACTTGGCAGGACCAATTATCTAAATTATAAAGAGGAGTTAACCCTTCTATTTCGCTTAACATATTGCAGTAAAAGGCTGCTCCGTACCAAGTTACCTCTAACACAGGATAATTTTCTTTACCAGGATGCGGAATAAATTTACCATCCTTGAACATAATCTGAGAATGTTCATCAGAAACATCCTGGTATTTATAACCATTATTAGCACCTTTAGCTACCGCTTTATTAGAATCTTGTAAAGCTTTTAAATCTAAATACCCCTTGCTCAAGGCATAGTTAAGAATATCAGCATACTCTTTATTACTAATCTCATACTTACTTATATAGAAATCGTTAGTTAAAGTAACCTTATGTTGTGGTTTAGCATTATCTATGCTATTATCTCCCATCATAAAACTACCCTTGGGAACAAATATCATCTTAGGTTTAGATATTGATTGTGCAAAACCTATTGATTGAAAAACTATTATTGTTAAAATAAAAAATAATCTATTTTTCATAATCGCTCCTCATTTATATAATTTTTTAATATCCTAACCGACAGCCGGCATGCTTACCGTCTTCTGCTTTAGGGAAATTAGCAGCAAACCGTAAAGCGAACCTTAAATATTTTAATCCCGGACTGGACCAAACTCCTCCTCGGTTACCCGCACCAGCACCATCCTTACCCGGCCAATCAGACACATTCATAAATCCATACTCATCAAGCTCACCATCACCGTAGGAACCTTTAAATTGCCGACCTAAAGGGTGCCCAACAGTAACACATCTTTCCCATAAATTGCCACTAAGATTCATTACTCCATAATAGGAAGCACCACTGTTAACTCGGGGAGAAACTCCCTCGTGCTGACTATTCTCAAATAATTCTCCACTAACCGGACCTTCGTAACCGGGATTATCGGGAACAGTTTTCCCTGAGGCTGATTCAAAAGGAGCAATCCCTGAGCCGTAAGAACAGTTCACTACCCCTTTATTAGGAACCTTCTTCGCATAACCACTACCATCCGGCCCATCAAAAGTATCTGCTCTACCTAAATCAGTGCTACCCCAAGCGCACTCATCAATAACTGGATCAACTGGCCCACGACAGGCTTTCTCATACTCTAACTCCGTAATTGGTCTTAATCCTGCCCAATCAGC
>JAMWBQ010000180.1 GCA_023819315.1 Candidatus Omnitrophota bacterium
TGTAAAAAAGTATCCTTCTTTTTAGCCTCCTCTTTACATCCCACACCGTTCAGATATAACCCAACACTCTACCTATAAAGCTATTTATTAATATACAACACTTTTAGGAATTCGTCAAGTGGTTCAAGTGAGGTTAATTTTCCGCGAACCTCCAGTTGTGTATTGAGATAAAATGTCAAAAGGCTTCTAAGCTTTGATACATCTCATCCAGCTTCACATTCCCCCAAAACCCCCTTCGCGGAAAGCTTGAAAGGCAAAGATTAGAGAATGTTATCAGTAATTTCCTTCTCTATACCAAGGACTCTTTTTGATATGTTTTTCTTGTTCTCCACTCTATAAAAATATATTGAGTCTTCATTTTCGTTGATGGCTCTTTTCAACTCTAAAATGCACTGCTCAAGCTTTCCTTCGGTTATTTCTCCCTCAAAGACAGAATTCTGAACCCAAAGAAAATACTTCTTTAATATTTTTCTTACCTTGTTTATTCTCTCTTCATTTACGTCATAAACAACTATTAAATACATAGTCTACCACCATGCTTTCAAAGGTTTGTAAATTTCATCCTCAAGTAAATGTTTTATTAGTTTATAACATTCAAGCCTTATCAAAGTTCTATAGGAAACGCTTCTATTTAATTTTTTATGCTTTATAGTAGTATTAAGCTTTTCATCAAAAGCCTTTACAAACTTCTTTTTACCACTATCTTTTAAATAACAGTAGTTTAAATCTTCGTCAAAGTCTTCAAGCTTTATAATCCCATTATTTACAAGTTTAAATATAAGTGTATCCCCCAGTAAAGGTTTAAATATCTCTGCTAAATCTAAGGATAGAGAAAATCTACGTTCTCTTGGTTCGTGTAAATAGCTTATGGTAGGATTAAGCTGTGTATGATATAGTTCAGACAAAACTGTAGAATATATCAAGGAATTAGCAAAGGATATTAGGGCATTTACAGGATTTGATGGCGGTCTTTTTTCCCTTTTGTCCATGTGGAATTCTTCTTTGAGAATTATGTTAAAAGCTTGGTAATAAACATCCCTTGCCCTACCCTCACATCCCATAAGCTCGTTTATGTTCTTTGATTTGTTAGCCCTTTCAAGCTCATTTTTTATTTTCTCCTGAAATTCATAAGTTCCATTGTATTCCCTCAGATTCCATATCATATGAAATAAAGCGCCTTCCACAAAAGAATACGCAAGGTAAAGCCTTCTTTCAGGATCAAGATAGTGCTCAACTTGTTTTACTAATAGATCACCAGAAACGTTTTTATCCCTTGGTATAAAGCTACCCGAATAAAATCCGTAATAGTTATAGATATGTAATACTTTACCTTGTTGAGATAAGAAGTTTAAAAGCTTTGTATTTAACTCCACTTCACCGAATATATGTATGACTTCTACATCTTCTATAGGAATAGCTCTCTTATCTCCACCATCCGTTTCTATGTATATTGTGTTATCCTTGCGTCGAATTTTACCGTTTGAGAAAAGGTAATACACCCTACCCATAATTAACTACCCAAAACAAAATTCATAATAGGCGCATTTGGTACAATATGGTTTCTTAATCACGCTTGGGGGCTTTTCCATATTTAAAACCTCTTTAATTTTTATTAATGCCATCTCAATTTCCCTTTCAGCCTCCGGTGTGAGCTCCACGGTTTCTTTTTTTCTCATTTTGGGATAGTTTATAACACCCTTCTTTTCTATACCCAACTTTTTGAGATAATAAAGGTAGTATAAAAGTTGCATTTTATGGGCATAAGAAAGTCTATCGGAATACTTAACTTCCCTTATTTCCTGTTCCGCCACTATGTCAATCTTTATAAGGTTATCTATCAAAACTTCTTTTGTTTCTTCTCTTGGATAAGAATATTCCCCTAAAAGCTTGCCAAGGATTACCTTATCTGAATTGGATTCCATCTGAACTCCCCTATCAAAAAGCCAAAGTTTCCTTTCACATACATAAAGATAGTTTATTTTTATCCCATTGGTTCTTAAAGCTTCAAAGTCAAAGTTCATGTTAAAAAATTTTATTAAAAAATTTTAAAAGATATTATCCAAGAATTCATCTAAAAGTAAGCCTTCCTCTGGAGAATATTTACAGTTTAAAATGCTTATCCCCTTTAGGCCTAGTTGAGAAATGCTACAATTTTTGATTTTCCAAAAAGGCACGTCCACGGTCAAATCATTGACAAGTACTTCTGCTTGTAATTTTTCCTCTTTATCCTTGGATGTCTTTAGAATTTCAATAATTTTTTCAAGTTCTTCATGATGATTCTCATATATTTCAAAGGGAATGGCTTTTATTGTATTAATTTCACGCATTATAGAATGTGCCTCATTTCTTTCTAGTTCATACTCTTTGATGTTTTCTAAGATATCTAAAGCTTTCTTAAACTCATCCCAGTATCTGGTACCCTTTAGTCTATCCTCACTATACAATTCTTTGACTATTTCTATCTTATCCTTTTCACTTATATATTTTCCATTAAACTCTTTAATTAGTGATTTAGAAGATTCAAAAATATCCTTATCGTATATTCTACCTATTCCAGAACAATCTTCTGTAAAGATAAATACATTAGCTTCTTTATGTACGTATTCACGATTTCTATAAACTCTACCCATCCCGCCGCGCCTCCACCAGACTGCCCTCCGGATTTTCCCTTATCTGGCGCAATAGAGGCTTAATGCCTCGGATGCCTTAATAAAACTTAGGG
>JAMWBQ010000181.1 GCA_023819315.1 Candidatus Omnitrophota bacterium
TTTAAAGAACTCCATATTTAAAACCAATTTTTGCATTAGAATTTCATCTGCAGTAAAATAAATTTGGTTAATTGTATAGTTTTTATAAATCTGCATTGCTAAACATTGGCAAAAAGAGATATTGAAACTGGCAGTTGTGTTTAGGCGCAAGGCGTGGGTATATGTTGGACAGCAAGAATTATATCTTAATTAGCCATTCTAAAATATAAAAACCTCTGTTGTGTTATTATCACCTATTAAAAGTACTATAGTGAGTGTTTTATATCCGAAATAAATAAGGGGGGATTTTATATATTTTTAGTAGGAACACTTTTCTATCGCTCTCATTTTATAGCACCCACAATACTGTTTTTAGCCTTAAGAATAAACGATTACTCTATTTTTACCTTCGCTTTTTGCTCTATATAAAGCTAAATCAGCTTTCTTTATAAGTTCATCTTTACTTTTAACATCTAAAGGAAAACTTGCCACCCCGATACTCACCGTTATATGTCTTTGCATAATTTCTTGACTTTCTATAGCATTCCTTATACGTTCAGCGATGATTATACTCTCATCTTTTGATGTGTTAGGCAGAATAAGAGCAAATTCTTCACCTCCGTACCTACATACTATATCTATTTTACGAGAACATTGTTTAAGGATGTTAGCTACTTTTTTAAGAGCATCATCTCCTGCTTGATGTCCAAAAGTATCGTTAAATTTTTTGAAATCATCTATATCAATCATCATTACTACCAATTCGTATTTTTGGGAATTAGCTTTCATTATCTCTTCATCCAACTTATACTGAAAATACCCATAGTTCCATAGAGATGTAAGAGTATCGGTATGTGCTAATAGGAGGGTATCTTCGTAAGTTAAAGAGTTTTCAATTGCTCCTGCTGCTTGATTGATAAACATAGATAGAATTTTTAGTTCCTCATCGGTTATAGATTTACCTGTAACGTAATTATCTACCACAACTACTCCTAAAGGAATATTTTTTGACCAAAGAGGAGCTATAACCAATTCTTTTGATTGAAGAGCTTTTATTAAGGGGTCATTTTTAAATTTTTCTTCGCTAGTATCTTTAATATAAATAGGATTTAACTCGTGTAAAGCTTCAAAAATAATTCCTGCTGTTTCATTGAGAGGAAAACTTAAAGAACGGGTAAATTCCATAAGCTTAGGTTTAACCGGCCAATCTTTTATCCGGTAGTAATTTTCAATTAAAGCATAAAGGTCCATCTGTTGGTCTTTTATAAGTTTCCATATTTTGCTTGCTTCTTCAGGGTCTATCGGTCCTATACCCATAAATCCATTGATTGTTTTCTCTTTATTATTGATTAGAAATAGAAGCGCTCGGTTAAATCCCAAGCCTTGATGAGCAGTTAAATCCGTAAGGATTATATAAGCGATTTCGTCTAACCTTAAGGTTGTGCGCATGGCTTTGGTAAGTTCGTAGAATACATAGAACTGAAATTTAGCTCTTTCTAAATCCCCTTTTAATCGCTCTATTTCTTTAAGATAATCTTCTGTTTTGTTATAAGTATTGGTATTTTCCATTAATCTAATTAATAACATATATTTGATAAAAAGTCAAATTTAAAAATATATAAAGACAAAATATTCTCGTCTTGAAATAATTTAGCTAAATACGTATAATAAATGTGGTTATAAACTTTAATTTAGGATATAGAAAAAAGGGGGGAAAGTGAAGGTATTAGCCAAAAATATTTTGGACACTGTCTTCTTAGGTAATTATCTATGGCGATATATTGTAGCTTTTATTATTTTGTTGGTAGGTAATTTATTTATAAAAGTTGTAGTGAGAAGAATTATAGACTGGTTAGAGAAATTATCTTCAAAAACAACCTTTACCTTAGATGATTTTTTAGTTTCTCTCTTTAAAAGCACAGGTGTCCCCCTTATGCATATATTAGTTGTATATTTAGCTATAAATAGCTTAACGTTAACAGAAGTGTTAAAGAAATTATTAGGCTACTTTATTTTAGGTTTAGGATTATATTTCGGTGTAAAAGTATTAGTTTCTTTTGTTAGTTACGCTTTTAAGCTCTATTTAAAGAAACAAGGGGAAGATATCTCCTTAGAAAGAAGTCTTGCTGGTATTTTAATCCTAATAAAGGTTTTAGCTTGGGCGCTAGCAGTTATTTTCTTCTTAGATAATTTAGGGTTTAAAATTTCCGCAGTAATTGCCGGTTTAGGTATTGGTGGTGTAGCGGTAGCTTTAGCTGCTCAAGCTATCCTAAAGGACCTTTTTAGTTATTTTTGTATTATTTTTGACCACCCTTTTAGAGTGGGAGATTTTGTTATCGTTGATGATTATATGGGAACAATTGAGTATATTGGGATAAAAACTACCCGTATCCGTAGCTTAAGTGGTGAGATGCTCATAATTTCTAATTCAGACCTTACCGATTCACGATTGCGTAATTATAAATTGATGGAGAAACGAAGGGTAGTTTTTAGGATAGGCGTAGTATATAACACTCCCCTTAGTAGATTAAAAGAGATACCGAAAATAATTCAAGATATTATTACAAATATCCCTGAAACTGTGTTCGACCGCGCTCATTTTTTCTCCTTTGGTGATTATAATTTAATATTTGAAGTGGTTTATTATGTTTTGGGAGCTGATTATAAAAAATATATGGGTGTACAACAAGAGATTAATTTCTCCATAATGGAGGAGTTTACTAAACGCAATATAGAATTC
>JAMWBQ010000182.1 GCA_023819315.1 Candidatus Omnitrophota bacterium
AAATAGGAAATTGTCAAGAACAAAAAGAAGAAAAACAAGACAGGCCAAAAATCAAGCCTTTTAAACATTATAAAGCTATTTTAACCTTGCAAGATGCGCATCAACCAGCATCCTTACAAGCTCTTTAAAAGAAGTTTTTGGCTTCCAACCAAGAACCTTTTTAGCCTTTGAGTAATCCGCAACCAAGGGCCCGGTTTCGGTTGGCCTT
Organism: Candidatus Omnitrophota bacterium; assembly: GCA_023819315.1. Classification (GTDB taxonomy): domain Bacteria; phylum Omnitrophota; class Gorgyraeia; order Duberdicusellales; family 4484-171; genus JAMWBQ01. The sequence continues at coordinate 209 of JAMWBQ010000182.1, forward strand.
ACAAAGCGCTTGTCAACCACGACATATTTTTTCCAATCAAGCCCTACATAGGAAAAGGCTTCCTCGCAAAGCGAGGCTATTGTATGTGTTTCCCCCGTCCCGACAACAAAATCATCAGGTTCTTTTTGCTGTAATATCAGCCACATACTTTCAACATAATCACCAGCAAATCCCCAGTCTCTTTTTGCCTCCAAATTCCCAAGCGCCACTTTGCCATTTTTAACTATCGGCTCTCCTTCTTCGTTCAAGTGCTCACTTGTTCTAATCCCAAGTTTGGCGCAGGCGGCGGCATAGGTTACCTTTTGCGTCACAAATCCAAGACCGCGGCGCGGGGATTCATGATTAAAAAGAATTCCACAAGAAATAAACATCTTGTAGCTTTTTCTATAAATGCGCGCAATATTGTGAGCGTAAAGTTTTGCCGCCGCGTAAGGATTTGCAGGATTAAATGGAGTTTCCTCGTTTTGAGGAATTTCTTTCACCCAGCCAAACATCTCGCTTGATGAGGCTTGATAAAACTTTGCCTTTGGCGCCGCATCAAGCACGGCATCCATAACCCGGTGAGCGCCAATCCCTGTAATTTCTGCTGTGTGAATAGGCTGTCTGAAAGACTCGGCAGGATGAGACTGCGAAGCAAGGTTATAAACCTCATCCGGCATAACCTTTTGCACTGCCTCGCGAATGGAAACAGGATCAAGCAAATCAGCTTGAATAAGGTTTAATTCATGCTGAATGTGAGAGATATTAGCATAATAAAAGTGGCTGGTTTTTCTGATAATACCTGTCACCTCGTAGCCTTTTTTCAAAAGGAATTCTGCCAAGTAAGATCCATCTTGGCCTGTTATTCCTGTAATAAGCGCCTTTTTCTTCACAAGAAGATTTTAACAATAAGATGTTACATTATCAACTTAAAGAGAAACTAAAAAACACTAACTAGGAGGAATAAGATAACCTTTAGAAATCATTTCATTTATTATTTCATCTTGTTTTTCCTTCAAAATAAAAAAGTGCCTTTCGAAATTAAAATTACCCATCCATTCATATTTAAGAGTATATCCATTCTTTTTCAAACCAAGAGAATTAATAGTTGTATACTTATTATTAATATAGTCCAAAACTAACAAACCATGAGGAGTGGAAGAATTGAAAAACCTATAATCGGTATTAAACACAATGATTCTTGGATTGGCATCTGACAAATCAGCGATTATCTCCTCTTGAAAATATGTTAAGTGATCCATTCCAGGCAAAACAACTATGTATTTAGAAGCAGGTTTAGACTTCATATAGAGCTGATCTTCAAAATCAAAAGGGGCAATAAAATAATATTCGTTCTTAGGTATAAGATCATTTAGAATAGCAGCTATAGGAGGTCTATCATATATAAGAGCCTGTTGACCCATATACTTAAGATATGTCTTTTCCCACCATTTATCAAAAAACAGCCAGAACAAAAAAAACATAAAGACGGATAATAGTACGAACATAAAACCTTCTATTATCTTCTTGGGTATTTCTCTATTACTATTCAACGACAAAGAATTCCACAAATATACTATTGCTGCTAATCCATTAAACATTGAAAAAAAATGATACTGTATCGCCTGATAGTCTGTCTCACTTGTGGTATAGGGATTACCTCGTAAAGAAGCATAAACCAACATCAGAAAAACAAATACAGAAAGGCTAAACTTCCTATTAAGAATCAAATAGACTATAAATACCAAACTAGACAATGCAAGAGCAGGAGCAAATGGATTCGCAAGATTAAGATCTTTTATCATCAGCACTATAGACCTGTAATTTTTTAAGAACTCATTAAAATAAATAATCGATATTCTAAAAGGATTCCTTGATGTAAATCCGCCCGGAAGTTGAACATATATATCAGATGTGTATCTTATGGCTTGACGATAAAACTCATTTAAACTACCACTAAAAACCAAGTAAAGAAAAAATATAATATAAGGGGTAATTACAATTGTAATAAAAAGGAGTATATCTCTAAACCTCAACTTACATTGAGACACAAATAAAAAGAATAGAAAAGCATAAATAATTAGAACAGTTATGACCACAGCACTACTAGTTAGAACTGCTAATGCAGCTAGTATTGAAACAACCAATACTTTCTCCCATCTAACTTTCGTTCCTCTGAGAGCAATAAAAACAAGAATCAAGTAAGAAGGAAGCAAAAAGTAGGCTGATAAAGTATCTCCTAATACCATATGTCCCCAAGTATAGGTGGCAGAAATTGTTAGGAATGTTATAAGCCATGTTATAATTATTATCTCCTGTTTAAACCAATTTTTACGAACATAAAAAAATAAGGATATAAAACCCAGAAGATAAAATACACCAAAAACTAGCCTAAACTTTACGAATGAAGGTCCGCTAAAAAGAACCGCAACAGCAGACACAAAATAAGCCATTGGATTATGATGCGTAAAAAAACCCGTATATGGCAATCTACCATTAAGAATAAA
>JAMWBQ010000183.1 GCA_023819315.1 Candidatus Omnitrophota bacterium
CTTTCCTTCGAGTCAACAGGGACCTTAGCTGCAATTAATCTTATCTTTCTATCAAAGAATTCCTTCTTTAACTTCTCTTTGTATTCTTTTTGTATTGTCTTAAGTTTGTTAACACAATCAAGTTTAATTTCAAAACTGTCTCTTTTGATGTTATATTTCTTTAAAAGTTCTCTATTATAGATTACGATTTTATTTAGATTTTCAAAAAATGCTTTACCCCAATTTATATCATTTATATACAATTCACATTCCCTCATAGTGTATAGATTTTCTCCTTTTATTTCTATTTCAATTTTTCCTATTTTATTAATTAAGTCTCTCCTTATTCTTATCCATTCTTTTTTCCCGTCAAATATAGTTCCCATTGTTTAACCTCCTTTTAATTTTACTGGTTTAAAAAAGGAATATAAAGAGTAAGTTCTGTTTCTTCCCCTTTTATTCCGTTCTTTTTTTTCTCTGCATTTATTATATCTAAAACTTTTTTAATAGACTCGTTTTTAATAAGCAAATAAAATGAGTCTTGTTGATTGCTATTTATAAACACTACGTCATTTTTATCAAAGTCAATGCTTTTGAATTTATCCGTCCAATCCCAATCTTCTTCTAAATATCTTGTTTCAATATTGGCTAATGAATATACTTCTGCGTTCCAGTATATTGTAAATAAATTGTCTTTTTCGTATTTAAAATTTTCATCCTCTATTGCTCTTATTACTTTAAACTTATTTGTAAAATAAAATTTTTTCATATGTTCATATTCAATATCTTTATTTTTTCTTGCATACTCAATATCTTCTTTTCTGCAGTGTATTTCTTTATTATCTATATATACACGAACAAAGTCATTACCTTTATAAGATTTATAATATCTTCCGTTCCATTTTCCTTCTATTCCTTCTGTTTTAATTTTTACCTTTATCATTTTTTACCTCCTCTTGGGGTGGTTAAATTAGCTCCCATTCTTTAGTGGGGGCACATTTTACGCTCCCGTCTTTACTTACCCTTAGCTTCCAATCGGCAGGACGACCGTATAGCCGTCCTTCTAATTTAATTTTAATTTCAATAGGCGGGGTTATCTGCCATACAAACTGATAACCCGACCCCATATACCCAGCTATCCCCTGAGCGATTATACCCCAGGAGATGACTTTTAGATTGGGGAAGACACTTTCTGGGGTGATTTCTATAATGTCTAAAAGATGTTTGTTCCCGCCTCGAAAGCCTATCGGTGTCCTAGCAACAATAACAATATCAGTATCGTTGTCGTTCTCTACTTCCAAAAACTTCGGATGACCACTTTGGGTCGTTCCTAGTTTAACATTTTTAATTCTGCGTTCTCCTTCCCCATCCCAGGGAGTTAACAACTGAACTGGAATTACCCCAAGTTCCCTCCCTCTTCCTTCCTGCCCAATTAAAACAGCGTCTAGTGTGATGTCATTTTTCAAATTTTTCTTAACAATTTTCGCACCTTCAGAAACACTAAGGTCATCATTTAATGTAAATACTTTCATTTTTTTACCTCCCTTAATATATGAAAATTTTTTCCATATTTTTTAACATAATTTTTAAATTTTTTCTGGGTTAGGATAAAAATATCATCTTTAAATTTTTCTAAAATTTCATCTGTCGTATATTTTTTTAATTTATTTTTTAATTTTCTTAAACGAGATAAACTTCTTCTTTCATCATATATCACTAAATATTTTTTGTTTTTCATTTTTCTTCCTCCTTTAATAAGTTTATTACTTCTTCGTTTTTATCTTTTATAGCACGTTCTAATAATGTTTCGCCGTGGATATCTTTGAAATCTAAATCAATTTTATTTTCTAATAAACATTTAAGTATGCTATCACCATTTCTATTTTTTAGCATATAAGCTAAATAAGTTGCACTATATTTTCCTTGTGAACTAGTAGCACCTTTTTTAACTAATAATTCTACTAAGTCTAAGTCGTTTTTACTGACAGCTTGATACAATGCAGTATATCCATCTTCATCAGAATTATTTATTTGGTCTGTGGCTACTGATATTATTTGCTTTGCAAATTCTTTGTAATCTAAAGCTATTGCTGCAATTAATACAGTATGTAAGTTATTTAATTCTTTATCTAAAATATTTTCATCGTAGTAAAAGTCGTATGTGTCCATATTATAAAAAAATATTTGATATAAGTTTTTATCTTTGTTAATAAATTTTAATTTACTATACAAATCAACGCTTGTGTCATTAAAAATTTTTTCAAGTTTTTTTCTTTCCCTTTTTAATTTTATAGGGTTAGTGTAATATTTTGTAATATAATTAAAAATTAAGTTATATTCGATCGGTGTAAATCTTATATTATATAAACCTTTTCTTGCGTTTGCTTTACTTGTGTCAAGTATGCTTGTAGTATAATAATTATTACAATCATCTTTTATAATATCGCCACCATGCGCACGACAATTATTAAAGAAATTTTTAAAATGCACTAATCTTAATTCGCCGTCCCTTCTGTCTGACACAGGTACAACTTTATTTGCTATTATTTTGTATACAGCTTTGTATTTAGTCATTTTTCTTCCTCCTTTCTACATAAGATTTTAATAGTTTATATATTTTTTTTATGTTGTCGGAATGCTTCTTCTCCAATTCTTTTTCCAAATATCTTTGTTCCGTCTCTAGAAGGGTTTTTGCATAGTCAAATGCTGTT
>JAMWBQ010000184.1 GCA_023819315.1 Candidatus Omnitrophota bacterium
TTAAGATTTCTTCACTTTCTACATACTCAGCTATAGTTCGTATTTTCGTACCCTTGCAAAAGGTTACAATACTTTCAACTATGCTTCTATCAATGGCTTCGCCTGAGACTAAACTTCGTATGAATTCTCCCTCTATTTTGACAAAATCTACTGGAATTAGTTTTATATAGTGAAAAGTGGAATATCCAGAACCAAAATCATCAATAGCCACCAAGCACCCCAAATCTTTAAGTTCCTTTAAAAATCTTTTCAATAAAGTAACATTTTTGACGGTTTCTCTTTCTGTGATTTCAAATACAATCTTCTGAGAGTCGATCTGATAGGTATTAATTAAACTCTTTAAAGTTTGAAGATATTCTGAATATACAAGGACCTTGGGTGTAGTATTAATAAATATGAAGTCCTTATACTGATTTTCTTTTATCTTTTCAAAGACCTTCTCTACCAGCAAAAGATCGACCTTACCAATAATGCCCAAATTAGATATGTATTCTATAAATTCTCCAGCTGAGACAATTCTATTATCTGTAGCTATTCTCATAAGAGCTTCATATCCAAAGATTTCCAGAGTATCTAATTTTATAATGGGTTGAAAATAAGGAAAAATATTTTTTTCGTAAATAGCTTTATTAATTAAAAGCAAAGTTTCATCTATAAATTTAAAAATATTCTGAAGATCCTCAATGGAGGGGAAGAGAATTTTGTCCTTCCCTAAGGCTTTGGCTTTCACAGCCATATGTTCTGCTACAGTGAAAAGATCCTTAGGAGTTTTGCCGTGATCAGGATATACAGCGAGTCCCATAGAAGAAGTGGTTGTGACCTTTACCCCTTTGGGAGACATTAAACTGGCTTCCTTTATAGCTTGCCTTACTCTATTGGCAATTAAATAAGCCTGTTCTATATCAGCATTACTTAAGATACATACAAATTCATCCCCCCCGAATCTACAGACTATATCTTCCCTTCTCACATTCTCTTTTATTATTTTTCCAATAAGTCTTAAAAAGTTATCGCCAAAGAGATGTCCATAGATATCGTTAATCAACTTAAAATCATCTAAGTCTATAAACATTAGAGTAAATTTGTGGTTATGTCTTTTTGCTTTTTCGATCTCATAGGCTAAAAGTTCCCAAAAAACTCTTTTATTAAATAAATCTGTTAGAGGGTCTCTGGTTGCAAAATATTCTATTTCCTTAGTATATTCATATATAGCTTTAGCTGAAACGATAACATTAACCAACATAGATAAAACACCTTCTAAACCAATGGTCCTCACAGGGTCATCAGCAATGTCAGCATTCACACCAATTCCCACGATCCCACCTATAAGAGGCTTCTCAAGAAGAAAAACCTTAGTTTGCACTAATAATTCCTCTTCTTCCAATTTTAAATAATTTTCGTTAGAGGAGACTACTTCATGGGAAAAGGTAGGGGGAAATTTCTGGGCAGTATCTTTAAACGGGGGTGCACTTTCTATATACTCTAAAATAATTCTCTCCATTAGGTCTTTGGTTTGTTCTGAAGGCCTCTTAATCCAAAATATTTCTATAGCAAGATTTTCTTCTTTAACTATTGTAACAATAAAGAGACAGTAAACGGTAAAAATCTTATTTACTTCTTTTAAAAGGTTTTTAATAAATTCTTTCCAGTCCTTTACCACATCCGCGGTGATTACAAATCTTTCTAAGAGTTTTATTTCAAATTCTAAAACCTCTTTGTCAACTGCTATTCTTCTGATTTTTTCAACTAATTGAGCAACTTCCTCTTTTATCTTGTTAAATTCTCCAAAGGCTAAATCTACTTTCTTTAATTCTATATTTTTTAAATCACTAATCCTATTCACCTCTTTTATATTCTGCTCTAAGAGAGCAAAAGATCTATTTAGCCTATTTGAGAAAAAAGTAGCAATCAAATAAGAGACAAGAATAGGCAAAGGAAAGAGTAGTATTATCATTAAAAATACTCCTTTGTAAAAATTAGATAGGTAGGGAGAAAGATCAAAGCTCATATCAAGGACACCTAAAACATCTCCCACTTTGGCATTTGTATGACAACTTAAGCATTCTTCTTCCGTCTTAAAGGGATAAAGATAGCGAATTTTATTATCTCTAACTAGTATTTCCTTTTGTCCATCCTTAAAAACTCTCTCTACCTCACCTTCGAATTTAACTTTTCCTATAGGCCCATAAAGCTCATCCACAAGCTTCCCTCTCCTTAATTCAAAGAGATATTCTTTCTCTTTGTAGATATCTTTATAGGCCATCAAAAGGGCTAACATCTCCTCTCTTTTCCAACCCTTTTTCATAACCTGAAAGATGGAGTGATAACTCATTAAGGCAATTTCATCCATTTTTTTTAGGGTTTGTTTTTTTAAATTCTCTTTATACCAAAAGGAGAGAATTATAAAAAACACTACGAACATAATAAGGGAACCAAAGATGGCCCCAGAAATTAAGAAGCCTTTAAGGGATTTCAAAGGCTACTCCCATCTCCAGGGGTTAGGTTTGAGACTTTCCTTGGGCCATTGTGGCTCGGAGGTGGATTTTGGGAGAGATGGAGGGGTAGGCTGAGGAGGTGGAAGTGGTTGGGGAGGTACCTCTGGCTGTGGCTTAGGTGATATCGTCTGTGGAGGAGAAGGTGACGCAGTAGTAGCTTGGGGAAGATTTTGAGGAGCAGGAGGTATG
>JAMWBQ010000037.1 GCA_023819315.1 Candidatus Omnitrophota bacterium
GGTCATTGCTACTAATATTCCTGGTCCTTCAGAAATAGTTTTAGATGGTGAAACAGGGTTGCTTGTTCCCCCTTGTAATCCTCAAGCCCTTGCAGAAGTAATTATTAAGCTTTTAGATAATTCTACACTTGCAAAAAAAATGGGTGAGGCGGGTAGAAAAAGGGTAGAGGAAGTCTTTGAGATTAAAAAGACGGTAAGAAAAATAGAGGAGATTTATGAAGAAATTTCTCCCCATATTACACCCGCCAGGTGTAATATGGGTGGGCGGGTGTAATAAGAACACCCGGGGGTGTAAGGGGAATTAAAAATATGAATCTTAAAAGATATTTTATTATCGCTGGTATTATTTCTTGTTTTTTTGCTCTTCTTGTGGCAAAGGATATTAGCTTGCCCCCAGTATTAATTATTATTTTAGGTTTTGTAGGATTAGGTTTTATTTTCTTTAGGGGAATAGATAATCCTCAAATACCGTTGTTAATTCTAACTTGTTATATACCGTTCTCTAAGATATTGGTAGGTGATTTTGGCACAAATTTCCGCGCATTAAATTTTACTAATATCCTTACCATTATAATTCTTATAGGCTGGTTCCTAAAAAGTCAAAGAGAAAATTTACCTTTTTGGGAGAAGAGTCCATTAAATAAGTTAATTTATCTATTTATTTTATTGGGATTTTTGTCTGTAGTGCGTGCTTTTGGTTGGGTAGGTGAGAATGCATTTTTGATATTTATTGATTTTAAACGATGGGTTACTCCCATTATCTTCTTTTTTCTTGCTTATAATATCATAAGGGATAAGGAAGTATGTAAGGCAGTTATTTATACAATGATGTTTATTGTTTTTTTAGCAGGTATTATGGCAATAAGGGATTATATGAATTTTGGTGTGAGTGCTTCCAGTTTAGAGAAAGCTCGAATTGGCGGTATTACTGCTCAGCCGAATCAGTTGGCAGCATTCTTTGTTTATTATATGTTTCTCTATGCGGGATTTATCTTGACTTATTATAAAAATTTCCGTAGCTGGTTTTTAATTCTACCTATGGCAGTAGCTTTTAGAGGGATTATGGTCACTTTTTCTCGTGGTGGATATGTCGCTTTTGCTTGTGGTGGATTAGGATTATCTTTTTTTCGTAATAAACTTCTTTTCATATTGGTTACTGTAGGATTAGTATTTTTGATTATGAACCCTCAATTTTTACCCGCGGGTATCCGTTACAGAATGAATATGACTTTAGAAGAGAAAGATTATGTGAGTAGTGAACTTGAAGAAAATTTAGAGCCAAGCACAGCGAGAAGAATTGAGGCGTGGCGTGGCGGTATAGCAATGATTAAAGATAAACCATTGTTTGGTGTAGGATACGGTTTATTCCCTTATTTTCTTCCCCGTTATAATCCTAATATTCAAGAGATGGATGCACACAATAGTTATCTTATTATTGCTGCTGAACAGGGATTACCTACTTTGATTGTGTTTCTTTCCATTGTTTTATTATTGTTTCGGTATTCTAATTGGGTATATAGGAACACTAAGGATAAGTTTTATAAAGCTGTTGGTTTAGGATTTTTAGGTGGTTTAAGTGGGCTGTTGGTAGCTAATATATTTGGCTCACGACTCAATAGCACAGAAATTTCTGGCTATTTTTGGATATTGGCAGGAATAATTATGAGGATATATAGAAATGAAATGCGATAACCCCCATTTTTACACCCGCCGGGTGTATTACACCCGGCGGGTGTAATATGGGGGGGGGGGAGAAGGTGTATTACACCCGGCGGGTGTAATGGGGTGTAAGAAAAGGGTATAGATAAAAATGAGAACTAAAATTCTTTATCTTATTGATAAATTAAGACCTGCTGGTGCACAAAAGCATCTTATGGAATTACTCTTTGGGATAGATAAAGAAAGATTTGAGACGAAGTTAGTAACTCTGGAAGAATTGGGTATAAAAAAAATCTATGGGTTATCAGGATTGAAAGGGCTCATAAGGTTAGTTAAACTGATGAAAAAGGAAGGTTTTGATATTGTGCATACCTATCTTTTTAGTGAGAACATATTAGGTGTAATTGCAGGTAAAATAGCTGGTTTAAAAACTATTATCACAAGTAGACGGGATACAGGTATGCTTCGTGAGGGCAAATTAAGGCATATTTTGGCTTATCGGTTAACTAATCGCTGGGTAGATAAGATTGTTTGTGTTAGTGAGGCGGTAAAAAGGGTGGTGCTTAGTAAGGAAAAGGTTAACCGTGAAAAAATAAAAGTAATTTATAATGGGGTAGATTTAGAAAAATTCAATGTTCAAGGTTTAAATTTCGGGATTAAAGAGCAATTGAAGATAAACACGAATGATTTTGTGGTAGGAATGATTGCCAATTTTAGTTGGATTAAAGGGCATAGGGATCTTATCCAGGCAATCCCACTCATCTTGGAAGAGGTTCCCAATACTACTTTCTTATTGATTGGAGATGGCTATTTAAGAAAAGAATTAGAGATAGAGGTTAAAAATACTTCTTACAAGGATAAGGTGTTATTTTTAGGGAGTAGAAATGATATCCCACAGTTACTTTCTCTAATGGATATATCCGTAAATGCCTCTTATTCTGAAGGTATGTCTAATACTATCTTAGAATCAATGGCAAGTGGGGTGCCTGTAGTAGCAACTGCCGTGGATGGGAATTTAGAGACAGTAATGGATAAAGAGACAGGATTTTTAATTCCTCCCAAAACTCCCAAGGCATTAGCAGAGGCAATTATTAGGTTATTGAAAAATAAAGATTTAAGAGAAAAATTAGGAGAAAATGCGCGTAGAATAGCCAAAGAAAAATTTAGTCTTGAGCGGATGGTTAGAGAATTTGAAGATTTATACTTATCATTCACTCAGCCCAAGATTGCCTTTATATGCTCACAGTTTCCTCAGATTTATGAGACATTTATTTTGCGAGAGTTTGTAGGATTAAGGGAAAGTGGATTAAAATTTAAAATTATATCTTTAAAGTTTTGTAAAGATATAATAATTCATCCTCAAGCAAAAGATTTTCTCACTGATACGTTTCATCCTAAAATAAGTTTATTAAGTATATTTAGATGGATATGCGGTCACCCGTGTAATACTATCAAGGCTATTATGTATGTTTTTTATACTTATGGTTGGGCAGGAGTAGAATTAATTAAGGCTATGTATGTTTTGGGTGAGTGTTTCTATATTGCTGATTTGATTAAGAAGTATAGGATTTATCATTTACATACTCATTGGGCAACAATGCCAACAACCGCCGGAGTTATCTTGAATGTATTGACAGGTGTTCCTTTTAGTTTTACTGCCCATGCTTGGGATATTTTTGTTAGTCAGAGAGGATTAAAAGATAAAATTATAAGAGCAAGGTTTTGTGTAACTTGCACTGAGTATAATCGTAGATTTCTGGGTAAGCTTATAGGCAATGGTAGAGGAGAGAATAATGATAAATACATTTTGGATAAGATTATTCTTAATTATCATGGTATTGAGTTAGATAAGTTCCCTTTGAGGAATAAGATAATGGGAAATGGGAGGATAAATATTCTTTCTATAGGGAGATTGGTGGATACAAAGGGATTTGATTATTTAATTGATGCTTGTCAGATTCTTGATAGGGAGAGATTGAATTTTTATTGTAAAATTGTTGGACAAGGTGAGCTTTTAGGTAGGCTTAATCGTAAAGTGAAAGAGTATAATTTAAGTGATAAGATAGAGTTTTTGGGAGAAAAAACTCAAAAGGAAATTATGGGGTTGTATAGGGAAGCAACCGTTTTAGTCCAACCAAGTGTGATCGCTAAAAATGGCGATAGGGATGGTATCCCTAATGTTATTTTAGAAGCAATGGCTTGCGGTGTTCCTGTTATTTCTACAAATATCTCGGGTATACCTGAGGTGATAATTGATAAGGAAACAGGTATATTAGTGCCACCTAATAATAGTATAGCTTTAGCAAAAGCAATATTAAACTTAGCGAATGATGAGGCGCTTAAGGAGAAAATTATTTATAATGCGAGGATTTTGGTTGAGAAAAAGTTTGATGCTAAAAGGAATGTTGAAAATTTAGTAGGAATATTTAAGAAATTTATTAGTTATTTAGATTTTGGAGTTAAGCAATCGGTTTGTTACAGAAGGATAAATATCCTTTATATTATCTGGTCATTAGGGTTGGGTGGGGCGGAGAGTGTAGTAATTAATTTGGTGAAGGGATTAGATAAAGGTAGATTTAATCCCTTTGTCTGCTGTCTAAATGATAAAGGGATTTTTGCTGAGGAGTTGGAAAGAGAGGAAATAAAAGTTATTGCTTTAAATAAGAAACCTGGGCTTGATTTCAGTATAATTCCTAAGATGATTAGGTTAATAAACACACATAATATAGATATTGTGCATACGCATTTATGGGGAGCAAATTGTTGGGGTAGAGTTGCCGCGGTTTTAGGTAGAGTAAAAATAATAATTGCTACAGAACATAGTGTTGATGTGTGGAAGCCTAAACATTATTTTCTTATTGACCGCTTCCTCTCAAGATTTACGCATAAGATTGTGGTTGTATCTGAAGCAGTTAAGGATTTTTATAAATCTAAAGGCATCGCTGAGGAGAAGTTAGAGGTTATCTATAATGGGATTAATGAGGAAAATTTTCGTATTAGTGGTGAGATAAGGGAAAAGATAAGGAAGGAATTGGGCGTTAATGATAATACTAAAGTTTTAGGGATAATCGGTAGATTAGTAGAACCTAAAGGTCATAAGTTTTTATTTAATGCAATGGGAATGTTAGATGGTAAATATAATCTGAAAGTAGTGGTAGTAGGCGAGGGAGTAGAGAAGGAAACTCTTAAAGAGATGGTAAGAAGTTTAGGTTTAGAAGATAAAGTTATCTTTACTGGGTTTAGGAATGATGTTAATAACATTTTACAGTCAATAGATATTTTAGTTATACCGTCTTTAAGAGAGGGATTACCTTTAGTAATGCTTGAAGCAATGGCTTCAGGAGTGCCGGTGATTAGTAGTAAGGTAGGAGGTATACCTGAGGTTATTATTAATGGTAAGAATGGTATTTTGATAGAACCGGCTAATGTTAGAGAATTAGCTGAGGCAATTAGTGTATTGGTTAGCAATAATGAACTTTATCAATATTTGTCTCATCAGGCTAAACAATCTATAAAAGCTAAATTCACCTTAGATAGGATGATAAAGGATATAGAGGAATTATACTTAAAACTTTTGTAGCGCTATTTACCCATATTACACCCGCCGGGTGTAATAACGGGGGAAGAGAGTTAAAAATGGATAGTAAAGGGTTTAGACAATTAGTATTGGTAGGTATTGTGGGTTTTCTTATGGGTGTGTCTTTTTGTGTAGGAGGTTATGTTTTATATAAAAAAGCAAAACCTTTTATTGTTAATGTTAAGCATAAGATTAAAGAAAGGTGGATTGCTAATCTGCCCAAAGCAAAAGATATATTGGTTTTAAGTGATTTTGAGGATAGAAAAGAGATTGAACGGTGGGAGACTATAGGAGCTTCTATAAGTATTACTAATAAAGAGGCGATTGATAGTAATTCCGGGGAGTTGGTGTTTTATCCTAATAATGAAGCCTCGGTGGTTAAGCTGGAAAAATTCTTTGATGATAATCCTAAAAAGAGTAATTGGTCAGGGTATGAGGTGTTAGTTTTTGATGTGTATAATCCTAATAGCTCTAACGAAAGGATTATTCTGCAGATTAAGGATAAAGATGGTAGGAAAATTAAACAAGACTTGTATCTAAAAGCCGGTGAGAAGAGAAGATTTAAGATAGATATCGCTAATTTGTGGGAGGAATTGTATCCCACAAAGATAGCTCAGTTTAATTTGTTCCTTTGGAATAATACTCAGGAGAAAAGATTCTATCTGGATAATGTGAAACTTGTATCACGAGAGTTAGTTAAATCTGAGGGGATAGGTATTTTTTCACCATTAGCATACTCAAAATCAGATGAGAAGGCTTATGCTATTGGAGACTATTTTAGTTTTGAGCCTAATAAATGGCAAAAAGAAGATGGTTGTTTGTGGATACCGTTAGTGTTAAGAAATTATTTAAACCGAGGCAAATTGATAGATGGTATATGGCGAGGAGGCGTGCCTTTGCCTCGTGGAAAGATTTATGGGGTAGATAAGTTTAGAATTATTGATAATGAAGGGAATATTTTACCTGCTCAATTTAAAATTATCGCTTTCTGGCCAGATAAAAGTATTAAGTGGCTCCTTGTAACAACAAAGAGCCAGGTTTTAGATAAGAAAGATTTGTTTTTGGTTTACGGTAAAGAGAGAGTTGATAATTACGATAAGGAAGTATTTATTAAGAGTTTAGATGATGGGTTAATTGTTTCCAATGGTATTATCCAAGTATTTTTACCTAAAAGTAAAGGCACAATTATTGCTAAAGGATGGTATGATAAGAACGGCGATGGAGTATTTGGTGATGATGAGGTTGTTATTGATAATCTTAATCCTGTTTTAGTTTATAAGGATAAAAAGTATAGTGGTGAATACGAGAGTAAAGCAAGTTTGGTTGTTGAAGATGATGGCAGAATTTATAAGTGCATACGTAAGGAAGGTTGGTTTGTTAATAGTAAAGGAGATAAGTATTGTAAGTACATTGTGCGAGTATATGTGTCGGAAGGCGATAGTAATATTAAGCTTAAGCATACGTTGATATATACGGGTTATCCTGAAAATAATTATCATTATTTGTATAAAGGTAAACGGTTACCAGAGAATGAGACGATTGAACAGTTTGGAATTGATTTTAATTTAAGTAATTTAAGTAAAAAGATTTATTATGAGCTTGATGGTAAGATTGTTGATAGAGATGTAAATAGCCTATTTAGTATTTTTCAGGATAGCGATAGTAGTTTAGAAATTATTATTGATGATAAAAAAGAATCTTTTCCAACGCGTTATAATGGAGCATTGGTTTTAAATAATTCTATAGGTTTAATGGTAAAGGAGTTTTGGCAGCAGTTTCCTAAACGGATAAGTTATAATCTGTATAGTGGAACAGTAAGTATAGATTTTTGGCCTAAAGAAGCGGGTGAACTTGATTTAAGAACTACCGAACGCGCCTATGGACCTGATGCTGTAGCAAGAGGTAGTGCTTTTGGATTAGCCAAAACGCATGATTTAGTAATAGATTTGGCTTGTAAAGGAGAAGTAATTGATTTAATTGCTGCCTTAGAAGGTTCTATTAGTGATATTGTTCTTTTACCATCAATTGAATGGATATTAGAGACATCAGCTATTGGTAGGTTACCTAATTATGATATTAATTTTAGGATTAAAAAGGCTAAAGAGGCGTTTATTAATAGTTTGTTTTCTTGGGGTAATCGTCAGATTGAGCAGTTTAGGTGGTATGGGATGATTGATTTCGGTGATACTTTGAGTTGGTATCGTAAAGATGCATTTGATAAATCTTACGATGATTGGGGATGGCATCCTGAAGGTAGGTGGGGATGGTTTAATTGTGAGGCAATGGGGACACATACGGGAGCATTGCTTCATTTTTGGCGTAGTCAGGATTACGAATACTATTTCTTTGGAGCACGCTTAGCAAGACATATTATGGATATTGATACTTGTCATTATAATACTCTGGCTAATGATTCCCGATTAAAAGGAATTATACCTGATGATTATAGTCAAGTTGGCTCTATGCATAGACATAATGGTGACCACTGGGGAGGAAGAAATGAGGAAACATCGCATACCAATATTACAGGATTAGTTTATTACTATTATATAAGTGGTGATGAACGAGCAAGAGAGGTGATTGAGGAAGTAGGTAGTTTCTTTTTAAAAGAAAGAATAACTTATTTTAATCATCCTGATATCGCGCCTACACGGAATTTAGCTAATGTGCTTTGGGGTTATGTTTTCCTATACGAGCTTAGCGGCGATGAAAAATACAGGAAGGAAACTGATAAGTTTGCAGAGATTATTTGTCAAGGGCAACGATACGATGGAGCTTGGCTTGATACTTATAATCCTGTAAAAAGGAAATGGGAGGGTAAGCCATCTAATTCATTTACCATTAATTATGTTTTACCAGCATTAATATCTTATCATCGTTTAAACCAAAATAAAACAGTAAAAGATGTAATTCTAAGTGCTACGGATTATATTATGGAAAGCGAGCCTTATACGCCGTATTTTGAGGCTTTATCTTATGCCTACTGGTTAAGTGGGGAAGATAAGTATTTAGATAAAATCAATGAACGGTTAACTTACTTTATTAATCATCAGAGGATGAGTAAGGACCCGTTGTGGGATGGGATGATTTATCAGAAGTTATACTATATGCGGGTAGCCGAATTCCTATATCAATTTTTTTATTGTCCTTAGTGCTTGTCCCCGATTTCCCCCCTCTTACACCCGGCGGGTGTAAGAGGGGGGACCGGTTACACGTGGCGGGTGTAAGAGAAGGGGGGAATAGTTAATGGCAAGTCTGGTGTTAATGTATCATAATGTGGTTAGAGATAAAGAAAATTTAGATATTTACGATGTTAGTTTGGATAGTTTTATTGGCCAGATGGAGGTTATAAGTAGGAGAGAATATAAGATGAATGCACCATTAGATATAATAATTACTTTTGATGATGGATATAAGAGTTGGGCAGAGGAGGTTTTAGATATCTTAAGAAAGCTTGGATTAACGGCTTATTTTTTTGTATCTATAGAGTTTATAAGGCGGGGTATGATTTCTAAAGAAGAGATAATTAGATTAAATGATAATGGGATGGTTATCGGCTCCCATGGTGTATTTCATAGATTCTTTTTTAACTTATCTAATGAAGATTTATTTTACGAATTGGGTGAGTCAAAAAAGATACTTGAAGATATTTTAGGAAAAGAAGTTATTTATTTTTCTGTGCCAAGAGGAATATATAATAAAAAGCTGGAAAAAATTGCCCAAGATGTTGGTTATAGACGGATATTTACTTCTCTTGTAGGTATAAATGATAAGGATGATTTTGTAGTTAAACGCGTGCCTGTGAAAAGTTATACGAGTTTGAGTGATTTTAAAAAAATTTTGGATGGTAAAATAAAATTTATAGCATTTTCGCAAAATTTAAAAGATAAAGCAAAAGTTATTTTAGGAATAAATTCCTATAATTATTTAAGAACTCTTTTTACACCCGGCGGGTGTAATGAAGGTGTAAAAAAGGTGGATAAGTGGTATGGTTACAGTTAGAAAGTATCCTTTGGTAACGTATGAAATCTACCATATATTTAATAAAAGTATAGCCGGCTACCAAATATTTAATAGCGAAGCAGAATTTAAGAGAATGAGAGATGCTTTTCATTATTACTGTTATGTGGAGGAGTTTAAACAGAGGTTTAGTGTGGCTGATGTTGATTTTAAATTTGAAAGAGATGTTAAAGGAGAAAGATTAGTTAAGATTATTGCTTATTGTATTATGCCTACTCATATTCATCTAATTTTATAACAGTGCGAAGATAACGGTATCTCTATATTTATGTCCAGAGTTTCTAATAGCTACGCTCGTTATTTTAATATTAAATATGGAAGAAGAGGACCTTTATGGGAGGGAACATTTAAAAATGTATTGGTGAATAATGATGAACAGCTTTTACATCTTACACGATATATTCATCTTAATCCAACTACAGCATTCTTGGTAGAGCGTCCCGAGGATTGGAGTTTTTCTTCTTATAGAGAGTATTTGGATAAAGAGGATAAGGATAAAATAGGTTACCAGAGAGATTTAGAGATGATAAAACACTTGGTATTTGAAGAGTCTTCCTAACCTTAATACACCCGGCGGGTGTAAAAAAGGGGGATAGCAAGAGGGGTATGATAAAGTTATTATTTTGGTTATCTTTTGGTATTTTAGTTTACACTTATATAGGATACCCTTTAATTTTATGGTTATTAAGCAGGTTCTTCACTAAGCCTATAAGAAAAGGCTATATCCTACCAAGAGTGAGTTTGGTCCTTGTGGTATATAACGAAGAGAAATACCTTAAGAGTAAATTAGAGAATATATTATCTTTGGATTATCCTAAAGAGAGTTTAGAGATAATTGTTGCTTCAGATGGTTCTACAGATAATACTAATAAAATTTTGAATGATTACAGAACTAAGTATACAAATTTTAAGGTGATAATCTCTAATGAGCGAAAAGGAAAAGTTAATATGCTTAATAAAGTTTTTCCTCTTCTTACGGGTGAGATAGTTGTTTTTTCCGATGCCCGACAGATTTTTGCTCAAGATGCTCTAAAAAAACTCATCTCTAACTTTTTTGATGATACCGTTGGCTGTGTAAGTGGAGAGTTAATATTTGAAGGGGAGAATGAAAGTGGAGTGGCTAAAGGGGTGGGCATTTATTGGCGATACGAGAAATTGATGCGCAAATGGGAAAGTAATATCTATTCTATGATAGGAGCCACCGGTGCTATTTACGCCGTAAGAAAAAAATTATTAGTTTCCCCACCACCAAATACGATTTTAGATGATGTATTTATTCCTTTAAAGGTTGTAGAGAAAGGTTTTAGAGTAGTTTTTGAAAAGGAAGCGAGAGCTTACGATAAAGTGGCAACTACCTCGGAAGAAGAGTTTAGACGAAAGGTTAGAACTTTAGCAGGTAATTTTCAGTTATTTGTTTTATGTAAAAGAGTGCTTAATCCTTTTTTTAATTCTATTTTTGCTTGGGTTTTATTTTCTCATAAATTTTTACGAGCAATAGCATTTTTTTTCTTAATAATTTTGTTTGTTACTAATTTCTTAATAGGGGATATTTTCCCTTACAATGTCTTTTTCTTATTACAGGTGATTTTTTATTTTTTAGGAGTAGTTAGTGGGCTAATAGAGAAAATCAGTTCTAAAATTAAGTTATTATCTTTACCCTATGTTTTTCTTGTCTTGAATTTGGCTGCATTAGTAGGTTTTCTAAGATTTATTTTCGGCAAACAAGACGTGAAATGGGAAAAAGCTACTTCCCAATAGATTTACCTCCAATGTCCACTTACGAAGTGGACAAAAAGGTTAAGGGGTGAGAGGTATGGTTAGGGAGTCTAATATTTTGATAATTATTTTGATTAATATATTTTTATTGGTGTTCTCTACGTTTAATTTCTTTAGACGTAAAAATATTATAAATTTTCTAATCGTAACTTCTATATGGAGTTTAGTTGTATTAGAAATAGCTAAATTCTCTCTGTTTTTTGATTTAGCCTTTACAGAGAAAATTTTAGGTTTAGGTATTTGCATTTTGCCACTTTCTTGGTTGATTACAAGTTTATCACTGTATCCATCTAAGGAATATCATTCTTTGATTAGAGTAGTTTTATCTCCTCTGTGTGCTATTGTAACTTTGATATTTTTCTTAATATGGTGGATAAAACCATTTATTACCATAGGCACTTTATATGCGCAGGAAATTATTTCCGGCATAGGTAAGTCCTTCTTTGCCCTTTTAGTATTTGACCTTAGTTTAGCTTTATCTAACTTAGAGAGAAGTTATTATTTTTTAAGACAAAAGACAATAAAATTTTTGTTTTTGAGTGGCTTGTTTTTGCTTTTACCCTATATATATTTAGGTGCCTATGCTGTAGCTTTTTCAGTGATAAATATGAGTATTTTATTCTATTCATCTGTGAGTATTTTCTTAGGTGGTATCTTTTTTATGATTTCTTCTCAAGAGGAGTTGTCTTTTGATAGAGTAAAAGAGGAAACAGCAGTAAATGCCTCGTTAGTATTTTTTCTTATCGGTGGGTATCTATTCCTTGTTGGAGTTTTTATTAAATTATTTCAGATTTTGGGGTGGAATCTACAGAATTTATTTTCTTTTCTTACTACTTTGTTTATTTTCTTTGCTTTCTTACTTGTAATATTCTCTACTAAATTTAAGGAACGATTAAAGAGTTTTCTCATTAGATATTTTACTTATCAACGTTACGATTGGCAAAAGATTTGGGAGGATTTTACTTACAAGATTTCTTTAATTACGAATATAGATGAACTTAAAAAAAATATAGAGGAGGCTATTTCTAAAATTTTTGCTATTTCTAAAGTTACAGTATGTGTTTTTGATGAAGGTTGTGTTTTTGAAGAGAAATTTTGCGATTGGCTTTTGCGTTATGGTAACGCTTTTAGTGTTAAGGAGATATTTTCCGATGTTACTTTGGCGGATAAATTTCCTCTGGCAAATAAGTTTTTTAAAGAAAATAGTATAGATTTAGCTACTCCTTTGTATGGTGAGAAAAAAATTATTGGAATAATTGGTTTATCGTTAGAAGAGGGAGTTTTTGTAGATAGGGAGTTATTGAAAGTTTTATCTTTGCAGGCTTCAGGAGTTATCTTGAGTTGTCAGGCAAATAAAAATTTGCGTGATTCGGAAAAAAGAGAATCTATCTATAGAATATCTTCTTTCGTAATACACGATGTAAAAAACTATATCAATACCTTATCACTCATGATAGCCAATAAAGATAAATTTGATAGAGAAGATTTTCGTCAAGATGCTATTTTTACCTTAGAGAATACAGTTAAAAAAATGCAATATATGGTTGAGGAGTTTGCCTCTTTAAGAGGTGAGATTAATCTTAATTTTGGTTATTATAATATAGGTGCTTTGATAGATGAGGCCATTAGTGATATAGGAAAAGAGAGGTTTAATGGTATATTTATTAATAAAGATATAGATGATAAACTTTCTTTGTATGTGGATAGACATTATATAAATAGAGTTTTAATTAATTTGTTAATTAACGCTATTGAAGCAATGAACGGTAAGGGAGAGATTTATATAAATAGCCATATTGTAGATAATTATGCAGTGATTTCTATAAGAGATACAGGTTGTGGAATATCTAAGGATTTTATAGAGAACAAGCTTTTTAAGCCATTTACTTCTACAAAACAGCGAGGTATGGGAATAGGCCTTTATCAGTGTAAGATAATTTTGGAGAGACATAGAGGTTATATTGAGGTAGAGAGTAAAGAAGGTGAAGGGACAACGTTTAAATTAAAATTGCCTTTGTGAGATAACCCTTTTTACACCCTTTTACACCCGTCGGGTGTATTACACCCGGCGGGTGTAGTTGGGGGGCGGGTGTAGTTGGGGTGGGGAGCAGAGGAATTTATGAAGGCGAAATTATTAATTGTGGATGATGATTTAGGTCTACTTAAACAGCTTAAATGGGCTTTGGAAAGTGATTACGAGGTGGTTACTTCTGATAATTACCATGAAGCTTTAAGATTGTTGAGAGAATTTAAACCAGAATTGGTGATTTTGGATATTAATTTGAATGGTTTGGTAAATACCAGTAAAGATGGTATAGAACTTTTGGATAGAATTAAGAGTTCTTCTCCTTTTACTAAGGTTATTATGGTCACAGGTAATAGTTCTAAGGATTTAGCTTTAGAATCTATCAGTAAAGGAGCGTTTGATTATTATTTAAAGCCGGTAAATATAGAGGAGTTAAAGATTTTATTACGTAGAGCTTTTTATATTCAAGGGCTGGAATTGGAGAATCAGAGATTAACCGATGAGATTGAGAGAAAGTTTAAGTTTGAAGAGATGGTGGGAACTTCTCCCAAGATGGAGGATATTTTTAGGCTTATCCGTAAAGTAGCCACCACTGACGCCACTGTGCTCGTAACAGGGGAAAGTGGCACAGGTAAAGAGTTGGTAGCAAACGCAGTTCACTATTTAAGTTCACGTAGAGGTAATCCTTTTATAGTAATAAATTGTGGCGCTATCCCCGAGAATCTTTTAGAGAGTGAATTGTTCGGGCACGAAAAAGGTGCTTTTACCGATGCCTATGCAAGAAAAATAGGTAAATTGGAAGTGGCTAATAGAGGAACGGTGTTACTTGATGAGATAGGAGAGATGAGCCTTAATCTACAGGTTAAGATTTTAAGATTCTTACAGGAACGCATTATTGAAAGAGTGGGAGGTAATACTCCTATTGAATTGGATGTAAGAGTAATTGCCGCTACTAATAGCGATTTGAAAAAGAAAATTGAGGAAAATAAGTTCCGAGAGGATTTGTATTATCGTTTGAGTGTTATTAATATTGATTTACCACCGTTAAGAGAGCGAGGAGAGGATATTCTTCTTTTAGCTAATTATTTTTTGAATAAATATAAGAAAGATGTGCCTAACAAAGAGATTAAAGGATTTACTAAAGAGGCTCGTGATGCGATGGTTAGTTTTTCTTGGCCAGGAAATGTTAGAGAGATGGAGAATAGAATTAGACGTGCTTTGATTCTCGCTGATAGTCC
>JAMWBQ010000185.1 GCA_023819315.1 Candidatus Omnitrophota bacterium
GGTTCCTTGGTCATCTTGATAGGTAGTAGCCAAAAATCCTTTTAGTGGTCCTGCTCTGATTAAACCTTGTTTAGCTAAGTATTCTAAGTATTGGGCCATCTTTTCTTCTTTGATACCTCTTAGATAGTTAAGAGCCATTTGGACTTCTTCTGAATCTATGTGGATTATCTCGAATCTGCCTATGTTGTAGTGTCTTATTTCCTTTAGTATTTCTTCTTTGGTGGGCATAGGCTGTCCGGGTAATGGACGCGATAGATCTCGAGGAAGATGCAATTTAATTTTTTTAAGTGTCTCTTTGGCTGCCTGACAAACCCGCTCATTTTTATCTTCGAGCTTCTTTTCTAATTTACTAATGTCTGGCCTTACACCTGATTTCGTAAGCTCAAGATAAATTTCAGTTAAGATATTTATCGTAGTTATCCTCACATCTACTCCTTGATCTTCATCGTACGCTTCTCTAACAAGCCTCTGACCTATTACGTTGCCATATACCATACTGGGTATTGAATCACCACCGCGCCCTACAGCATGATATTCTATGTCAACCCAATCATACTCATTCTCATATTCTGCCTCGTGATGCACCCATTTTTCATAATCTAATAATGTCTCTAAGGCTAGAATTGCTCTCCGGTGGATCTTAAATAAAATACTAATAAGTTCTTTTTTCTTATCATCTTTTCCATATCGATAAATATTTACCCATTCTTGTGCTCCAGCAGCGACTATTCTTGCCTCTTCTGCTTGCCTAGCTTTCTCAGCAGCAATTCTGGCTTCTTCTGCTCGCTTTTCATCAGCAATTCTCTCTTCTTCAGCTTTTCTTCGAGCTTCTTCCTCAGCTCTTTTCATGGCCTCCTGTCTGGATTTCTCTTCAGCAGCTTTCTTGGCGGCTATCTTCGCAAGTGCCTCCT
The DNA here is from genome assembly GCA_023819315.1 of Candidatus Omnitrophota bacterium. Classification (GTDB taxonomy): domain Bacteria; phylum Omnitrophota; class Gorgyraeia; order Duberdicusellales; family 4484-171; genus JAMWBQ01. The sequence goes on from JAMWBQ010000185.1 coordinate 912, forward strand.
GCTTAGCTTTATAGAGGTCTATACCGGAATCCTTTACTAACAAGGCTTGGGTAATCAATGTAATTACAATCTTACTATTTTTTCTAACCGGCGCACCTATCTCCTCATCCCAAGGTTCTACTTCTGGCATATAATCACCGCCACGACCAACTGGGCCCCCAGGAGATCCTCCGTAGTGAACCCACTTTTCGTATGTCAACAACTGCCCAATGTTTTCGATCAATAGTAGTAGCTTATCTCTTTCTATCTCCCCTAACAACGTAATAAGATATTCTTTTGTTTCAAAATCCATGCTAGCCAGAAATGTAACAGCTGATATTTTGGTATCGTTTGATATTCTAGTATCATTAAGATCAACAATATATTTTCTAATCTCGAGTTCTAGTGATAAAGTATTCAATTCCATTAGAGCATCAAAAGCACGCTGTCGAACACTATATTCTTCTGCTTCTAGCTTCTTTATCAAATCTTTTACGAATCTATCTCCTTTTTCTTCGTTTTCTTGATGAGATTTTTTAAATTTCGAAGTAGCTCCGATTTCGTGAATAAGACTTAATGTACGCTGAGCCATATTGTTATATTCAGGATAGAGATTAGATAAAAGGATGTATTCGGTTCCTTGGTCATCTTGATAGGTAGTAGCCAAAAATCCTTTTAGTGGTCCTGCTCTGATTAAACCTTGTTTAGCTAAGTATTCTAAGTAGGACGCCATTTGGTATTCATTGATACTTCTTAGGTATTCTAATGCAAGTTTTAGTTCTGGGGATTGAAGAGTTATGACTTCAAAAGTGTTTATGTTATGACGTTTGATTTCAACTAAGACCTCTTCTTGAGTAGGTGTGGGTTTTCCAGGAAGTGGACGGCTGGGGTCTTGGGTGTCAATTTCTAACAATTTTCTTAAAAATTTCTTTTCTGATTCATTAATGGGTGCATTCTCTATAATTATTTCAAAATTAATTTCCAGAGGTATCTTCTGAGAATCAATTTGTTCTAAATATTTTGTCATCATTACCTCTTCAAGAATAGAATTAATTAAATCAAAAATTTCTCGTTGAGATTCGTAATCTATCATTACTTTTAATAGACATAACAATACATATTTATCTTTTATATGAGGAGTTTCAGTAATCAATTTCTCTATATTTAATGAATGTAGAGAGTTACTTAATAATTTAAAAATGGCGACGAAATCTTTTTTTAAATCATCAAAGGCTCCATCTTCTATTATATTAAGCTTATTAAATCCGTCACATATTTCTTCTAAGGTAATACTATTAAATGCATCTTTAATAAATCCTTTCTTTTCTTCCTCCGCCAATTTGTCATTTTTTATTATTCTATCTTCTATATTTTTAAGTTCATCTAAACTCATATGTTCTTTACCGTAGCGAGTATAAAGTAATTCATTTGCAGTCATAAGAATATATCCGGCGTATTCAGCACCTGCGTAAGACTGCCCGAATTCACCAATAGGCAAAGATTTTCGCGGAAAGATGAATATTTTATTATTCCTAAACACTATAGTATGAGGGATATTTTTGATCATTAATAACTGAACAAATATATGCACAATTAAAGACAATTTATTTAAGGTTTCTTGGTCTGTATTTTTATATTCCAAAACAAAACTTTTTGCAGGATAATTAGAATTATTCCCTATGGCATAAAGAATTATTAAATTATTTGAATTAGAAATTTTTTCTAAATTGAGATTATCTAAAG
>JAMWBQ010000186.1 GCA_023819315.1 Candidatus Omnitrophota bacterium
GAGAAAAGAAAAATTATGACCACTATCCTAAGTTTACTCTTCAACATAAGTAAACAAATATACCATATTTATTAAACCTTTGTCAAGGTAAACGCTTACATAATTTTTATAATTTTATAACGTTTAATAAAATATCTCTAAAAAATAATTTTTCCTTACTCTTTACTTCTTTATTTTGGAAGGATTTGTTAGGAAACCGTTAATTCCCGCTGAAGTAATTCCAAAGATACTATTAAATTAGGCTATTATCTATATCATGATACGGTTTGGTGAGCTTAATATCTTACAAAATAAGGAATTTATTATAAATCAAAGATAAAATCTATTTGATACGGTTTATGATACGGTTATTTTTCTTATCAATATTCAAATTTCTTCCACGGTATAATCTCTTTTTCTTCATAATTATTTTTTATGATTTCTTCTTTTAGGTATCTTATTCTCTCTAAAGAAGAAGGATGAGAGGCAAAAAAATAAAGGAATCTACCACCTTTCTCCCATTTCTTTAATTTCTCAAAGAACTCAACTGCTCCCCTAACATTTCCATAAGCTTTATTTAACAATTGCAAAGCAAATAAATCAGCTTTTCTTTCTTGTGTTTGGGAAAACTTCATTTCTACATCTTGAAGTGAACCTGATAAAATTACTTCAGATTGTTCATCTAACCCTAAAGAAACAGCGATAATAAAAAAAATAAGTCTTCTCCCTAATCCTCTTAGATGGTCACGGTTAACAAAATGTCCCAATTCATGAGCAAGAACAAAAGCTACCTCATCCTCCCCGTTTAACTCCTTTAACAAAGCTGTTGTAACTACTATATTGTTACCGGGTAAAACATAAGCATTAGCAAAATCATTATCTCTCACATAAACTCTACAATCATTTTGCCAAGAAGTATGTTTGATTAGCCCATATAATATTCTTTTAAGCTCAGCTTCTATCTGGGAAAATTTAGGATTCCTTGCTCTTTCACAAATATCAGTATAAATTTTACCGAGTTTCCCTTCCACTTGGGGAGGTAATTTAGATACAACTAAATCAATAGTAAATCCTAAAGCAATATAGATTAAAATAACAATACCTAAAATGCCAGCAAGGAGTAAAAAAAACTCTCCCAGCGGTCTTTTGGAACTAATATTCACGTTATTCTTTATTTCCTTAGGAACGAATTTCATTTCCTTTTGGGAATAATTGCTGTTCCGTAAGCTAAAATTTCTACACTACCTATACCGCCTCTTTTGTTTGCTGACTGCCCAATGGCAGATGTCTCTAAACGAAGATTAACGATACCAATAGCATCTTTGGCTCTTTCTTTCATCCTTAGAACTGCTTCTCTTCTCGCACGGTCCAATAAAGTCTCGTAACTAGAAACTTCTCCTCCAAAAATATTCCTTAAGCCAGCAAGAATACGTTTAAAATAATCTACAGAGATAACCACACTACCATAAACTAATCTTGCTTCATAAATTTCTTCCTCAACAAGGGGTAAATCTTTAGTGGTCACTGTGTATAGATTTAAAAATCTCTTTTCTCGCTCCTTTATATAATTATAGTGTCTATTTTCAATAAAATTCCCTATAAAGTAAGCGCAAGCAATAAAAACAATTATTATAAAAAGCTCGCTCATTTTGCTCTTCCTCCTTTTTCTTATTCAACTTTAACCGCTGTCCCATAAGCATATAGTTCAGCTGCTCCTTGAGTAATGGAAGAGGTAGCGAAACGCACATTTATTATAGCATTAGCACCTAATTGTTTAGCTTGCATTACCATACGCTCCACAGCTTGTTTTCTTGCCTCATTAAGAAGTTCCGTATAACCCTTTATTTCTCCTCCTACAATATTCTTTAGGCTTGCTATAAAATCCTTACCAATATGCTTTGCTCTAACTGTGCTACCCATTACAATCCCATAATGCTCCACAATCTTTTTACCGGGAACAGAATCTATATTGGTAATTATCATATTCCCCCCTTTTTTAGAATTTAATAATCAAAAAATAAAAACTCCCTTCTTTTATCTTCTCCATAAAAAGAAGGGAGCCTTACTTATCTAAACCTATTGATTTTTATCACCACTATTGACAAGCATTGACTACATCAAGCACACCGGTGGTATTATTATAATGGTTATTCCAATCATTACCGTAAGGATTGGGCGGTAGTGTGCCTTGAGCTAAATAGTAGAGGAAATTAGAATCATGCAAACTATTAGGAAAAGCAGCTGTCCCTGCTATAGCCGTCTTAGCATAATAGTTAGAAATAGCTGTTTGAATAGCTGCTGCACTACCTTTACAAGCTGCTTCTTGCGCATCTTTCCTTAAGTCAATAAAACGAGGTATAGCTACTGCCGCTAAAATACCAATGATAACAATCACCATAATCAACTCAATCAATGTAAACCCCTTTCTCTTTAACATCTCTCTTCACCTCCTCCCCCTAAAATTACTAATTAAAAATAACCCTTTTAATAAAGATAACATTTTAAATAAAGATGTCAAGAGTTTTTTATCCCAATGTTAATGCAACATAAAAATGTCATCTTTTTTGCAAAATAGAAATGTCATCTTTTTGAAAGAAATTCTTCTAAAGTAATCTCTCTTCGTTTATTGTATTCAGGTATCTTTTTATA
>JAMWBQ010000038.1 GCA_023819315.1 Candidatus Omnitrophota bacterium
GTGTATAAAGGAAGGAAGTTAAACTATAAAAAGATATCTGAATACAATAAACGAAGAGAGATTACTTTAGAAGAATTTCTTTCAAAAAGATGACATTTCTATTTTGCAAAAAAGATGACATTTTTATCTTGCATTAACAGTAACAAGAAAATGCTTGACAAAAATATAATTGTTTGTAAAAATAAATAAGAATCTAATAATAGAAGATTAGGTAAAGAAAAGGTTAATTAAAAAAATCTTGACAATCTTTAAATTCTTTGATAAAAAGGATAAAAGTTTAGTTAACCCTAAAGGAGAAGGAGGTGATAAATAAGTTTTTTTAGGGTGCTCTAGATTAAGAGAGGTTTTAAAATTTAAATTTTATTAAATCAAGGTTTTTAAAAAACCTTGTTTAAACATAAAAAGGAAGATATTAAATAATTTTTCCAAAGGAAAATGAGAAAGGAGGGGGATGATGAGTAAAAAGGGAATAGTTTTTATGGTGGTATTTGCTTTGGGGCTGGTAGGGAGTGGTTTTTCTGCCGTGGAGAATATCAAGGTCAGTGGGGATCATACTACAATGGTAGTTAATCGTTCAGAGTTTGGTTTGGGTAGTTCAAGTATATTGGGTTTAACACCTGAGGGGGTAAACCAAATCAATGTTACTGGTAGTGTAACTAATCTTAGGTTTGATGCTGACCTTACTGAAGAGGTATTTGGCACAGTAGTTATTCGTGACCAGAGAGTTTGGGGTAGTGATAATGACCTTTATTTAGGTGAAGGATATGTTACTTTAAAGGATATCTTTGATTATCCTCTTACAGTAAAGTTAGGTTTACAACCAGTAGTATTAGGTAGTGGTATGCTTGTTGGTGATCCTGATACTAATAGGACAGCAGATAATACATCACCTTTTGGTGGGAGTGTATTATTTGGAGGGGGGAATACAAATTACATAGGTGATTTAAGTCCTGATAAATCTTTTGAGGGTGTAGTGGCTACTTACGATATCAATCCTGATATTAAAGCAAATTTGACCTTAGCTTATTTAAAGCCATACGAAGGTTATGGTGATTCTGACGATGATAGTGATATCTTAGCTATCTATTTAAGTTCAGGTATTCTACCTACTACTTTAGGTGAGTTATATTTTGTTTACAAGGAGACAGATAAGCAGACACCTGCAGAGATATTTGGAGGTGGTGATGTAGGTAATGTAGGAATAAGGTTACTATCTCAGCCGGTAGAGAATTTAGGTTTATCCGGTGAGTTTATCTATCAGTATGGTAAAGGTGAAGTTGACCCGGTAAGTTTTCTTTTACCACCATTTGCACCTGCACCTATGCGTGCTGATGGTAAGGCAAGAAGTGATATTGCTTTCAGTGTTGGTGCTCAATATGCTATACCTAATGTAGAGTGGTCACCCGTTATCCAGATTGGTTATGGTGCGTGTTCAGAGAACTGGGACCCAATGTACGAATCAGTAACGAGTGGTAGAATTATTAATGCTATCTTTGCTAATACCAACGGTAGTGTGATAACGTTAGGTTTAACTCTTAAGCCAAGAGAAGATATTAGTTTAGGCCTTAATTATGTAAGAGCAAAATTGTGGAAGAAGATAGGAGTTTATGCCAGCGATTATAGTTATTTGTTAGCCTCTTTAGGACAATTGGATTCGGAGAAAAAGCATATTGGTGATGAGATTGATTTTACCCTTGGTTACGACTACACAGAGGATGTTAAACTTGGCTTAAATGTAGATTATTTTAAGCCGGGCAAGTTATTTACAGATTTAAACGATAAAGCAGCTTTTCAAACACTTGCTTCTTTGAAAGTTTCTTTCTAAGTTAAGTAGTTAGGAAAAATTAATACCCCTGAAAGAAAATTCTTTCAGGGGTATTTTTTTCTCCCCCCTCTTACACCCGCCGGGTGTAAAAAGGCTTTATTCTATTATGGTTTTTAGTTCTTGTGTAGATATGCAGCTAATGCCTAATTTATCAGCCCAAAAGATTAAGCCGTTATCGGAAGTGGCTAAGTAGGCGGATAATTCCTTAGCTAAAATAAGGAGGTCAACATCCTCTTTACTATCAATTATTCCTTCTCTTAAGGCAAGCCTATACTCTTCTCTCAGGCTCTTTATTAATTCTTCTTCTTTATCCGATAATAATGCTTTATGCACATATTTTTCTCCTACCCTTAAGCCCTTATTTATACGGTTTCTCATCTCTTCTACGAATTCATAGAAGAGAAGGCTAGGGATATTAATTTCGTATTTAGAAGGAGGTTTTCTGTTAATAAGGATAATTTTAGATATAGCTTGGGTATCTATGAATTTGGTAAGTTCTTCGTATATAGAAGGAGGCATAAAACATTTTATATTATTTTTCTTGCTTAATAGTTCTAAAAAGTTATTCAATGCTTGTTGGGGAGTTTCTCCCAATATTATTCTTGAGTCAGGGTTAACGAATATGTTCGTATCTAATACGACTTTTATTCTTTCTTTATCCATATTTATTAATTTTAACCGATTATTATAAATAATGCAAATTTTAATTTTTAACTCTTATTAGTTTGTGGTATAATTTTAGAAATTAATTTGTTAACCTATGTTGGCTAAACGAATTATACCTTGTTTAGATATCGATGAGGGGAGAGTAGTTAAAGGGGTAAATTTTGTTAATTTAAAGGATGCTGGTGACCCTGTGGAGAATGCTCTTACTTATGATAAAGAGGGAGCTGATGAGTTAGTTTTTTTAGATATCACAGCAAGTTACCAGCAACGTAATATCACTATAGATGTGGTAAAGAAGGTGTCTGAAGTTATATTTATGCCCTTTACTGTAGGAGGTGGCATAAGGACGATAGATGATATCCGCAGTTTACTTTTAGCTGGTGCAGATAAAGTTTCTTTAAATACCATCGCGGTAAAAAATCCCGCTATCGTAAAAAAGGCAAGTAGGATTTTTGGTAGTCAGTGTATTGTGGTAGCTATTGATGCTAAAGCGTGTAAGTTTGATTTGAATAGTAAAAAGCCAATTAAATGGGAGGTTTACATAAATGGAGGGAGAACTCCTACAGGTATTGACGCTGTTAAGTGGGCAGAAAAAGTAGAAAGTTTGGGTGCAGGAGAAATACTTCTAACCAGTATGGATTACGATGGGACAAAGAAAGGTTACGATATAGCTTTAACTAAGGAGATCTCTCAAAAAGTTGGTATACCGGTAATTGCTTCGGGAGGAGCAGGGAAGTTATCCCATTTTTTTGAAGTTTTCTCTGAAACTAAGGCAACTGCCGCTTTAGCCGCCTCAGTTTTTCATTACCGTAAGTTTTCTATAAGGCAGGTTAAAAATTACCTTAGAAAGAAAGGAGTAGAGGTAAGGATATGAAAGAGTGTGGTAGTTCAAAGAAAAATATTAAAATATTAGATTTAAAAAGATTACCGAGATTAAAATTTGATGATAAAGGACTTATACCCGTTATTGTTCAGGATAAAGAGACCAAAGATGTGCTTATGCTTGCCTATATGAATAAGGAAGCATTAAAAATTACTTTAAAGGAGAAAAGAACCTGTTTCTATTCTCGTTCAAGAAAAGTTTTATGGAGAAAAGGAGAAACGAGCGGTAATGTCCAAAAGGTTTATAGTATATATTACGATTGCGATAAAGATGCTTTGTTGGTATTGGTAAAACAAAAAGGTGTAGCTTGCCATACAGGTAACCGAAGCTGTTTCTACCGGCGGTTATTTTAGAACCTTTTTACACCCGTCGGGTGTAAGTGGTTGAATTATGGAAGTAATTCCTTGTTTAAAAGACTTTCTTAAAGTATCCTCTAAGAAGAATCTTATCGTCTTCTCCTATAAGTTCTTCTGTGATTATCTTACCCCTCTTTCTATATACTCTCGTATAAAGAAGATTTATAAAGAGGATACTTTTCTTTTAGAGTCAGTAGAGGGAGAGGAAAAAATTTCTCGGTTCTCTTTTATTGGGTTTCAACCTTTGGCTATTTTCAAAAGCAAAGATAGAAATATATATATAAATATAGATAAAGAAAAGAAGGAATTCATTACTAATTACCACCCTCTTTACGAGTTAAAAAAATTTATGAGTAATTTTCGTATCTGGCCAAAAGAGAATATTCGTTTTTTTGGTGGGTTCGTTGGTTATTTAGGTTACGATGTAATAAAATTTTATGAGCCGGTGGGTAACTTAAAGAAAGAAGATGATTATTTTGATAGTTATTTTATTCTACCACGTTTTCTTATTATCTTTGACCATCTTAAAAAACAGATAGAGTTACTTTCTTTCCTTTATCTTAAAGAAAAAGATAATTTAGTATATAGGCATAGGAAAGAAGTGGAAGAAATAAAAAAGGTAATAAATTATATAATTGTTCCCCAAAACCTACCTTTATTATATATTCCTTCCTCTGAGAGAGAAATTAATAGTTTACTTAGAAAAATTTCTTTTAAATCTAATTTTAAGAAAAAGGATTTTATCTCAGCAGTAGTTAAAGCAAAAGATTACATTAACCAGGGAGAGGCTATACAAATCGTGCTTTCTCAGAGATTTCAATTGCCGTTTACTGGTGACCCTTTCTTAGTTTATCGTTATCTACGGTTACTTAATCCTTCCCCTTATATGTTTTATTTGAATTTTACTGATATAGATATCGTAGGGTCATCACCAGAGATGCTTCTAAGATGCGAAAAGAGATTGTTAATAACAAGACCAATTGCTGGTACAAGAAGAAGGGGAAATACAGAAGATGAGGATTTAGCCTTGGAGAATGAGCTTTTAGATGACCCTAAAGAGAGAGCAGAACATACGATGTTGGTAGATTTAGGTAGAAACGATTTGGGTAGAGTAGCGGAGAAAGGAACGGTTAAGGTTCCTATATTTATGAAGATAGAAAGGTTTTCTCATGTTATGCATATCGTTAGTGAGGTGCAAGGTATGTTGGATAAGAGGAAGGATATGTTCGATGCCCTTTGTTCTTGTTTCCCTGCTGGTACAGTAACTGGTGCACCTAAGGTAAGAGCTATGCAGATTATCAATGAGTTAGAACCATCCTCTCGGGGGATATACGCTGGTTGTATTGGATATTTTTCCTTCACAAATTCCTTAGATACTTGTATAATAATTAGAACGCTTATTTTTAAAGATAACTACGCTTATATTCAAGCAGGTGCAGGAATAGTAGTGGATTCTAAACCGCAAAATGAATACAAAGAAACGATTAATAAAGCCAAAGCACAGTTAATTGCTTTGATTTTAGCAGGATGTGTTTCCACTTCTTAGGTGGGAATGAAAAAAGGAGGTTTGTAAGGATGTTAAGAATACGTTTGATGAGACCAGGTAAATCAGTAAAGGGTAGAACACATTTTAAAATGGTAGTTATGGAGAGGAGAAGAGCAAGAGATTCAAAATTTGTAGAGCAGATTGGGTATTATGACCCTAAAAGAAGTCTTTTGAAAGTAGATTTAGAAAAGTACGAGAAGTGGTCAGGAAGAGGAGCTTTGCCTACAGAGACAGTGGTATCTTTGGTTAAAAGATACCGTAAATCTTTAAACGGTTCTAAGACAGTCTCTCAATAAATTTATTTTAGAGAAAGGAGGATTTATGCCTTCTAATCCAAGTGTTGGTTTTATTCAAATTTTACCTTTACTTTTTTTCCTCTTTATTTTTTACATTATGCTAATAAAACCTCAGCAAAAAAAACAGAGAGAGCATCAAAAGATGATTGAGAGTATAACCAAGAATGATGAGGTAGTTACTATAGGTGGTATTCATGGGGTAGTGGTTAATGTTAAGGAAAAAACTTTTGTATTGAGGGTGGATGATAATACAAAGATAGAGGTAGATAAAAATTGTATTTCTTATTTGAAGAAGAAAAAAGATGTTAAGAGCGAATGATTTAAAATTTAGGTTATTTATTATTTTAGTACTAATTGTTTTAAGTTGTTTATACATTTATCCTCCGCAAGATAAGCTTAAGTTAGGATTGGACCTAAAAGGTGGTATGTATATTCTTTTGAGAGCAGATACTTCTAATTTACCTCCTCAGAGTGTAGGGGATGCTGTGGAAACGGCAAGAGAAATTATAAGAAATAGGATAGATGCTTTGGGAGTTAAAGAGCCTTACATTGAAGTTCAAGGTAAAGATAATCTATTGATTCAATTACCCGGTGAAGTTGATAGGGATAGAGCGTTAAGGATAATTGGTCAGACAGCGCTTTTAGAGTTTAAATTAGTAGAGGAAGATGAGGAAAAATTAAAACAAGCCTTAGAGGGTAATATTCCTGAAGGTTACGAATTAGTTGAGTTTGAGGATAAGCCTATACTTTTACATAAAGAGGCTTCTTTAACAGGAGCAAGTCTTAAAAATGCTCAGAGCGGTTTCGATAACCGTATGTTTCCTAACGTTATTTTGGAGCTTAATTCTGAGGGAGCGAATAAATTTTCCCAGATAACCAAAGAAAACGTAGGTAAGAGATTAGCGATACTGCTTGATGGTAAGGTTAAGAGCGCTCCTTATATCAGAGAGCCAATTACCGGTGGCAATGCAGAGATTAGCGGAAAATTCACTGTAGCAGAGGCGAGAGATTTAGCTTTGGTTCTAAAAGCAGGGGCTTTACCTTGTCCTTTAAAAATAGAAGAGGAAAGAACTATAGGTCCTCTTTTAGGTTCAGATTCTATAAGGAGAGGTATAAATTCTATTATATTAGGCGCACTTTTAGTGGTTCTATTTATGATTTTCTATTATAGGTTGTGTGGTGTGGTCGCTAACTTATGCTTACTTTTAGACTTACTGTTCATCTTGGGTGGATTGAGTTTAATTAATGCCAGTTTAACCCTCCCTGGTATCGCTGGTATAGCTCTTACTTTTGGTATGGCTGTGGATAGTAATGTGTTAATTTTTGAGAGGATAAGAGAGGAGTTGAATTTAGGTAAACCTTTGAGTTTAGCTATAAGAAACGGCTTTGATAAGGCAAAAGTAACTATATTTGATGCTAATATTACTACCTTAATTGCTGCCTTCTTTCTTTTTCTTTACGGAACAGGACCAATAAGAGGATTTGCTACTACCCTTTCTTTAGGGATCGTAGTGAGTATATTTACAGCAGTTTTTGTGTCAAGAGCAATCTTTGCTTTTCTCCTCAGTCGTAATCTTAAAAAAATATCTATGATGAAATTTATGAGTTCCTCCCAAATAAATTTTATTAGAATAGGTAAATTTTGTCTGTTGGTTTCTTTTGTGTTAATTATCGTTGGTATGGGTAGATTTATATCTCTTAAGGAGAGAGCCTATAGTGTAGATTTTACTGGTGGACAAGTATTAGAGTATAAAATAGCACCATTTAAAAGCATAGAGACATTAAGAAATCTTTTTACCCAGAAAGGATTAAGTGGTATTTCTCTTCAGGAGTTTAGGGATATTGAGGGAGGAATTATCATAAAGAGTAAGGAGGACATAACTCATCAGGTAGAAAGTATACTTAAAGAGAATTTCTCTAATGTTGAACGGTTAAATGTAACTACGGTAGGACCAAGTGTAGGTAAGCTTTTAAAGAAGAAAGCGATTTTTGCTATAATTTTCTCTTTAGCAGGTATACTTATATACGTTGCTTTACGATTCAAACATTTTGATTTTGCTTTAGCAGGAGTTATTGCTCTTTTCCACGATGTATTAGTAAGCTTAGGTTTTGCTGTATTCTTTGGGTATCAGGTTAGTTTACTTATTATAACTGCCCTCTTAACTATTGCCGGTTACTCTATAAACGATACGATTGTTATTTACGACCGTATTAGAGAATTAGTTCCCCGTATGCAGAAAGTTTCCTTTAAAGATATTATCAACAGTGCGATAAATCAGACTTTATCGAGAACAGTTATCACTTCTTTTACTACCATAATCGTAACTTTGGCTATTTTTATATTAGGTGGGGAAGTGTTGAGAGGTTTTTCTTTTACTCTTTTAGTTGGTTTCATTTCCGGTATATACTCCACAATTTATATAGCTTCAGCAATAATCTTATTATTTCGTAAATCTTTTCAGTAGATAAATGCTATTAAATCTATAAATTTTGGTGATGGTTATCTTTAGGTAACCACAGGGTTTAAATGCTTGATACCTTAAAAATTTATGTTCGTAAACAGATACCTCTAAATGAGGTAGTGGAGAAATTAGTCCAGTTGGAATATAAACGATACGATTCTGTAAACGAGGAAGGAGATTTTTCTGTTAAGGGAGATACTTTAGAGATATTTCCTGTTAATTTTACTTGGCCGCTAAGAGTAGAGTGGGAGTTCGATGTGGTAAGTAAAATATACAGTTTTGATAAGAATTTTAATAGAAAAATAGCTGATTACGATTTCCTTATTGTTATCCCCTTTTTAAAGAGATACAAAAGATACTCGGAAGATATACCTTTGGATGCAGTTTTGAGAATAAAGAGCGGTGATTATGTTGTGCATATTAATTATGGTATAGGTAAATTCTTGGGAATAAAAAAGATAAGAGTTAAGGATAAGGAAGATTATTTTTTTGAGATAGAGTATGCTAATAAAGATAAAATTTATCTTCCCCGAGAAGATATTCATCTCATTCAAAAGTATGTAAGTTTTACCCTAAAACCACCCCGTCTCAGCACACTTGGTTCTAAGGAGTGGTATAGAACAAAAAAACGTGTAGAAGAGGGAGTTAAAAATTTTGCCAGGGAGCTTCTTCGTATAGAGGCAGAACGACAACTTCAAGGAGGATTTAAATACTCAGCGGATACAGAGTGGCAGAAATTATTTGAGGCATCTTTCCTCTACCAGGAAACAGAAGACCAAAGAAAGGCTACCGAGGAGGTAAAAAAAGATATGGAATCCGCTCGCTGTATGGATAGACTTATCTGCGGTGATGTTGGTTACGGTAAAACAGAGGTAGCTATGCGAGCCGCTTTTAAGGCAGTTATGGATTCTAAGCAAGTAGCTTTCTTAGTGCCTACTACCATTTTAGCTTACCAGCATTACGAGAGTTTAAAGAAAAGGATTGGTAATTTCCCTATAAATGTGGAGATGCTTTCCCGATTCAAATCTCCTGCTGAACAGAAAGAGATAGTTAAAAGACTTAAGCAGGGTAGAATAGATATTATCGTAGGAACTCATAGATTATTATCCTCTGATATAGAATTTTTTGATTTAGGTTTACTAATAGTTGATGAGGAGCAACGTTTTGGCGTAGCTCATAAGGAAAGAATAAAAAAATTAAAAGTAGGTATAGATGTTTTAACTCTTACAGCAACTCCTATACCACGAACACTTTATATGGGACTAATTGGTATAAAGGATATTTCTATTATCAAAACTCCTCCCCAAGAACGTTTATCTATAAAAACTAAAGTAGCAGAATTTTCTCATCAAATAATTCAAGAGGCGATAAACAGAGAAGTTAAACGTAATGGTCAAGTATTTTTTATCCATAACCGTATAGAAACTATATCTCGGATAGAAAGGACACTTAGAGAGATTCTTCCCTCCCCAGTAAGGATAGGAGTGGTCCATGGGAGGATGTCTTCAGGAGATATTGAGAGGACTATGTTGAATTTTATTGATAAAAATATAGATTGCCTTTTATCTACCGCTATCGTAGAATCTGGTATAGATATACCCTCAGCAAATACAATAATCGTTAACGATGCCCATAGATTTGGGTTAGCAGATTTACACCAGTTAAGAGGTAGAGTGGGCAGATACAATATTCAAGCATACGCTTATTTTTTGATTCCACCATGGAATACTTTAGAGAGTGAAGTGCAGAGGAGACTGAAACTCCTACAAGAATTTTCTCATTTAGGTGCTGGTTTTGATGTAGCGATGAGCGATTTGGAATTAAGAGGAGCGGGTAATATCCTTGGACCACAACAGCATGGTTTTATATGGATGGTAGGATTTGATTTGTATTGCCGATTGCTTAAACAAGAGATAGAATATTTAAAGGCTTATACGAACTATAAAATTTAAAATCTTATAAAGGGGGTAGGTTTTAATATGAGAGTTAATAGGTTAATAAAATATCTTTTTGTTACTACATTTTTATTTTTAGAATTTAGTATTCCCGCTCAGCAAACCAATAGGATTTTAGCTAAAGTAAATAATGAGGTAATAACTTTAAAAGATGTGGAAAATTATGTTAAGATTTTTGGTATCAATGAAGATATCAATGATATACAAAGTAAGCTATTAGAACAGATTATTCAGGAGAGATTAATTATTCAGTTAGGTAAGAAGGATAATATACTGATACCCAATACCTTGGTAGAGGCAAAGTTAAATCAGTTAGCTTCCAACTATACTAATTATGCAGAGTTTGAGACAGCTTTGTTAAGAGAAGGATTGAGCTTAAATGATATAAAAGAAAGGATTAAGGATAATTTTATTATTCAAGAGGTTATCAATAAGTACGTTAACTCTAAAATAAAAGTTTCTCCCAAAGAGATCACTGCTTATTATCAAGATAATATTTCCAAATACAATTCTTCCACCAAATATGTATGTTGGATAGCTAAAGCGGATAAACGGAATTTCTTAGAATTAGTAGGTGAGAAAATAAAAACCGAGGGTATAGAGAGAACGAATAATTCTTACAAAGATATTTTTTTTAAGATGGAGTCAGAAGAAGATAGTTTAAGGGAGGAAGTTAGAGAAGCGATAAATAATACAAGTATAGGGGAGTTTACTATTTTTCTTATGGATGATACCTATTATTTGATTTATTTAGAAAAAGTTATCCCTCCTTATCAGAAGTCAATTGAAGAAGTATCTTCTCAGATAAGAGATTATCTTTACGAAGAGAAATTTAAAGATATTTTTAACCAATGGATGGATGGATTAGTCAAGAAAGCAGAAATAAAGATTTATGTAGAGAATAATTAAATTTATAGAGACACGATAGAAACGGCCAGAATATAGATAAACAAGCTGTGATAAATTCTAAGGAGTTTCTTTCATCTTTGACGGATTATTTTATACTCTATATATGATAAGAAAAATTGTAATAACTATAGGAGATCCTTCTGGTTGCGGAGCATTTATTACTGTGAAAGCTATAGAAGCACTGAGAGGTAAAAAAACATTATTTTTTATTGTAGGAGATAAGCTAATTTTAGAACGTATAAGAGGTTTTAAGAAACTATGCGGTAAAATTGAATTAATTGACCTTTCTACCCCCCAGATAGATAAAATAAAGCCAGGTTTTATCTCGTATTTAAACGGGCAAGCTAGTTTAAATTACCTAAATGAAGCCTTAAAAATAATAGAGAGAGAAAAGATAAATGCCCTTGTTACTGCACCTGTTTCCAAAGAAGCGATTCAATTAGTTGAGCCGTCATTTCAAGGCCATACGGAGTATTTGGCTAAACATTTTGGTGTAAATAATTTTGCAATGATGATGGTTTCCCCTCTTTTGAAAGTAGTTCTTTTAACACGTCATATCTTGTTAAGGGAGGTATCAAATAAACTTAATTATGATGATATTAAGGATAATTTGGAGCTTATCTATGATTTTCTACAAAAAAAATTTAAGATAAAGAATCCTAAGGTTGTTTTTGCCAGTTTCAATCCTCACGCAGGTATAGATACATTTCTTGAAAGAGAAGAAAAAATAATTAAGCAGGCGATAGAAGGTTTTGGTAAGCCGGTGTATGGACCTTATCCAGCTGACACCATGTTTTTAAGAAACAAATTGAAAAAATTTGATTGTGTAATTGCCCTATATCATGACCAGGCGATGATTCCTTTTAAATTACTTTCCTTTGACAAAGGTGTAAATCTAACCATTGGTTTACCAATAATAAGAACCTCTCCTGCCCACGGGGTAGCTTTTGATTTAATGAGAAAAAAAATTGCCCCCTCTCATCTATCTATGTTAGAAGCGATTAAATTATCATCAGTTCTCTCCTTATGAAACAGAAAAAATCTTGGGGACAAGTTTTTTTGCGCGATAAAAATTATATTTATAAAATCATAAATTATCTTAAAGTTGATAACGAGTATTTATTGGAAATTGGTTCTGGTAGAGGAGATATTACCTCGCTTTTATTGGATAAAGTTAATTATCTTTACTGTGTAGAGGTGGATACATCGTGGGCTAAATTATTAGAAAATAGATTTGCCTTAAACGATAGGATAAAAATAATTAACGAAGATATTTTGAAGTTTCCTTTGAAATCTTTAAACAAAGATTTAGTTGTTTTTGGCAATGTCCCTTTTCATATAAGTAACCAACTCATAAGATATTTAGTTAAAAATAGAGAGGTTATAAAAAGAGCTTACATAACTTTTCAAAAAGAATTTGTTAGAAAATTATGTGCTAAAGAGAATTCTAAAGATTACTGCTTCTTGAGCTGTTATATACAGTATTACGCTTCGGTTAAAATGGCATTTGATATACCTAAATCTGCTTTTTATCCTCGTCCTAAAGTAGATGCCTCCTTACTAGATATTGTTTTTTTTAAAGAACCACCTTTTAAAGTTATTGATGATGATTTTTTCTTTATTTTATTAAGACAATCCTTTTCGTTACGCAGGAAAAAACTTTATAATGTTTTAGAAAAGTTCTATGGTGAAGAAGTGGTGAAGGAAGCTTTTAGTTATCTTAATATAGATTTAAATCTAAGAGCGGATAAACTTTCTTTGGAAAATTATTGTCGGTTAGCGAATTTTGTTTTCAAGTTGAAGCAAAAATTGTTAGATGGTATAATTAAGAATAATTTTACCTAACGTACACTTCGGGAGTGTACATAGGAGGGTTAATGTGAAGCAGACAAAGACAAAAGTTATTTTTTTATGGCATATGCATCAACCTTATTATAAACTACCCAATTCTAAATATTATATACTACCTTGGGTTAGGTTACACGGCGTTAAGGATTACTATGGTATGGCAAAACTCTTGGAACAATTTGATAAAGTTAAAGTTACTTTTAACTTTAGTGGTATACTTTTACACCAGATTTTAGATTATACAGAAAATAAAACTCAGGATTACTATGGTTTACTCTCTTTAAAGGAACCTTCATCCCTTACTAAAAAAGAGAAGAATTTCATCATGGATAGATTTTTTTCAGTTAATTTTGAAAGATTTATTAGACCAAACAAGCGCTACATACAGCTCTATCAGAAAAAATCAATTAAAGCAAATTTCTCCTATCAAGATATTTCTGACTTACAGGCCATCTATAATCTATGTTGGTTTCATCCTTTGACCATTAGAGAAGATAAGAATCTGCAAGGACTTATTGAAAAAGGTAGAGATTATAATCAAGATGATAAGGAGTACATAATAAATAAACAATACGAAATCCTTTCCCTGATATTACCGCTTTATCGTAAGCTTTTAGATAAAGGTAGGATAGAATTATCGTTAACCCCATATATGCATCCTATAATGCCTTTGATTTATGATACTGATATAGTAAAAGAGTTTCCTTATCTTAAGAAGCCTTTAGTAAGATTTTCTTATCCTAAAGATTGTATTTGGCATATTGTTCGCTCTAAAGAGATTTTTAACAAGGTTTTTTCTAAAGATATAAAAGGAAGTTGGCCATCAGAGGGAAGTATCTCTCAAGATGTAGCTAAATTATATACTAAACAAGGCTTTAATTGGATAGGTGCTGATGAGGGGGGGCTTTTTAAGAGTTTAGTTAGTGAATTTGTTCCTTACGAGACTGTAAAGACTCAGAGGCATTTAATTTATAAACCGTATAGTTTTAATGGACTAAATATTTTTTTCCGCGATAGGAATCTTTCTGATACCATAAGCTTTGTTTATCAAGGTTGGGAGGATACAGTATTCGCTGCTAACGACCTATTAGAGCATTTTAAGAGAATACACTACTATGCTAAAGATATGGTAAACAACAGAGTAATTACAATAATTATGGATGGGGAGAATGCCTGGGAGTACTACAAAAATAATGGATTAGAATTCTTAGAAGTAGTTTATTCTGGTTTAGAAAATAGCGATATTTTATCTTCCACTACGCCTACAGAGTTTTTATTAGAGAGTGCTTCTAAACCCTTAAAAAAATTAAGCAGTGGTTCATG
>JAMWBQ010000187.1 GCA_023819315.1 Candidatus Omnitrophota bacterium
GGCATCTCTTTTTGAGAGATAAGTTAGCCTTTCATCTTGCGTTACTCCAAACTCATTAGGAAACTCACTTTTAAACAAAGGAAAAACATCTTGTCCAACCAAAACAGAAGAAAAGGTTGCATCTTCATTTTGAGTAATTGCTTTCCATTGTTTCATTATAGCATCAGAAACTTTGCCTTCCTTTATAGCGGTGTACAAATAGGTGAACTCATCTATCATTACTACTAATTTTTTATCTTTCCAATTTGGCGTATTCTGGCAAGCCCGCTTAAAATTCCGAATATATTTCCTGAATACATCTGCCGAATTAGGGGCATCTTTAAGTTCTTTATATGGTGGGCATTTAAAGTCTGGCACTGCAATACCATCAAAAGATAGATTTTCTAATTCTTCCTCTATTGTAAAAAGTATTTTATGGAAAAAAGTTGCTGATGAAATATTTTCAAAAATTTCGCCTATGCTAAAAGAAATACAAAATGTCTTTTGAGTTTCCTCCAAACTCTTTTTCAGATGATACAATACTGAAGACTTACCTGACCGTTTTTGTCCGTAAATAACCACTTGTTTAGAATCGGCTGATATGATTGCTTCTGTAATTCTGTCAATAAATTCGTTTCTGCCATAAAACATACTTCTATCGGTAACAGGTCCACCATTTGCTAATTTCTCGTATGGATTGGGTATTGTCTCAAATTCATTCTCGGAATAAAGACGTAATGAAAGTTGCTTTTCTAATTTAACAGGCTCATCTTCGGTGCGATTATTGTAAAAACAAGTAATATTGATTGATGTCGCTTTTTCATCTGCAATTTTATTTGATACTTTAACAGACAAATTAAAAATGTGGCTTTCTCCTCCGTCAATGGAATCAAAATATTCATTTGACTTTTCTATAAACGTAATATCATCGGTATTCTGAACAATGATTTTGATGTTGCGGATAGGCGATGAGTTTTTAGAAGATTCTACTTTCAACTGGAAAGGCACAACATTATCGTTGCCAAGAACATTGGCTTCTCCTAAAATAGAAATTTCAACTTTAGGCGTGCTAGCCTCTTCTACTGCTTTAAATGATTTATCCAAAAGAAGTTCAATCTTTTCAAGTAAGGGGATAAAGCCTTCATAAGAAAACTTAGTCGGTTTTTCTTTAATTTCAGTGATTAGTTGGTTAATCTGGGCTTTTGCAAAATTATAACTACGTTCTTTATCTCTGTATCCTGACTGACGTAGGTAGGTTGCTAATACATCATAAATATCTGTTGCTATGATATTTAGACGTGAAGTATCTAATTGAGTAAGCCAACTTTTCCTGATTTCATTTATTGAATCAAGTAAAATATTTGTTAGTGTTTCTAAATTATCACTGTTAGAAATTGCTTTTAATGAAGCAAACCATCGCAAATAATCTCTTTGTCTTTTTTCCCGTGCTTGATTCCATAGATTTGTATAATCATCTGATGAAATATTTACATTTGATTTGAGACCAAGAGACGATAAGAAAATTATGGACTTATCTTTTAAAGATATATTATCAAAAAGTTTACTTGTTATTTGTGCAGAAATGCTTCTGTTCCATAGAAACATTGAAAGGATGCCTTCCCAAATATAATCTTTTACATCTGAGCTTAAAGTCAATAACAACGATTCATCTATCTTGGGGTCTCGGCTTCCTAAATTTAATAACTCGGTATAAGATGTCTTGTAACTCAAAAGATATACTTCTACTTGCCTCTCAACACTTTCCCACTTCTCTTCCAAACTAAAAGCTTCTAAATAATAATATCTTATTACATCCATTGACGAATTTTCAGTTATATGATTTAAAGCCATAGCATTGCAATATCTGGCTAAAACAGAACGAAGATTACTTTCTTTTTCAGGTTCTAAGGTTGTCATTAGTTTTGCTTCTGTTAGCAAATAATTTGCCCTTTCTCGTGGTCTTGCTTTACCTGCAGTATCAATTAACCTTCTAATTACATTTAAAGTTTCTTTTGAAAAATCTCCGCTATCAATCACTTTTGCAGGAACACCATAATATTCATCATAATTTTCAAGAGTATCTCTTATAAACTTACTAAACCCTCCACCGAAAGAGTCAAACTCTGCATCTGCTATAAACTGGTTTAATTCTTCATTGTCTGGTTCATCTAAAGCTTGCAACAAACGATTTGCATAGGTATTCTCAGGGTGAATACTTATTGCCTCCTCTAAAATTTCTCTTGCTTCGTCCGATTTGCTTAATTTAATCAAGGCAAACCCTTTTTTTGCCAGATACATTGAATATTTTCGTTTATCATTTATGATCGCTTTTTGTTCAAGTAGCAAATCGGTGTACTCTAAAACCTTATTAAAGTCTCTAACTGAGCCATAAAAGTTTTCCAAGTAGTAGTATGTAGATAGATTCTTTGGTAATTCTTTCTCATACTTATTCATAAATTCAATGGCTTCTGCTACTTTGTCCATAGAAACATAAAGCATAGCAATATCTTTAATACAACTCTCTTTCTTTTCGTTATTCTCTAATGCAATTAAGTAATACTTCAATGCTTCCTCATAGTTCTTTTCAATATTGTGAAGTTTTTTTGCCCTTTGATAATTCA
>JAMWBQ010000039.1 GCA_023819315.1 Candidatus Omnitrophota bacterium
ATAAAAAGATACCTGAATACAATAAACGAAGAAAGATTACTTTAGAAGAATTTCTTTCAAAAAGATGACATTTCTATTTTGCAAAAAAGATGACATTTTTATGTTGCATTAACAGGTCTTGATTTTTAGATTGTGATTTTGCATTTTTGCGTTAATATGTTATGATATATAAGAAGTTATTTTTTATATTAGGGATAAATATTATAATAATCTTTCAAGGTGTAATTATGGCTGAGTGTAAAAGAATAATTTTACCTAAACCAGATACTATTGGTAAGATTTCTTTAGAAGAAGTGATTTTTAAACGTCGTTCGCAAAGAGAATTTATAGAGAAAGACATCACCATAGAACAACTTAGTCAAATTCTTTGGGCAGGTCAAGGTGTAACTTTAAAGCATTGGGGATACGAATTTAGAACAGCTCCTTCCGCAGGCGCACTGTATCCTATAGAGCTTTACGTGGTAAGTAAGGATGGTTTATTTCATTACCTTTGTCAAGAACATACTTTAGAGGTTATAAGTGATAAAGATTTAAGGTATAAGTTGTATGAATCAGCTTTATCTCAGGATTCTATAATTCAAGCCCCTTTAAGTATAGTTATCTGCGCAGTATACGAACGAGTTACATCCAAGTATGGGCAACGTGGTATACGCTATGTTCATATTGAGGTTGGCCATGTTGCCCAGAATATTCATCTTGAGGTTGTAGCTTTAGGGTTAGGTTCTGTTCCTATAGGAGCATTTGATGATGAGAAGGTTATAAAGTTATTAAATTTACCTAAGGATTGTAAACCTCTATATATTATTCCTGTAGGATGGCCTAAATAGTAAATAGTATTTAATTTTACTATGAATTTATAAAATGATTTGATAAAATAATTGTTTAACTATTGGGGGAAAAAGATTTTGTTTATAATTTTTTAATGGATATTTTTTAAAAAATAAGAGGAGGCACAATGGAAGAGATTTTAGAAATATTAGAGGATAATGCACGAATTTCTTTTGATGATTTAGCTAAGTTAACTAATAAAAAAGTAGAGGAAGTAGAGAGGATAGTCAAACAGTATGAGAAGAAGGGCATTATTGTAAAGTATAAGACTTTGATAAATAAGGAACGTCTAAAAGAAGAAAGAGGGGTAGTTGCCCTTATTGAGGTTAACGTTACGCCTCAAAAAGATGTAGGTTTTGATCAGGTGGCAGAAAGAATTTACCGTTTCCCTGAAGTAAAGAGTTGCTATTTGTTATCAGGAACTTATGATTTGCTCTTGGTAGTAGAAGGTAAAGATATTCATACCGTGGCTAGTTTTGTAGCAGAAAAATTGGCTCCTTTAAGTAGTGTTAAAGGAACAGTTACCCATTTTATGTTAAAAAAATATAAAGAGGATGGGGTTGTTTTGGTTAAGGATGAGAAGAATAAACGTTTAGCTATTACTTATTGAGGGTTGTTAGATATGGTGTCAGAGAGAGTAGAAAAGATTCCCCCTTCGGGGATAAGAGAATTTTTTGATTTGGTTCTTGGTATGCCTGAGGTAATCTCTTTGGGTGTAGGTGAGCCGGATTTCATTACCCCGTGGCGTATAAGAGAAAAGGCGATAACTGCTTTAGAAGAAGGTTATACTTCCTATACTTCTAATAAGGGTTTACAGATTTTAAGAGAGGAAATTAGTGTACATCTGGAAAGGAAGTATTCTTTAAGTTACCATCCCGATAGAGAAATTGTTGTTACCGTAGGAGTGAGTGAAGGTTTAGATTTATCCTTGCGTGCTATATTGGACCCCAAAGATAAAGTAGTGGTGATAAGCCCTTATTATGTAGCTTATCCTGCTTTGGTAGAGTTGAATTTAGGGGAAGTTATATATATAGAGACAGAAGAAAAAGATGGTTTTAAAATAAATTTAGATAAATTAAAAAGAGCAATGAAGATAAAGCCTAAGGCAATAATTCTAAATTATCCTTCTAATCCTACAGGGGTAACTTACACGAAGGAGGAGTTGGAAGATATATGGGAGATATTAGAAAAAGAGGATATTTTGATTATAAGTGATGAGGTCTATGATGAACTCACCTATTCAGGTAAACATATTCCTTTTCCTTCTTTAAAAAGAGCAAAAAAAAGAACAGTTCTTCTTAATGGTTTCTCTAAAGGTTATGCCATGACAGGATTTAGATTGGGTTTTGCGTGTGGAGAGGAAAAAATTATTTCCGCAATGACTAAGATACACTCTTTTAGTATGTTATGTGCACCGATTATTTCTCAGTTGGCTGGTCGTGAGGCACTTAAAGCACAGAAAGAGGTATCTTTAATGCGTAGTGAGTATCAGAAACGCCGAGACTTTATAGTAAAGGAGTTAAATAGTTTGGGTTTGTCTACCCATCTACCAGAAGGCGCATTTTATTGTTTTTCTTCTATAAGGAAGTTTAAACTTAATTCTTTGGATTTTGCCAAAAGATTACTTATGGAAGAAAAAGTGGCAGTGGTTCCCGGTAGAGCTTTTGGTAAGATTTATGATGATTACATAAGGATATCCTATGCTAATTCTTTGGATAATTTGAAAGAAGCAAGTATTCGCTTAGGAAGGTTTATAGAGAAAATTAATTAAATTAGACTGTGAGGATTGAGAAGATAAAATTAAAAGATAAGGAGTTAGAGGCATTAGAATTTTCTTTGGGGAAAAAGAATTTAATCGTTATTAAAGGTAGTAAAGGATATATAATGTGTGGATACCTTAATTTGAATATTGCCAATAAATTTAAAGATGTAGCTATAAAAGTAGTAGGGGTAACGAGGATAGAGGATGTTTTAAACACAAAGGTGTATGCTATAAGTAGAGAAGCTAAGAAGTTAGGGATTAATAAAGGAGAGAGCATTAGCGATGTGCTTAAGATTATCGCATGATTTTATAAAGGTAAAAGGATTTATTTTTATAGTTGTATTACTCCTCTTGTTAGGATGTTCTCAAGACATTAAAGATTTAGAAGTTCACT
Organism: Candidatus Omnitrophota bacterium; assembly: GCA_023819315.1. Lineage (GTDB taxonomy): Bacteria > Omnitrophota > Gorgyraeia > Duberdicusellales > 4484-171 > JAMWBQ01. The sequence goes on from JAMWBQ010000039.1 coordinate 2,985, forward strand.
ATACGAGGGTTGAGCAACGTTATCTTAATTTACTTAAAAATAACCCTAACGATATAAATTTAAGGATAGAATTAGCTCGTTTTTACTATAAATTTAGAGATTATCAACGAGTTATTGATATCGTTGATAAGGTTGATAGTTTTAATGCCAAGGATATTTTGGCTAAGGCGTTAACTAAATTGAAGGATTACGATAGGGCTCTTGTGGTTTTTGACCAAATAAAGGATAAATTAGCTGATGAAGAAGGTTTATATCTTTACGGTGAGGTTTTAGAGAACAAGAATCTTTTTCCCCAAGCAATAAAGATTTATAGCCAAATTAAAGGGGATTTGAAAGAAAAAGCTACAGAAAGAATAAAACTTATTAAAGCAGGTATAGAAGATAGTATTCCTCAGTATATTCAGGAAATTTCTTCCCAGGCTCAAGATTTTCTAAGTCAAATGAGTGATGAGGCAGGAATAATTTATTTTGTTGATGAGGAGATAGAAATTACCGAGCAAAACACATCAGTTTCTACTTTACATATCGTAGAACAAGTTTTAAAAGAAAGAGGTAAAGATTTAGCTGAGGTAGAGATAGGTTACGATTCTACTTACGAGAGAGTAGAGTTAGAGTTTGCTCGCACAGTTACTCCTGATGGGAGGGTAATTTATGCTGGTAAAGAGAGTATGCGTGATGTAAGTAAGTATTTAAATTTTCCTCTTTACAGTAATGCACGAGCATTCATTATTTCTATGCCTTCAGTGGAAGTTGGTTCTTTTATTGAATATAAACTTAAAATATACTCCTCTAAATTGATTAACAAAGATGATTTTTCCTTTATCTACAAGTTAAGAGAAAATTACCCTATATTTAACGCTAAGTTTAAAATCGTTTTACCTAAGGATAGAGATATAAGAATTAAATTCTTTAATGAGGATTATGCTAAGGAATATAATTTGAATCCTTGTGTAAAAATAGATAAAGATAAGAAAATTTATAGCTGGGATTTTAATAAGATAACTCCCATTATTCCCGAAAACAATATGCCTAATCTATCTTATGTTAATCCTGCTATTTTGATTTCTAGTTTTAATTCTTGGGATGAGATTTATCAATGGTGGTGGTTATTGTGCAAAGATAAATTTTCTCTGGATAAAAATGCTATTGAATTTGTTAATAATCTTGTTAAAGATTTGGATAACGAATACGATAAAGCAAAAAGAATATACGAGTTCTGTGCTAAAGAGATACGTTATGTGGCTGTAGAGTATGGAGAAAGTGGACATGAGCCACATTATGCTTGGGAGGTATTTTTAAATCGCTATGGGGATTGTAAAGACCAGGCAATTTTGCTTGTGGCAATGTTAAGGACAGCAGGTTTAAAAGCTTATCCTGTGCTTATACCTACTGAGGATACTTACCCAATAGATTTGAATTTTCCCTCAGTAAATTTTAATCATGCTATTGCGTGTGTTGATATAAATGATAAACTAATTTTTATGGATCCTACTGCTGAGACAGTTTCTTTTTCTAAGTTGCCATTTTCTGACCAAGATAGAGATGTTTTAGTTTTTGAAGATGAGTCCTGGCAGATCATAAGGACACCTCAAAGTAAAGATAACGAGTTTATTTACGAGATGTATATATCCATAGATGAAGAAGAGAATGCTAACGTTAGCCGGACAGTTACTACCAATGGTGTATTTTCTGCCATTCATCGTGCTTATTTAAAATACACTCACCCTTCACGTATTTTGGAGGATATACAGAAGAGGATGGTAGAGATTTCTTCTTTTTCGCGTTTAGTTAATTACAAAATATTAAACGTTGATGATTTTGAAAAATCACCTATTCTTAATTATCAATTCTTTACAGAAAAATTTTTAAATCCCGCGGGTGAGTTAAGAATAATACCTGTTATAGATGAAATTCATATAGACCCCAATTTAGTAGGTAAAGAGAAAAGAGATTTTTCTATAGATTTTGCTACGATTTATACCAAAAAAGCAACGATAAAAATAGAACTCCCTCCCAATTTAACAATTAAGTATTTACCAAATAATGTAAATGTTGATAATAGGTGGTTTGGGTTTGAAACTATATATACCGGGAGTGATAAAGAATTAGTTGTTAATCAAAAATTTGAAGTAAATAGTCGTTTTGTTTATCCCCAGGATTATCAGGAGTTTAAAAGAGAGTTAGAGAGGGTTATATATTTTTTGCGCTCAGAGGTTATATTAGAGAAGTCAAAATAGATATGGAGAAGAAGAAAAGGAAGAATTTTGAGATAAAGTTTTATGAGAAACTAATTGAGGAAAAACCAAATTTTATTCAAGCTCTTACCTGTTTAGGCGATGTGTATACACGTTATGGTTTTTATGAAGAGGGGTTAGCTGTAGATATGCGCTTAGCAAAATTAAAGCCCGATGACCCAATTGTGCACTATAATCTCGCTTGTAGTTTTTCTTTAGTAGGCGATATAGACAATAGCCTTAAAACATTAAAGAGAGCAATCCTTTTAGGGTACGACGATTTGGCTTATATTTTAGATGACCCCGACTTAAGTAATCTTAGAAAAGACCCCCGATTTAAAGAGTTCTTCAAAAAGGTTCACGCAAACCTTTATTTGGATAAAGCCGATAATCAGAAGTTAAAAGTAGAATAGTTTGTTTTTAGATTAGCTCTCAATTAATTCTATGGTTAATAAGATGGGAGAGCAGAGAAGATATATAAGGATATCCACGGTTTTACCCGTGGAGTTTTATTTTATTGGTGAATCTAACAAAAGACTATCTCCTTACCTTCAAGGGTTTACTAACAATATCGGCAAGGGAGGTATATGCCTCATTGTTAATGACCTTTGGTGGGGATTTGCTGATAGGTTAGTTATAGGTAGTAAATTGGGAGTAAATATAAATATATTTTTAGGTAAAGCCCCAATATTTGCCATATGTAGAATAGTGTGGAAAGAAGCTATAAGATATACCAATTATTATCAGTATAGATGTGGTTTAGAGTTTGAACTTATAGAAGACAAGAAGAAAGCTATCTTATTTACCTATGGTGTATTTAAGAAGTTTACTCCTTATCTGGTTACAGCTATACTTTTATCTTTAGGATTAACTACAGGATTTTCTTTTTGGAAGAATACTCAAGTTTCTTTGAAGAACAAACAAATAATTAGAGATTACAATAATATTTTGATAGAATTAAATAATTTAAAAGATACGTTGAGGAGAGAAAGAGAGAATACTTCTATGTTAATTGAAGAACAAAAAGAAAGAGAACACCGTGTAGAAGAGTTAGAAAAAGAATTGTATGATTGGCAGATAAAATATAACTTTTTAGAAAGAACAAAAGATAATCAAGATATCGTAAATAAGATGGAGAAAAAAATTGCTCGCTTAAAGAACTATATCTCCACCCTTAAAAGAGAGAATGATTTTTTAAAAAGACGGATAAATGAGAGCGGTAGAATTAGTAATACTATTTTGGATAGATTAAAGATGCAGGAGAAGATAACTTACTGGGAAAGTAAGAAGGTAGTAGAAGGTATGTGCGATTGGATAAGAAATAGGCAGGATAAGAGAAGTGGATTGGTATTGAGTTACGAAGGGGATAAGGAATTAGAGAGATTAGCTTTTACTTATGACCAAGCTTTAGCAGTGATAACTTTTCTTATTTTTGATGACTATCAGAGGGCAAAGAAGATTTTAGATTTTTATCTTAATGAGTTAAATAATAATCGTCCAATTTATAATGCTTATTATACTAACGGCAAAGTTAATGAATACATTATTCATTCAGGAGTAAATGCTTGGTTAGGTATCGCTAGTTTAAATTATATTTTTAAAACAAACGATACTTCCTATCTTTTCCTTGCTGAACGTGTGGCAGATTTTTTGGAGAAAATGATGGATGAGGAAGGAGGTATTAGAGGTGGACCAGATATTTACTGGTATTCCACAGAGCACAATTTAGATTCTTTTGCTTTTTTTAGATTATTAGGTTTGTTGACAGGTAAAAAACATTATTACCAATTGAGTAATAAGATAAGTGATTGGATAACCAGATACGTCTATACTCATAGAGATGTTCCTGTATTGAGAGGTAAAGGAGATGCTACTGTTGCTACCGATACCTATGCTTGGTCAATAACTACTTTTGGTCCAGAGGATCTATTGCGTTTGGATATGGACCCTGATGAGATAGTTAAATTTGCTATCAACAACTGTGAGGTGGAGACAACATTTTCTCGTCAAGGACAACTGCTAAGGGTAAGAGGATTTGATTTTGCTAAGTTTAGAAATTTACCTCGGGGAGGTGTTATCTCTTGCGAGTGGACAGCACAGATGATTCTGGCTTTCCAGATTATGGCTTCTTACTATAAAGATAAGGACATGCTTAAGTACGAGGATTATCTAAATAAAGTTATCTTTTATTCTAATGAGTTGCAGAAGATGATTATACCTTCACCTTCTCCTGCTGGTAAATCAAACCCAGTTTTACCTTACGCCAGTTTACCTTTTGCTGATACAGGGCATGGTTGGCGCACCCCCAAGGCTAATATGGTAGGTTCATTATCAGCTACAGCGTATTTTTTAATTACCTATAGAGGATATAATCCTTTAAGAGGAGAGTTTTTGGATGTGTGTTTAGAACGGCTATACAATAAGGAAGAAAAATAAGAATAGTTATGTATAGAGAGTTGGTAGGGATTGTTAAAAAATTAATTCAGATAGATTCTCAGAACCCCCCGGGAAGAGAAAAAGAAATAGCTCTATTCATAAAGTATTTTCTAAAAGATATAGGAGTAGATAGTAAAATATTTGAATTTGAGAAAAACAGATATAATTTGGTATGTAGTTTACCTTCTCATAGAGGTAAAAAAAGAATTATATTAACACCACATTTAGATACTGTTCCTGCCAGTGGTAAATGGCTTTTCCCGCCCTTTAAGGGTAAAGTATTTAGAGGGAAAATATATGGCAGGGGAGCTACTGATTGCAAAGGCAATGTGGGTGTGGTTATGTATTTAATAAAGAAGTTTAAGGAAGAGAAAATTAATTTTAACAATTTAGATTTAATTTTTGCTTTTACCGCTGATGAGGAAACAGGTAGTAGGTGGGGGATAAAACCTCTTTTGAAATATTTAAAGAAGATAGATTATGGTATAGTTTTAGATAGTGATGATTTTGATATAATCGTTGCTCAGAAAGGGCTCCTCCATTTAAAAATAGAAGTTTTTGGCAAAGAGGCTCATGGAGCAACTCCTCATAGAGGGATTAATGCTATAGAGAAATCTATATACATTTTGAGAGATTTACTGAAAGAAAAATTTACTGAAAATATTCATCCCTTACTTAAACAACCTACAATAAATATAGGTAGATTTTGGGGAGGAGAAAAGGTGAATATAGTTGCTGGTTACGCTTTCTTTGAGATAGATATTCGTTATATCCCATCTATAGATAAAGAAACTATAATTAATAAAATAGAAAAAATTTTAAAAAAATATACGGATAAGTATAAAATTAATATTTTAGCTCATCAGGAACCAATAGAGATAGATAGGAATAGTTTATTGATAAGTATTCTTAAGCAAACTTTGAAATCGTATAATATAAAGCCAAAATTAGTTCCCAGTTTTGGAGCAACAGTAATCAATTTTTTAAGAGATAACGGCATAGATACTTTTGCTTTTGGTTTTGGTAGTAGGGGTTGTGCTCATATTAAGGATGAGTATGTAAAAATAGATAACCTTTATAGAGGTTATATGGTTTTAAAAAATTTTTTGATTAATTTAGATTCTCAAATTACCAAGTATCATTTATGAAAGAAGAAAAGAGTAATTTTAAATGTGGGTTTGTAGCAATCATAGGTAGACCAAATGTAGGGAAATCTACGCTTATGAATGCTTTAGTTTGTAATAAGATTAGTATAGTTTCCGATGTGCCTCAAACCACGCGTTATCTAATTAAAGGGATTTTAAACTGGAATAATACTCAGGTTGTTTTTGTAGATAGTCCAGGGATGCACGCTTTTAAAGATAGTCTTACAGAGTATCTTAATGATATAGCAAAGAAATCTTTAGTGGATGTAGAGCTTGTTCTTTACGTCGTTGATATGAGTAGGCCACCTGGATTAGAAGAAACAAAAATTATGGACTTTCTTGTGCGTAAGGGTCCTTCCAAAGTTATAATGGTTCTAAATAAGATAGATGTAAAGAGAAAGTTTATCAACGAATATATTGATTTGTGGCAGAAGAAAATCAAAGAAAATAATATAAATAACCCCATAGTTTACTATATTCCTGTTTCGGCAAAGTTAGGTAAGAATTTAGATAAACTTAAAGAGGCAATAAGTGAACAACTACCTTTCAGTCCACCATTTTATGATAAGGACGTTATTACCGATTTCCCTTTAAAGTTTAGACTAGCAGATATTATTAGAGAAAAGATATTTTTAAATCTGAAAGAGGAGATACCTCATTCCACGGCCGTGGAAGTTATGGATATAGAGGATAAAGGTAATGTATTTTATATTAGTACAGTTATCTATGTTAACCGAAAATCTCAAAAACGCATTGTTATTGGTAAAGGAGGGGAGATGTTGGCTAAGATAGGTAAGAGTAGTAGGTTAGAGATAGAGAAAATTTTGAATAAAAAGGTTTATTTAGAATTATGGGTAAAAGTTCTACCTAACTGGCAGGATAAACCTCGTATCTTGAGAGAATTAGGTTATGAGGGAGTTTAAAGATTTTTTACACCTGGTAAGAACGCGTAGGAGTATTCGTCGGTTTAAAAAAGAGAAGATACCAAAAAATTTATTAGATGGTATTTTAGAGGCCGGTCGTTGGGCTCCCTCAGGATTAAACAATCAACCATGGAGATTTAAAATTCTGGGAGGTAAAGAGAAAGACGATTTAGCAAATTTTACTAAATACTCTTCGATTGTAAAGAGTGCCGATAAGGTTATTTTAGTATTTTTGGATAAAAATAGTTCCTATCATTACCAAAAGGATTTAATGGCAATTGGTGCTTGTATAGAGAATATGCTTCTTTATATTCATTGGCAGGGTTGGGGTGGTTGTTGGTTAGGAGAGATTTTGAATAGAAGAGAGGAAGTGAATAAATTTTTAGGATTAAAGGATAATTTAGAACTGTGTGGTGTAATTGCTTTGGGTAAGCCATATAGAAAAATTAGTAAAGGTAAAAGATATAAACTTAGTAAGTTGTTGTTATGATATGTAAACATTTTGGTATATGTGGAGGATGTAAGTTCCAAGATATTCCTTATCCTGAGCAACTCGCTTTAAAAGAGAATAAAATTATAGAACTTATTGAGCGTTACGATATAAAGACTAAAGTTAATCCTATAAATTATTTCCCTCAATGGTTTTATAGGAATAAGATGGAGTTTACTTTTTTTTCTGATGGTAGTTTAATTTGTGGTTTGCATTGTAAAGATAATAAGAGGAAGGTTTTCAATTTAGAGGAGTGTCTAATTTTTTCTCAAGATACAAGTAAGATTGTAAAGAGAGTTTCGGATTTTTGTAGAAATTATGGTTATTTACCCTACAATACCTTTACCCATAAAGGTTTTCTAAGACATTTATTAGTGAGGGAAACTAAATTTACTTCTCAGTTAATGATAGGTATAGTTACTACCACTAAAACAGAATTACCAAGAGAAGAATTTGTTAACTCTATGTTATCTTTAGATTTGAGTAAAAAGATAAACTCAATCTACTGGATATTGAACGATAGCTGGGGAGATGCTGTAATTTTTCAGGAGAAGAGATTACTCTATGGGTTACCTTTTATTACAGAGAAGATGGATAAGTTTGATTTCAGGATTTATATTGATTCTTTTTTTCAGATAAATCCTTTTGGTATGGTTGAGCTCTGTAAGAAAGTAAGGGATAGTTTTTCCCTCACTGCAGATTTTAAAATATTAGATTTATACTGTGGATGTGGCACGATAGGTATATTTTTAGCAGAAAAAGCAAAATTTATTTGGGGAGTAGAGGTTAATTCTTCAGCAATAGAAAATGCGTTTATCAATGCAAATATTAACGGTATAAAAAATATCTCTTTTATCCACAGTGACGTAACTAAATTTTTAAAGGCAGGCAATTTAAAAGAGAAGATAGATATGATTGTAATTAATCCTCCTCGTTGCGGATTATCTCAAAAAATAAGAGAGAAAATTTTATTTTTAAATGCGGATTTTATTTTTTATTCTTCCTGTAATCCTAAGACATTTTTTTCAGATTTGAAATATTTTTCTTCTCCATACACCTTACTATTTATTGAACCTTTTGATTTCTTCCCTCATACTCCCCATTTAGAGGTTGTAGGTTTTCTTAGGAAAAATGATTAAAAGTTCTTTACTTTTTATAGTGATGAGTTGTATAATAAAAGAAAAAGGAGGTGGTTAATGTTTGGGGAGAGAAGAAGGTTTTTAAGGTTTGATGTCCCTCTAAGGGTAGAGGTTAAGAAATCAGAGGAAGTATTCATCGTTGGCCAAACAAGAAATTTCTCTCGAGATGGATTTAGTTTGGTTGTAGATGAACCTGATTTTATGCCACAAAATTTTTTAGAAGCAAGAATGGAATTGCCCCCACAGAGAGGATTTATTGATGTTTATGGTGAGATAATTTGGAAGAGGCAAAAAGATAACAAGTGGGAGATAGGCGTAAAAATAAAGGAGATAGATAAAGCAAGCAAAAGTGAAATCTTAGATTACGCTTACGATAAGTGGAAGAATAGAATGAGGGAAGAGTTAGTAAATATATAGTTGAGAAATTTAAATTCAATAAATAATCTTTTTTGCCGATAATATAATTAAGAGAAGGAATAAGCTTTGCATCTATTAATAGAAACCTATAATCAGCTAAAGAATATAATCCTGTTACAGAAAAAGGCTTTAAAAGAAGAAGATTTCTATAATTTGGAGAAGTTAACCAAAGAGAAAGATTTACTTCTTAAAAAGATTTTAGATGCAGAGGAGAGCTTAGATATAGAGGAAAAGAATTCCTTAAAGGAAGAAATAAAAGATACCTTAGAGAATATAATTAAAGAAGATAGAGAGTTTAACTCTCTCCTGAGACTTAAGAAGGTAGATATTACTAAACAGATAGAAGAGTTAAAGGATACACGTAAAAATTTAAGCAAAATAGTTTCTATATACGGTAAGAAATTTAAAGATTCTTACTATTTAGATAGGGAAAGTTAATATGGGAACGATAAAGAAGAAATATACGATTATCTTCCTTGTAGTTTGTGCCATTCTTTTTGTTGTTTATATTCTGATTAAATTAGATATTGGGAGGAAAAATCAACGTGCGCTAAGAGTTATAGAGAATGCTAAACAGCTTATTGCTAAGGTAAAAGAGGAAACCTCGTTTATGTCAGGAAAAAAACTCTTATCTCCCCAAGATATTATAGAACGAGAAAAAAAGTTTACCGAAGGTGAATTGCCCATTCCACGTACCACTCTTCCAATAGAAAAGGAACTTACCTCGCCAAAAGTTATTACCAAAGAAGAAATTAAATTAGTAGCAACTGATGGGTTAAGGGATATGCTTCGGTTAGTACTTGATCAAAATAAACCAAGTTATCTTTATCTTGTTTTGAAGGAGATGGAAAAGAGAGGTCTTAAACCTGTGCCGATTTTAAGAGAGGAGATCCTCAATAATCCTGATGACCCCCTAATTAGGAAGAATGCAATTTTAGGTTTGTTTTATATGGGTGTAGAGGATGTTTTGCCGATCATTAAGACATCAGTAAAGTTAGACCCCGATAAAGATGTTCGTTTATTTGCTTTATTCTGTTTAGATTTCCTTAGTGGTAAGGAAGAAAGTGAATTTTTTAAAGATATTTTTGAAACTGACCCCTCAGAAGATGTAAGATCAAAGGCAAAAGAATATTGGGAATTTAGGAGTAAAGGTCAATGAGAAGTCCTTTTATTTCTCCTAATTTTTCTAAAATTTTAAGCTTGTTAGTTTCCTTATTTAGCACCAGTTTAATAAGCTCTTCTAAGGATTTATCTATGTTTTCTACTAACACCAAAACATTTTGTTTACCTTTTGGTCCGAATTCTACTTTCTCTTTTAGAAGGTATATATTTTTTACCACCGTATTTAGAAAATTTTTTACCAAGCTTTTATATTTTTCAAGGTCTTCTAATGTGCGTCTATTTATTAAATTTTCTCCTTGTGTTTCAATATCTTTTAGAAGATGGGATAACTTTTTACGGAGTTCCTCTTTTAAAGATGTCTGTAAGTCTTTTTTGAAATCCGAGTTTTCTAAGTTATGTTTAACTTTTAGAGATTCTTTTTTCTTATCAGTGCGATACGTGGAAATTCTATTTACTCTCATAAAATTTAGCTTAAACCATTTGTTGAATAAAGTCAACTTAAAATTTAATTGTATTAGCTATGTTTAAATTTAAATATCTACTTTTTCTATTATTTTTAGGAGCTTGTACTTATGCTAAATACGTAGATAATTATTATACCATTCCCAATTTTTCTAAATTAAAAGTTTCCGATGTTGGTTTTGTGGGATTCGTTTCCAAGGAAAAACTACCCCAAGATATTATCAGCAGAGTTAATGATATATTCTCTACAGAGCTGGAGAGACGCAACTGGTATAGAGTACATAGGTTAAAAGAGGATGATTTGAAAGATTTTGATAAACTATCCAATATAGATGCTTTGATAGAAGGGGAGATCATTTGTTATAAAGAATTAGAACCTTTAAAATTTGGATTAAGGGTATGGATGAAATATATAAACACAGGGCAAACCATTTGGAGTTCTTCTTATATTTTTGATGCTTCAGCTAAATATGGAACTAATTATTTTGCCAATTATATTCATTCAGATATGAAACCGGAGGATATCCGAAGCATGTGCTGCCGCCTTAGGCTGAATTTGACCGAGCTTTACAACCGGGGGGGAGGAGGGCTTTTTGGTAGCGGGTCGCTAACTGGCTCA
>JAMWBQ010000188.1 GCA_023819315.1 Candidatus Omnitrophota bacterium
TTCCAAATCATTAAACTCTTTGTGAATTTCTTCAAAGATTTTCTTATCGTTACGTAAGTCCTTTTTAAACTCTTCTTTATACATTAGTTTATCTATCTCATATATTTTGTGATATTTCTCGTCAATTTCACCTTTTTTAAGTTCCTCTTCATATTCCTTTATTTTTTCCCAAACTGTTTCTTCATCATCTGTATCAACTATTTCCATCATCAATTTTCTATTAAGAATAAATTTGCCTGTCTTTTCTATAAATTTAATTGCATACACATGTATTTTTATGAATCTTTCAACGCTTTCTCTAAAGGCACCGAAACTGCTTTCAAATCTCTTTACAAGCAATCTTCGCATAAAATCATAAAGGTTTCTCTGGGAGTAGAACATAAAGCTATCCTCTTTCAAGGAATTTTCTAATTCATTCTCAATCTCTTTGATGTCTTTCTCATATCTCATTGGAAAGTATATTGCGCCTGTGAATTTACCTCCTTCATCAATATCGTAAAATGTCTGTATTACTTTATCATAAAATTTTAATTGTTCTTCTGTTAATGTGAAGAACCACTCCTTAGGGTCTTTAACTTCTGAAATATCAATTTTTTCATCATAGTATTTTAAGTCAAGCCTGTTTCTTCTTATAACCACAGGTTCTAAGATTCCTCTTATGGCTCTTGCAAGATTTCGGGCTTCTCTTTCAACTTTTGAGAGGTCTACTTCATTATCTCCAAATAGTTCTTTGTAAAATCTATTAACTCTTTTCTTTTTCTGGAAATCTTGGGAATTATAATAGTTTTTTATGTAGGAAAGTTTTTTAAATGTGTTTTCATATTCATCAAATCTTGCCTCTAAATCTTCATCAAGGACTATAGTTGACTTTTTGGGGATGGTAAATAGTTTTAGAAGTGAGAATATATCAGATGGGCGATTATTAAAAGGTGTAGCGGTAAGGAGAACGACGATTTTCCCCCGGCATATTTCATGTAGATAGTGGTATCTTTTAATTTCTTCGTTTCTAAACCTATGAGCTTCATCTACTATAATTATCTCAATGTCTTTATGTTTTTTTACAAATTCTAAAGTTTCTTCAAGTTTTCCAAGTGAACGGACTTCCCAATCGGGTAATCCGAAATCTTCAAGATATTTTCTCCATCCAAAGGTTTTATTTTCATCACCCATCAAATGGGGTGGACATATCACAATACCTCTCTTGCCAAGCATCTTAGCTACGACACAGGCAATTACTGTTTTGCCCATTCCAACTACATCAGCAAGTAAAACTCCATTGTGTGTTTCACACATCTTTAAAGATTGAACTACTGCCTCAATTTGGTATTTATAGGGTTTATATCCAGCTTCTTGAAAATATTTTCTTACTTTATCAATTTCATTTTCGCTTGCTTGTGTGTATAAATCAAGATAAGTTTTTAAAAGATAAACCCATGCATGAAAAGGACTAATCTCCTTAAGAAAGGTCTCTTTTTTTAAAACTTCAATTATCTTTTGGATATCGTCAGCAGTAAATTCAACTGATTCTTCCCACAATTTATCAAAATATTTTTCAGCTTCCTCAAAGCCATAATCTTTTACTTCCACATTAAATTCATCTTGATCTCTAAGACCTGCCTTAGTTAAATTACTACTACCAGTAATAAATAATTTTTCTGCCCCTATTTCTTGAAGTTTAAAAAGATAAAGTTTTGAATGATTGGGGCATTTGGTCTTTCTAATAATAAGTTTTTCTTCATTAAGAAGTTTGACAAAAAACCAAACTTGTTCATAGATTTCTCTTCTATCTAATTCTTCAGAGTTAAAAGCTTTTCTTAAAGAGCGTAAAAAGGCCTCCTTAACTTCTTTTTGATTATAAGTTTTAGTGTCTTTTGCATATTCATAAAGACCATTTATTTCCTCATCTACATCCATTCCTACAAGAATTTTTATAAAGCCATGTTGTAAATTTCTACTTTGATTCACTCTTTTTAAAGATTCATAAAGTTCCTTAATGCCTGAGAAGTAAAAGTAGCCAGTTAGAAACTTAAGTTCTGTGCTTTTTTCAATTAGACCCCCAATCCTATCTCCTAATTTTTTATTCCCCGTATTTGTTATAAGAGGCATAGTTATATTTTGTTAAATCATTTTTTTCAATAAGTTATTTTGCCCTGTTTTTAAATTTAATTATACAATTTTTTTTAAAATTGTTGTCAAATAAATTTTAATAAGCTTCTCACCTTGCAGTTCTTCGCTGATATCAGAAGAATTATAGGACAAGTTTTTAAAGTTCGCAGTTAACCTCTGCAATTCTCTTAACCTCCCACCCCTTCGGTATCTTTCCCAATTCGCTATCCACAAATTCGCCATCCTTAAAAGGTTCAAAGTCAACAAACCAGTTCTTAAAAATTGCCATTGCCGTTTTTTCTAAAATCTCATTCTGCCTTTTCTTGTTTTCTATCAAATCATCAAAATAGGATAAAATTGTAGCGATGCGAGATTGCTCTTCAAAGGGGAAAATAGGAATTTTCATTATTTCAATTATATCTCTGTTGATCCCACCTTGAGCGCTTCCACTAATTGCGCTCTCTATTAACTCTTGCCCTGCGTC
>JAMWBQ010000189.1 GCA_023819315.1 Candidatus Omnitrophota bacterium
TTTGTAGCAATTGCTTCTAATCGTCCAAGATATTATACTGATTTAATCTTAGAAAGATTAAAACTCAAAAAATATATAGATTATGTTCTATGTGCTGATGAGATAAATACTCTTAAACCTGAACCAAAGATACTTAATGATATTTTAAATAAGTTTAATTTTAAGAAAAAGGATGCTATATTTTTGGGTGATATGTGGATAGATGCAGAAACGGCAAAGAGAGCAAGGATAGATTTTGTATTTGTGGAAGGAGGCTCTAATAGCTTGATAGATATAGATAAATCCAGATATAATAAGATGGTGGTTTCTAATTTGAAAGAGATTATCCAAATGATAACGAGAAGTTGATTTAAAGGAGGTGAGGTAAAGTGAGAAAATTTATTATATTTCTAATTCTTCTATTTATTAGTAAATACATTTTAGGAGAAGAAGGAGGTAAGATTATGCAAATCAGAAGTCCTGATTTTGAACATAATGGATTTATCCCTAAGAAATTCACCTGTCAAGGAGAGGATGTTAATCCTACACTTATTATTGAAGGTATACCTCAAGATACCAAAAGTTTAGCTTTAATAGTTGATGACCCGGATGCTCCTATGGGTACTTGGGTTCATTGGGTTGTTTTTGACATAGAGCCAACTTTTAATAAAATAGAAGAAAATAGCGTGCCAGGAAAACAAGGAATTAACGATTTTGGTAAAAAAGATTACGGTGGTCCTTGTCCACCATTTGGCACGCATCGCTATTTTTTCAAGGTATATGCGTTAGATAGAAAACTCAATTTAAAAGAAGGTATAACCAAAAAAGAATTAGAGAAAGCTATGCAAGGGCACATCCTTGATGAGGCAGAGTTAATAGGACTTTATAAGAAACAGTAGTTTTAGAGTTTATCTTTTCTATAAGGGTAATAAGTTTTTAAGAAATCGTAAGCTTTAGGTTTCCCCAAAATTAAAGTAAGTATAATCCCTCGCTCTAATTCTTTGTAGGATAAATCAATTATCTTTTTCTCTACAGGTTTAGGTACATCTAAATTGATTTTTGGCTCAACAATTTTATCTTGAGAGGGGGAATATTTTTCTTTAGTGGTAGTAGTTTGTTTTGGTTCTTTATATTTGTGTTTATAGAGTCTTTGTTTTACCGATGGTAAATTGGTTGTTTTAAATATTTTCTCTTCCTCTGTTTTATTTTTTATATATGTTAATATATTTAAGATAATTATAAATAGCCCGACAATAAATATGATTATTTCCATTTTTTGCAAGTTAATTTAAAGTTATATTTGTTTTTGTGAATCTTCCTTTCCTGTTTGGGTTTGTGCTATTTTTTCTCTCATAGAAGTATCAGCCTGTATATTGCGTAAATTATAGTAGTCAAGAACACCCAATTTCCCCTCTTTAAATGCTTGAGCAATAGCTAAGGGTATTTGTGCTTCCGCTTCGATAACTTTCGCTCGCATCTCTTGTGCTTTTGCTTTCATCTCTTGTTCCTGAGCAACCGCAAGTGCTCGGCGTGTTTCAGCCCGTGCTTGAGCAACTTTAAGGTCAGCTTCTGCTTGAGAAGCTTGTAATTCTGCCCCTACATTTTTACCTACATCCACATCAGCGATATCTATAGAGAGTATTTCAAATGCTGTTCCTGCATCCAAACCTTTAGCAAGCACAGTCTTAGAAATAGAGTCAGGATTCTCCAAAACCTGTTTATAGTTTTCTGCCGAACCAATAGTGGTAACTATCCCTTCTCCTACACGAGCAATTATAGTTTCCTCCGTAGCTCCTCCTACAAGCCTTTCTAAATTTGCTCTTACAGTAACACGTGCTTTAGCTTTTAGTTCAATCCCATCTTTAGCTACAGCGGCTAAAACTCCCTCCTTGGGAGCATCTATCACCTTAGGATTTACGGAAGTTTTTACTGCTTCCAATACATCCCTTCCTGCAAGGTCAATAGCACAGGCACGTTCAAATGTTAAGTTGAGGTTAGCCTTATCGGCAGAGATAAGAGCTTTTACTACCCGTATAACATCTCCCCCTGCTAAATAATGTGCTTCTAATCGGTCAGGAAGAACAGATAAACCAGCTTTATAGAGCATAATCATACAGTTGATGATAACGTTAGGGTCAACCTTTCTTAGCCTCATACCTATCATACTGAATATACCGATATGCACCCCGGCAGCAATTGCTGATATCCACAATCTTACAGGGATAAGATAGACGAACAGGAAAAGAAAAATAATTATAATTAGAGTAGTTAAAACTAATAAAGGCATACTACCTCTTTTTTATTCAGCTTTTACGATTATTTTATTTCCCTCTACTTTTATTACCTTTACTTTTTTGCCTTGCGGTATAAATTCACCTTGGGTTATGGCATCTAAATTGTTACCATCTATAATTATTTTACCCGATGGTCTTAAAGGAGTAAGTGTTTCTCCTATTTTCCCACGATAGAATTCCCAAGAGGGATGAGATTGGAATCCGTTCCTTTTTGTTTCCGAGTAATTGAGGATAATTTTTTTCCCAAAAAAACTTTGTGGTATGAACCTCCACAAAATTATCGTTCCTAAAAAAGTAAAGATTATAGATGAAC
>JAMWBQ010000040.1 GCA_023819315.1 Candidatus Omnitrophota bacterium
TATAAAGTGGGAACAAATATCAACGTAATCAGTGTAGATACGGTTAATCCCCCTATCATGGTAATACCTAACGGTTGCCATATCTCCGAACCTTCTCCTTGAGAAATAGCTAATGGCATTAAACCTGCCAAAGTTGTAATTGTGGTCATAAGAACAGGCCGTAATCTGTCTTTACCTCCTAAGGTTACCGCTGTTAATAAAGGTAAACCTCTTGCTCGTAATATATTTATATAACTAATTAGAACAATTGCATTGTTAACCACAATACCCGTAAGCATAATCATTCCTAAAAAAGATATAACACTTAAAGTAGTATTGGTTAAAATAAATGCCCAAATTACTCCTGTAAAAGTAAAAGGAACAGCAAACATAACAATAAAAGGGTCAATAAAAGATTCAAACTGTGCAGCCATCACCATATAAACTAAACATATACCCAAAACCAAAAGAAGGGTCAAATCACGAAATGCTGACCTTTGTTCTTCTGCTTCTCCCCCAAAATTTATCACGATATCCGAGGGTATGGTAAGTTTACTAATCCCTTCTTTAATCTCTTCTATAACCTTGCCCATAGAACGTCTATAAGTGTTACACTCAACTCTCACCACTCTCTCTCTATTCTTACGTTCTATTTCTACGGGACCACTAAACTCATAAACTTTAGCGATATTAATTAACTTAATTTGCTTACCGGTATAAGGGGAAACTATGGATAAATTCTCTATATCTTCTGGCTTGCGCCTAAACTTATCTTCTAAACGCACATATATATCGTAAGTATCTCCTTTCTCCCGATACTTAGTGGCAGTTGCTCCTTCTACAAAAGTCTTAATACTTTCTGATATTGTACGCATATCTAAACCTAAAGCAGAAGCTTTCAATCTATCAACCTCTAATCTTAACTCCGGCCTATTCAATTCTCTGGAAATACTAACTTCTATTGCTCCTGGGGCTTTATCCATAATATTTTTTATGTTCTGTGCTAAAACTTCTGTTTCAGAAAAAGAATGACCAATAATTTCTACTTGAATTTTTTTGCCACTCGTTCCCGCAATCATTCTTCCTAAGGGATTACCCAAGGATATATCTATTTTATTCACTCCCGCTATTTGATTTATTCTCTTCCTAATAATATTTGCTATCTCCTTATCGGAACGTTTTCTTTCTCTCTTAGGAACAAGTTGCAAACCACTAGATATAATATGTGTTCCTGATTGGCCTCCCATAACTGCTCTGATACCTTCTGCTTGCCCACTACTTAAAAAAATAAATTCTCTTTCATTAACTTCCTCCTCAAAAATATCCTCTATTAGTTTAGCTACCTTATCTGTCTCCTCTAAACGCGTTCCCACATTAAGATTAACCGTTGGTCTTATAATACCCGTGTCCTCTTCAGGAATAAACTCGTTACCTACAAATTTAATCAATGGTACACTAAAAACAAAAACCATAAAGAATCCCAAAAGAACGAATCTCTTATGCTGAAGTGACCAACCCAACGCCTTAGAATAATTTATCTCCCAAAATCTAAACCAGTTTTCTGATAAATTATATAGTTCTAATAAAAATTTATTACTTTTTCTAACTTTTTTATTATTATCGTTCCCCATCCAAAGAGAACAAAGCATAGGAGTAAAAGTAGTGGCAGTAAAAAGTGAGGCTAAAAGAGTAACCGTAACAATAACAGCTAATTCACCAAACATTATTCCCACCAACCCTCTTATAAACATCATAGGTAGAAATACCACTATCGTAGTCAAGGTAGAAGCTGATATGGCTAATAGAATTTCAGAAGTGCCAAATATTGCTGATTCGGTAGGTCTCTTTCCCCTCTCTAAATGCCTATAGATATTATCCACTACCACTATAGCATTATCTACCACCATCCCAATAGCAATGGTTAAAGAAGATAAACTTATTATATTGATTGTCTTACCAGCAAGGAAAAGATAAATAAATGCAATCAATAAAGAAAAAGGTATGGTAAAAGCTATAATTAAACTTGGTAGTAAGCGTCTTAAAAAGAACCAGACCATTAAAATAACCAATATCCCCCCCCTTCTAACTGTAGATTTAAGGGTATTTAAAGAATCAACTATATCCTGAGAACTATCCATAAGGATGTATATCTTCACATCAAGGGGAAGAATCCTCTGTAATTGTCTAAGCTTATTCTTTATACGCGTTGCCACTTCTACAGTATTCGTTCCTGTCTGTTTCTGAATAATCATCATCAACCCTGGTTTTCGATTAATCCTTACAATATTAGTAACTTCTTTAAAACTATCTTCTATTTTTGCCACATCCTTCAAATACACGAGATTACCTTTTCTCTTACCTAAAATAACTGAATTTATTTGCTCAGGAGTAGTAAATTCTCCGGGGAAACGTAATAAATAATCTGTAAAACCCGACTTTATATTACCTACAGGTTGCGTTATGTTTTCTTGTGCTAATACTCTCTTAACATCCAATATAGAGAATCCGTATCCTTCTAATCTATCTCTATCTATCCACACATTAATCTGTCTTTCCAAACCACCTTGTAACTGAACAGTACCTACTCCGGGTATTTGCCTTAAGGGATCCCCCACTTTACGATTAATTAAATCGTAAAGCTCTGGATAACTTTTCTCAGCAGTTATACCTACAAAAAGTATGGGCATAAGTGCTGTATTAAACTTAAAAATAAAAGGGTTACTCATCTCATCAGGTATATCAGGTAGGAATCTTTTTGCTAACTCAATACGGTCACGTATATCGTTAGATGCTTCATCCAAGTTCGTTCCCCAGATAAATTTAAGCATGATAATGGATAAACCCTCTAAAGAACGAGATGTAATCCTTTCTAAACCGGGCGTAGTGGCTAATTGATTTTCTAATGGCTCGGTTACCTTTGCTTCAACATCTTCCGGGCTAGCTCCTGAATATACGGAAATTACAGAAATTACCGGTGGTTCTATCTCCGGCATCATATCTATACCTAAACGAGTGAAACTATATAAAGCCAAAATGATTACACTAAAGAAAATCATCGTGTTGGTAACCGGTCTCTTTACTCCAAATTCGGGAAGAAACATAAATTATTTCCTTCTATTCATCAATATTAACTTTTACCACTGCTCCCTCATACAAGCGCTCCTGCCCAACTATCACTACTAAATCACCTTCTTTCAACCCATCTATAACTTCATAATCAGAACCGTAATGAATACCTAACTTAACATTCCTCATATACGCTTTGTCTTTTTCTACCACGTATACATATTCACTGTAACCCTTACCTCTTATTGCCTCCTTAGGTATAACAAGAACACCTTTGCGTTCTTCTATCACTAACTCTACTTTAGCAAACATACCTGATTTTAAGCGATAACCGGAATTAGGTATAATTATCTCCACGGGTGCTGTTCGTGTTTCTAAATCCAAAACCGGACTTATCTTATAAATCTCCCCTTTAAACTTTTCATCAGGATATGCAGAAACAGTTATTTCAGCAACCTGTTTTAATTTAATAAAGGGTAAATAAATTTCAGGAATATCTAAAACGATTCTTACCTTTTCCATATCCACCACTAACGCTACTGGTGTCTGAGGAGTAACCATCTCCCCCTTATCTAAGTAGAACCTACCCACCACGCCTGTCAAGGGGCTCTCTATGGGAGACTTCTCAAACTTAAAACCTACCTCATCCCTATCTATATAGGCAATAATCTCTCCTTTAGAAACAAAACTACCATCCTCCTTTAATTTCTCTAAAACCTTTCCACTAACTTTAGGATAAACAATTGCTTCATCCTTTGCTTTTATATCCCCTACGTATTCAATAACTTTTCTAATAGTAGATAATCTTACCATCTTTACTCTTACGGGAATAAGCTCTTGGTAATCTTTTAGTTTTAACTTATCTTTATTTTGACAACCGCTAAAGAGGAAAGAAAAAAACATCAAAAACAAAAGCATTTTAGTTCTGGCCATCTTATTACTCCTCCTCTAACTTTATTCCATTTCTAACCAAAGTTAATCCTATAGATTTATCAAAATTAATTAAAGCTATATTATAATCTATAATAGATTTAGTATAATCTAACTCTGCCTGAAAAAGTCTATCCTGATAATCAAGGATATCATGTGTAGAAACCAGACCAGCGATGTAACGTTCTTTCTGGGCAGAATAGTTTTTATCTTCTTTCTCCCAATTAAGTTTAGCTACCTTCACTTTCCGTTTCTGAATATCTATATCCCTAACTCTATCTCTCACTTCTAAGATAATCTTTTGTTCCAATCTTTTAAAACTCAATAGAGCCTGTTCTAATTCCTTCTCGCGTTGTTCTAACCTTGCCCTATCTATATCGTCTAAAGGTAAAGTTACCCTTACTCCTAAACCGTAACTTTTGTAATCTTTATCTATCTTTTCTAAAGACTGATAACCGCTATCACCTAAACCATTAAAACTCAAGCTAGCAACTAAATCCACCATAGGTAAAACTGAATTCTTAGCAGTAACTACCTTTATATTCCTATTATCCAAATTTAACTTAGCTATCCTATAATCGGGTCTAAATTCAAAGGCACTCTTTAAACTCTCCAGCAAAGATACCGGCTCTTCCTTAAACTCTAGTTTGCTCTCGACAATTTCTATCTGGGCATTCCAATTTTGAGGGTCATTTATAAAATTAGTAATCAGTTTTAGCTCATCCTCGGCTCGTTTTAGTTGTGCTTCTGCAGAGATAAGCAATTTCTCTCTTTCCACCACAACTGTTTCTATTTCCAATAAATCCACTTCACTAACTAAGCCTTTACTATATCTTTGCCTAACTATATCTAACAAATCTTTGGCTCTTGCTAAAGAGCTTTCAGCTATAGCATAACTTTGGAGGTGAAACATATAAGAATAAAAACATACTTTCGTTTTGCTAACTATATCCATTACTGTATCTTTAAACGATTCATAAGATTGTATCTTACTATTACGAGCGATAACTATATCAGCGGTATTTACTAAAATTCCCGAATTCTTAGAAAGTGGTTGAGTTATAGTAAACGTGGGTGTAGTCTCATAGTAAGGATTAATATTCTGTAAAGCCAAATCTGTTTTAGTTCTCTTGTTCCGTAATTCCAAACTGTAATCTGTTCCTGTGATTAACCTTCCTTTGAGACCAAAAGCAAATTCCCTACTTTCTAACTCTGAATAAGAAAAGCTTGAGGTTGGTTTTTCTTTAACTTCTGTTAGGAAAGCCTCCCCAGTAATTACCGGATCAAATCTACCTTTTGCTATTTTAATATCCAACTCTCTTAAATTTGGTTCAATTTTTTTTATAAGAACCTCGGAATTATTCTTTAAAGCATATACGATACAATCAGTTAAGCTAAGTTTTAATACTTTTCCCTGCAAACTATTACTGATAAAAATATCCTTATCTATATCCTTTATAACGGTTTCGGCAAATGCCGGTATTAAAAAGGAAACGAATATAAACAAAATTAAATTTTTTACAATAATCATCTTGCCATTACTCCTCTAAAAAAAATATCTATAATAAAATCTGCCATATGGATTATTTTCCCCTTTTTCTTTGTTTCTTTAAGCCAAGATAGGAGAAGCGCATTTAACATAGAAGCTAATATGTAAGCTAACTTTTTTGTATCTAAATCTTTTCTTATCAGAGATTCTCTTTGAGCTTGTTTAAACAAATTAGAAATATAATCTATATATTTCATAAACTTCCCTACAGCCTTCTTAAATATCCTATCTCTTAATCCCCAATTTAACCATTCCCTTTCCAAGAAATAAATTCTAAAAAAATCTTGATTTTCCTCAAAATAAGCTAATTGTTTACGGACTAAAGTCTTAATCTTCTCCTCAACTTCTTCTTTATTTTTTATCTCTTCTCTTATCTCTCTATTCAAATCCTCCAACTTCTTCTCTATGAGTTCTATGTATAGAACTTCCTTATCCCTAAAGTAAAGATAAATTGTTCCTACAGCATACTGCGACTCTTTAGCGATATCTTGAATTTTTGTTCGATGATACCCCTTACGAGCAAAAACTTTCTCTGCTGCCCTCAAAATATCATTTTTACGCAACAACCTATCTCTTTCCTTCCTTGCTAAAGTAACCATACTTTCTCTTTTAAAGATAAATAAAAATTAAATAAATATTCATTTAATGAATATTTATTCATAATTTAATTATAACATTCAATAGGAATATTTCAATACAATATTCATTTATTAATTTTAATTAAGGAAGGTAGCGTATTAATTATCTTTGTAGCCGTAGTCACCTATAAGAGGGACAAATATACAACCACAGATAACTTCTTTCCTCATTTCTTTTTTGGATAGCTTATCTATAACGGTCAAGTTCTGGCTGAATCTTTCTCCTAAAGGTATAACCATTCTTCCCCCGATTTTTAACTGTTCAAACAAAGGTTGAGGGATTCTATCCCCGGCAGCGGTTACAATAATTTTATCGTAGGGAGAAAACTCTAACCAGCCCAAAGTTCCATCGCCAACTTTTAAATTTACTCTATACCCCAAATAATCCAATACCTCTTTTGCTCTTTTAGATAAATCTAATAACCTCTCTACGCTATAAACTTTAGCACCTAACTCTGCCAATATAGCACTCTGATAACCACTACCTGTACCAATCTCTAAAACTTTATCATTTTCTTTTATTTTTAAAGCTTGTGTCATCACAGCTACAATATAAGGTTGGGATATGGTTTGTTCCAATCCGATAGGCAAAGGAGAATCATCGTAAGCATACGCTCGTTTATCTTGAGGAACAAACAACTCACGGGGAATTTTACTAAAAGCATAAAGTAGCTTATCATCGTTTATGCCTCTACTCTTAAGTTGTCTTGCCACCATCTGTTCTCTTAAGAATTTAAAATCTAAATCACTCATGGATTAATTTAAAAATAAATCTTATAAACCGCAGTGTGTCTATGAGAGGGTTAATCTTACTGCGATGATTCTTAAAATAAATACTTTTTATAGGTATAGATTTTATAGGAAATCCTTTTCTTGCTGCTTTAATAAGCAGTTCTGATTCTATCTCAAATTTGTTAGATTCTGTATCAATTACCTCCAATACTTTTCTCCTTATTAATCTAAACCCACATTGAGTATCAGGGATGTTCTGTCTTACAATTTTAGAAATGAACCAAGACATTAATCTATTTGTCCAAACTCTAATTAACGGCATACCTTGGGGATTATACATCCTATTACCGATAACAAAATACTCACCATTTTTAGCTTCTTCTATAAACTTATAAATATCGGATGGGTCGTGTTGATTATCCGCATCCATGGTAATGATATAATCAAAATCTACGTTCTCAATAAGAAACTGTTTAGCTTGCTTCAAAGAAACACCCTTACCTCTATTCCTATCGTTCCTTATAACTTTATCAGCTAAATTAATGGCTATAGAGTAAGTATTATCTTTTGAACCATCGTCAACAACGAGTATAGAAAGATTATACTTTTTAATTTCCTTAAGGAGTCTACCTAAACTTTCACATTCATTATAGGCAGGAATTATTAACCAAATCCTCATTATCTAAAACAGACAACAAAATTAATTTAAAGCCAGTATTTAGCAAACATATACCATTGTTCAGGATATAATGTTATATATTTTTCTAAAACCTTAGAATACTCAACGATCACCTCTTCCATAGTTTTCTCTCTATCTGGTAAGTTAGGATATATGGGATGGTCAATAATAAGACGATAAAAATACTTTTCTTCCCTTACAAAAAAAGCAGGTAGTATCGGTGCTCCTGTTTTTGTAGAAAAATATGCTGGCCCTTTGGGTAACATCGCTTTTTTACCACATATATGGACTATCTCTCCTTTAGCGGAAGTAAAATCTCTATCTCCTAAAAATGCTACCATATGTCCTTCTCTAAGAATTTGAATACATTTCTTGACCACCACTCCTGTAGGTATAACTTTAAGATTATACAAATGCCTCTTACGATTAAAAAATTCATCTATCCTTTTATCCTTATGGGGAAGAGCAACACCATATATCTCAAACCCCAAATCGTATCCTAAATAAGCAATTAGTGCTCCCCCTAACTCGTAATTACCCAAATGTGCAGTAAGGATAATTGCTCCTTTCTTAGCAAACACTAATTCGTTTAAGTAATCCAACCCCTCTATCTTAATAAATTTTTTAACAAAATGTTCATCTATCCTTTGAAGTCTAAAAAAATCAACTAAATAGTAACTGAAATTTTTTATAATCTCCTTAGTATAAACTTTAATCTTTCTCTCATCTTTGATAATAGGTAACAAATTGTACCTAACTATCTCTCTATCTAATTTAGCAAAACAATATCTTAAATCAGAAAGTAAAGAGGCAATAGTATAGGCAAGAGAACGAGGGAAATTAGAAGCAAGAAATTGTGCAACACAGTATAACCAGTATCTTTCCTTCATTGCTTTTTCAAAATATACTCGGCTATTCTTAGGGAGGAATCTTTTATAGATACCGCTTTTGCTCTTTCTCTTAAAGAATACAACTCATTCTTATGAGTAAGTAATCCTCTAACTAAAAAAGGCACCTCTTCCACAGTATCTGCTTTAATAATAGCTCTTTTCTCTTGTAAATAATCTACATTACGTTCTTCCTGCCCGGGTAAAGGATTAATAACGATAATACCCAAACCTTTACATAAAGCTTCCGATATAGTTATTCCTCCTGCTTTAGTTATAATTATATCGGCAAAATCCATTAGTTTATTTACAAAATCTACATACCCATAGTAGAAAAGAGGAACTTTGAATAATTTCTCTCTTCTCTTGAACCAGTTGAATAAACTACTGTTTCTACCACAAACTACTATTAACTGTAAAGGAACATCCAATCTATCCAATTCCCAAACTATCTCCCTTATAGGACCCAAACCAAATCCACCCCCCATAATAAGAACTGCTGGTAAATTAACAGAAAAACCAAAATGTTCGGCAATTTCCTTTTTACTATAGGAATTTAGAAATTTTAAAGATATAGGTATACCAAAAATTTTTACCTTATTCTCATTTACCCCCCTTAAACATAAACTAGTTTGTGCTTCTTTACAGGCTACAATATAAGTATCTATCTGAGGATGTAACCAGAAACCATGAGGGTAATAATCAGTTAATATGGCAAATAAACGAAAATCTAAACTATAATGACTTTTAACTTCTCCTGCTAATCCACAAGGAAAAGCTTGGGTAGCTACAATAGAGTGGGGCTTAAAATTAATAATGAGTTGATAAATCCTCCTGAACTTCACTCTATGGACAAAGTTTTTCAGGGGAGTTAATAATTTTATAACACTATTTCTATCGTATAACTCTGCCCATATATAGGGGAAATGTTTTATAATCAAATTGTATATAAAACCTACTACTTTCTCAGCTAAAGGGTAGAAATAACTCATTCCATTTATATTTATAACCTCTACTTCTTTATCCAAATACCTTATTGCCTCTTCTATATTTTGGCTAGCTTGCTTATGTCCACCAAAATCAGATATATGAAATATAAGAATACGTTTCATCTATTTTCTTTAAATATTTTTATAAAAATATCCACAATGTAGGGATTAAACTGTTTACCACTATTCTTTTTAATCTCCTCCAATGCCTTATCTATAGTTAAAGCCTTCCTATAAGATCTATCTGTGGTCATAGCATCAAAGGCATCAGCTACAGATATAATTGAAGCAATAATAGGTATCTTGTCTCCTTTTAATCTAAAAGGATACCCCTTACCATCGTAACGTTCATGATGATATTTAACCCCCACGATAACATCTTCAAATTCTCTCACATGGTCAAGTATTTCCACCCCTACCAAAGGATGTCTAAATATATACTCTCTATCTTCTTGTGTTAAGGGAGTTTTTTTATTAAGTACCTTTTCAGGAACACCAATTTTACCTATATCGTGTAAGAGAGCAGCTATACGTAATTTCTCTTTAAAATCTTCTTTTTCTTCTATAGATGCATTTTGAAGAAAATGCTCAGCTATGCTAAGAGCATAATTAACCACTCTTTCCGTATGTCCTGAGGTATATTTATCCTTAGCTTCTATAGCTGTAGCTAAAGCGGTAACCGTATTTAGAAACAACTTCTTATTATTCTCTAACTGCTTATTAACATCCTCAAATAACCAGGCATTTTGGATAGCCATTGCTACATCAGAAGCTAATACCGATAGAAACCCTAATTCTTCAGAACATAGTTTACTCCCATCTTTTTTCTTACCTAAAAAAAGCACAGCGATTAAATTGTTCCTAAAAAAAACAGGTATGCACGCTTTAGCTTGATATAAGTTGAGTTCTTCTCGCAAAGAATTTAAAAATTCTATTTTTGAGGTATATTTTTTCTTTCTTGCGTAATTTAACCAAGAAGATAGCTTTTCATAAAGAAGGAATTGTTGACCATAATTCTTAAAAGTTGGTTCTATAAAATACCTTATAAGGGGATTATCTTGTTTAATTTTAGCAAATCCTTCAGGAACCTTTATACCCTTTTCTCCCTTAGAAGTTGTAACCACATACTCTTGTTTATCTTTATCATAAAGAAATATTCCTGCATGATTAACCTTCATATTCCTCATAATCGTCCTTAAGATAAGACGTATGAGGGTATCTACCCGCCGAACAAGAATCATCTGGCGAGCAGCTACTTCTAAATCTTTCCTGTAATCTTTCTTCACCTCAAAATATACTTATCTATCTTTTCTTTCAGTTCTCTTAAGTCTAAAGGCTTAGTTATGTAATCAATTGCACCTAACTTTTTTGCCTTCTCGTAGAATTCTTTTTCTGCTCTCCCGGTAATAAAAATAACTTTAACCGAAGGATCTGTTTTCTTAAGTTCCTTTAAAACACTTAAACCATCTATCCCTTCCATTTGAATATCTAAAAAAATAAAACCTATCCTTTCTTTACTATACAAAGCTATAGCTTCCTCTCCTGATGTAGTTTTTATACTGGGTATTTTAAAACGGCGTAAAAAATTCTCTAAAAAATTTACTATTTCTTCCTCATCATCAACTAAAAGGACAGGTTTTACCATAAAATCATTTATACTAATTTTTCATTAAGTTTATATATTATACTATAAAAATTAAAATTGAGAGTAAAATTTTTAAATGTTTATCAATATAATTACTAAATTACATAATTGTTTTTGTGATAAAAATTTTCACTTCCTCACCTTGTATTTTTTTTAAAAATATGTTATCTATTTATTTGGATAGTGAAAATTTAGTCACTGAAAAGGCAAACCAAGGGTAACCTTGGGACGCAAAGCTACCTATCATAGGGTAAAAAGCACCTATGAAAGAGGAGCTACCAAAGGACTAAAAATATCAATAACCCTAAGGTGCGTTTGCCCTTAGGGTTATTTATTATATAATCCCTTCTGGTAATTAACTTGGGTTTGCCTGAAGGGATTTTTATTTATTAGGAGGTGATTAAAATGAGAAAATTAACTTTAACTATCCTTATATTACTGTTTCTTCCTTTACAAATTAAAGCTCAACAAACAAAAACATTTCGTGTTTGTGTAACTATACCACAGATTATCGGTCTCAATGATGAGGATAACACTACTCTTAAAGAAGAACCATCGGATAAAGAGAAAACAGAGGAAAAAGAGGATGTAGCTTTAGCTAAGAAGAATATGAAAAATTATACCCTAACAGAAGAAATTATCCGTGACGGCAAACCAATAATTGTGCACACCATTGTAGCAAAATAAGAATATCGATTTTAAGATTTTTTTCTTAAAGGTATATGAAATATATAGGTGGTTCCTTCCTGCAACTCTATCTCATTTCTAATCTTTATAGAAGGTAGATACTCTATAGGTAGAGAATTAACATCAAGAATAATTGTATGCTTACCTGCTTCCACATTTCTAAAGAAATAACTACCTTCAAAATCAGTAAGAGTTGTATTTTTATTATCAAGAATTATTTTTGCCCGAGAAATAAACGTATCTCCTAAATCAGGAATACCATTACCATTCATATCATAAAATACTACCCCATATATACCAGATTTAGTGGTAAGACCAAAATCGGCAATAATTGTTTTACCCTGGATAACCTCTAATTCCTTATAAGATGTGGTAGAAAAAACATACCCTTTGGGAAGAGTTAGAGGGTCAATACTTACAATTACTTTCTTTGCTTTTACACCACAAACGTATTCCCCTTTAGCATTAGTTACTACTTTCTTTGAACCAACATTAACTTTGACTCCTGCTATTCCCTCTTCATTCTCATCCTTTTTACCATTACCATTGGTATCCTTAAAAATAATACCTTTTATCTTACAAGATGGTCCCCATCGTAAAGGTAAATCCCATAAAGAACGCATCCCCCAAGAGATATATAGGTCATTATAAGCTTCTCGTTGAGGATTCTCCGCCCATATATTATTTAACCTACTATCAATATAGAACTCTAAATCCTTGGTAGGCGTGCAATTCAAACTTAAACCATAGGTAAGAACATCCTCACCAGCAAGAAAACTCCTCTCTCCTTCTGTGCGTTCTTCATCACGATAAGAAGAGTTTAGACTAATAGAGAAAAGTGGTGAAAGTTGTTTATTGTAATTCATACCCAAAGTCCAAACCCCCGGATGAAACATATTTCCTGTATAGAGGTCTTCAACCCAAGAGTAATCGTAATTTGTATATAATCCTAAATTCTTTATAGGATACATACTAAATCCACTATTTAATCCAAAACTACTGTATTCGGAAGAAGGAGAGAGAGGAAATTTATTTACCTGATAACTATTACCCACGTAAATTGACAGTCTCTTATCGCCAAGAATTTTAAAACCTCTATTGTAACGGTTACTTACTCTAAAACTCTTTCTGGGAGATAAAAGCCCCGGATTATTAATATATGAGAAAGAGGTATTAAAATTAGAATTCTTATCTAAAGGGAAATTAATATCTGTATCCCAATCGTAATTTAGACTACGGGGTTTACCAAGATTGTATAAGTAACGGTCGCGGTAAATATCTAACTGTGAAGATATGTCTATCCCACCAAGTTTATAGTTTAAACCAAATAAACTTCCTATCTCGCCTCTATCCGATGGCCAACCAGTGATAGTAGTAAAATTTTTCTCTATATTCCTAAAATTAATTCTCAAAGCTAAATCCTCTTTCCTAAACTCTGAATTTATAAACCCCGCTGTACTATATCCATCCGAAGCAATCTCAGAAGATATGTTCACATTATCTAAATTAAATCCGCTCTCCCAAGAAAAAACATTATCTCTAAGATAATCTTCTCTTGCCGAACCATAACCTCGAACAAAATTTATACTGTAACGATTTCTCTTAGAAGGATAAAAACTCAATTTTCCTCCCTCTAAGAAAGTCTCTTTCTCTTCCACAATTCCCGGGGCTAAATAACCAAATACCTCCCTTTCCTTACCCCATAAAAAATCGTATCTTAATTTATTATTAAAGCCTCTCCCATCCAGAATAACACCTCTTACCCCACTACTAGGTAATGTGAAGTCAGAAAAGCTCTTAGAAACATCAAAACCAGAGATATTAAAATCTTTAAAGTTACCTATATGAGCCTTAGTTAAACCTAAAGTATAAGTATCCACATGGGTATCTTCCTTGAAACCACTAAAACTACCCGTAGCGAACATATCTCCATAGGGTGTCTCTCCGGAAAGCCTTCCCCATTGGCTTACTCCGTAACTTTTTTTATTAACCGTACCTAAACGTTTACCTTCGTAATAAGAGCTGCCGGAAACTGAATAAGCCAATTTAAA
>JAMWBQ010000190.1 GCA_023819315.1 Candidatus Omnitrophota bacterium
AAAAAGATACCTGAATACAATAAACGAAGAGAGATTACTTTAGAAGAATTTCTTTCAAAAAGATGACATTTCTATTTTGCAAAAAAGATGACATTTTTATGTTGCATTAACAACAAAATTTATATTTGACAACAAATATTAAAATGGTACAATTTAGCTATACGTTAGTATACACAAAATGAAGATAAAATTATTTTTTGTTTGTATTTTTCTCTCCTTATATTTCCCTGCGGTATTCTCACAAGTTTCTCCTTCCCTTGGTGGTTTAGAAAGAATTGAGAAGGATATAGAGAAGAAGAAAGAGTTAGAAGAAAGGATTATAAAAGAGAAAGAGAAGGAAGAAGAGTTTGTTATTGAGGAGGAAAAAGTTTCTTTAGAAGAAGAAAAGAAGATACTTATTAATAAGATAGAGGTTAGAGGTGTAACCCTTATTTCTCAGGAGATAATTAATGGGATAATTTCTGATTACCAAGGTAAAGAACTATCTTTGAAGGAGATGCAGAAGATATGTGATCTCATTACCGATGAGTATAGAAAGATAGGTTATCTAACCTCACGTGCCTATTTACCACCTCAGACTATAAAGGATGGTTTGCTTATTATAATGGTTATAGAGGGTAAAGTAGGAGAAATAAGCATTCAGGGTAACCGCTTTTTTAAAACTTCCTTACTAAAAAAAAATTTAAAAATTAAATCCGGCCAGATATTTGATTACGGTTTACTTCAGAAGTCTATAAGAATAATAAATGAACATCCTGACAGATTTGTTAAAGCAGTGTTGGTGCCTGGTAAGGAGACGGGCATTACTGATATAGTATTAGAGGTAAAGGATAATTTGCCTTTACATTTTGGATTCGATTACGACAATTTTGGTTCAAGATACATAGATAAGGATAGATACTCTGTGAATCTTGAACACAATAATCTTTTAGGATACGATGACCGAGTAAACATAAAATTACAGCGAGCACAAGCTGATTATTACCAACTTAAGAATTTTAACTACCTTTTTCCTATTTATAGAGACTGTGATATAGGAGGATACTACGGTTATAGTAAGAATAAGTTAGGTGGCGATTACGAGGATTTAGATATAAGAGGTAAGTCAAGAACAGCAGGATTGTTTGTTAATCATCGGTTAATTAACGAGTATAACTTAGATTTAACTTTAAATTTTGGATTTGATTACAAACATATTCTTAACTATATCGCGGGAGAAAAAACTTCAAGAGACGAGGTAAGATTATTTAAGTTTGGTGTAGATATTGATAATTTAGATAAATTTGGTAGAACAATTTTTACTATTGAAGGTGATTTAGGGGTTCCTCATATTTTAGGAGGTGTTTCCTCAAAGGACCCTTATGCTACGAGAGAGGGAGCAGGGGGAAAATTTTCCAAGTTAGTAACTAATATCTATAGATTACATTCTCTGCCTTTATCTTCCTCTCTATTACTTAAAAATCAATTTCAGTTTTCTAACTACAATCTTCTTTCTGTAGAGCAGTTCCAAATTGGAGGTATAACCAATGTGAGAGGTTATCCTTCTGCCGAGTATAGTGGAGATAAGGGTTTATCTACATCAGTAGAGTGGTCATTTCCTCTTTATGGTATACCCCAAACTACAAGAGTTCCCTTTTCTAAAGCAACTTTATACTCTGCTACCAGAGTTATGTTATTTTACGATTGGGCTACTACCCATTTAAATAGAGTATTAGCCGGTGAAAAAAAGCATCAGACTCTAAAAGGTTGGGGATTTGGTGTGCGTTTAAATTTACCTGAAAATTTTTATACGCGAGTTGAATTTGCTTACCCTTTAGGTAAAACCCCTTCCGATAATGACCATCTTCATACCTATTTAAGTTTAGGTAAAAGTTTTTGAAATAGATAAGTTTTTTTAAAATTACCCAATATTGTTTAGTGAATAAATATAATGTTTTCAATAGTTTTCATATTTTTAAAAAATGTAAGCGTTTACCTTGACAAAGGTTTAATAAATATGGTATATTTGTTTACTTATGTTGAAGAGTAAACTTAGGATAGTGGTCATAATTTTTCTTTTCTCTTTTTTCTTTATCAAGTCTTCCTATAGCCTACCTGAATTAAAAGAAGTTATTGCTGGGGAAGCCAAATTTGTTAAGGAAGGAGATAATTTAATTGTAGATATTTCCACGAACAAGATGATTGCTAACTATCATAGTTTTTCTATCGGTATAAGAGAGGGAGTTTATTTTAGGCAACCGGATAGTAGTAGTGTAGCATTGAATAGGGTAGTAGGTGGTGAACCATCTAATATAATGGGTAGATTGAGTGCTAATGGTAAGGTATTTTTAGTTAATCCTAATGGGATAGTATTTGGTAAGGAGTCAAGGTTAGATGTAGGGGGATTAGTAGCCTCCACATTAGATATAAGTGATGAAGATTTTTTACAGGGCAGGTATAGATTTAGTGGAAGGGGTAGTTATATAATTAATGAAGGGGATATAAGGAGTGTGCCTGGTGGCTATGTAGTTTTTATCTCGAAGGCAATAGATAATGGTGGTTATATAGAGGCAAAATTA
>JAMWBQ010000041.1 GCA_023819315.1 Candidatus Omnitrophota bacterium
GAATTGTTGATTAGATTAAAAGATTTAAGGAAGAAACTAATGGAGCTTAATTTTCAGAAGTCAACAGGTAATATAGAGAAACCACATCTTTTTAAACAGATAAAAAGAGATATCGCACGTATTCTTACAATTATGAATACAAAGGAGAAGAACAGTGAATAAGGAAAATATTTCTAATAAGAGAGTTTTAGAAGGAGTAGTTGTTTCTGATAAAATGGATAAAACAATTGTGGTGAAAGTTAGAAGAAGTTACTTGCATCCTGTGTATAAAAAAACCATCATAAAATATAAAAAGTTTAAGGTTCATGACCCTAAGGAGTTAGCAAAGGTTAACGATAGAGTAAAAGTTATAGAATGTAGACCTTATTCTAAAGATAAGCATTTTCGTTTATTGGAAATAATAAAATGATTAATATAAGGAGTATCTTAGATGTAGCTGATAATACAGGTGCGAAAAGAATATCCTGTATTGGGGTTATCGGAAAGAAAAATAAGAAGTGTGCTCATATAGGTGATGTTATTACAGCTAATGTTAAAGAAGTAGTTTCCGGAGATAGTCAGATTAAAAAGGGTGAAGTTGTAAGGGCAGTAATTGTTAGGACAGCACACCCTATAATGAGAGATGATGGTGTTTGGTTAAAGTTTGATAGGAATGCTTGTGTTATAATTGATAAACAGGGCAACCCAAGAGGGACACGTGTGTTTGGACCGGTAGCAAGAGAGTTGAGGGATAAATTTAGCAAGATTATTTCTTTAGCACCAGAAGTAATATAAATTTAATAAAATTATGAGTTTAGGAATTCGTAAAGGTGATAAAGTTTACGTTTTAACTGGTAAAGATAAGGGTAAAACCGGTAAAGTATTAAGGGTTCTAACTTCGAAAAATAGAGCTATAGTTGAGGGTATCAATTTGGTTAAGAAACATGTTCGTCGCCGTTCAGAATCAGAGCCGGGAGGTATAAAAGATATACCAGCATCTATTCATATATCTAATCTTAATCTTTTTTGTGCGCATTGTAATAGAGGAGTGAGATGGGGGATAAAAATATTAGAAGATAAGTCAAAGATAAGGATATGTAAGAAGTGTGGTAATTCATTATAGTTATGGATAGAGAAGAGAAGAAAGAAAAATATGTCCCGCGTTTATTAAAGATGTATAGGGAAGAAATTGTCCCTAAGATGATGGAGATATTCGGTTATACTAATAAGTTAGCCGTTCCTCGCTTGAAAAAAATTGTGATAAACATGGGTGTAGGTGAAGCTGTGACTGATAGTAAGTTGGTGGAGAAATCTGCTGAGGAATTAGCATTAATAAGTGGACAAAAACCCAAAATTACTCGTGCAAGAAAACCGATTTCTAATTTTAAGATAAAGAAAGGTATGTCTATAGGATGTTGTGTTACTTTGAGGGGATATAGAATGTATGAGTTCTTTGATCGTTTAGTTACCACCGCTATACCTCGCATAAAGGATTTTAGAGGTTTACCAGTTAATTCATTCGATGGTAGAGGAAATTATAATTTTGGTATTTCTGAACAAACCATATTTCCAGAATTAGAGTTGGATAAGATACCAAGAACCCAGGGTATGGATATAAGTATTAATACAAATGCTAAAAGTGATAAGGAAGCAAAGGAACTTTTAACTTTATTAGGTTTTCCTTTTAAAAGAAGTTAAAATTAGGAGAAAAAAGTGGCAAGATTAGTAAAAATTGAGAAATGGAAAAAAGAGAAAGTTAAACCAAAATTTAAAACTCGCTATCGTAATCGTTGTCGCTTATGTGGTAGAGCTCGAGGATATATACGAGATTTTGAATTGTGTAGGATATGTTTTCGTGAATTAGCTTGGTTGGGTTGTATTCCTGGAGTAAAGAAGGCAAGTTGGTAATAGAGAGGGGGTAAATGAGTCGTACATATTTAATATCCGATGCTTTAGCTATTATTAATAATGCTTCAAAAGTGAATAAAGATGAGGTAATAATTCCTTACTCTAAGGTTATTTTAGGGATTATGGATATTCTTAAAAAGGAAAGTTATATTGATAATTTTAAGGAGATAGATTTAGGAGGGTTAAAAAGGATAAAAGTTTATCTTAAGTATGAAAATAAACAACCAGTAATAAATGAAATAAAAATGATTTCTAAACCAGGTAGAAGGATTTATACGAGTAAAAGTGAAATGCCAATTGTTCGTAGTGGTTATGGAATAGCAATTGTTTCTACTTCTCAAGGTATATTAACTAGCACACAAGCAAAAAAATTGGGTATAGGGGGAGAAATATTGTGTTATATATGGTAAGGAGATAGTATGTCAAGAATAGGAAGATTACCTATAGATATCCCTAAGAATGTAAAAGTAGAGGTTAAAGATAGAGTGGTAAATATAGAAGGACCTAAAGGTAAAATTTCATTTAAGTTAGTTCATAACATAGATGTAAAAATTCAGGATTCGAAAATTGTGGTGAGTTGTTTAGCTGACGATAAGTTTTCTAAAAGCAATTTTGGAACTACAAGAGCTATCCTAAACAATATGATTAAAGGTGTTGTGGATGGGTTTAAGATAGAATTGGAAATAGTAGGTGTAGGATACAAAGCTCAGTTAAAGGGAGGTAGCTTGGTTATTCAGGTGGGGTTTTCTCATCCTGTGGAGATAGATATTCCTAAAGATTTAAAGGTTACTATTCCAAAACCTAACCAAATAATAGTAGAAGGTATAGATAAAGTAAAAGTAGGAGAATTTGCTTCTAAACTAAGGAGAATTTCTCCTCCCGAACCTTATAAAGGTAAAGGTATACGTTACGTAGGAGAGATTGTAAGAAAGAAGTTAGGTAAAGCATTAGCTAAGTAAGATGAAGACCATTGCAAGAGCAAGAAGACATAGAAGGATAACTAAAAGGATGCGAGGTAGTAAAGAAAGACCGCGCTTAGTGGTTTTTCGTAGTAAAAAGCATATATATGCCCAATTGGTAGATGATAGTGAAGGAAAAGTTCTAACCGGGTTTTCTACATTAAGTAAAGAATTTCATAA
Organism: Candidatus Omnitrophota bacterium; assembly: GCA_023819315.1. GTDB lineage: Bacteria > Omnitrophota > Gorgyraeia > Duberdicusellales > 4484-171 > JAMWBQ01. The sequence goes on from JAMWBQ010000041.1 coordinate 3,027, forward strand.
TACAGAAGGAAAATCAGATAATGGTAAGAAAAAAACTAATAATCAGGCTGCAGCTAAAGAAGTGGGATTATTGATAGCTAAGAAAGCTAAGCAATTAGGTATAGAAAAGGTTTGTTTTGATAGGGCAGGGTATAAGTATCATGGAAGGATAAAGGCATTAGCTGAAGGAGTAAGGGAGGGAGGAGTAAAATTCTAATGGAAGAGCGTGAACAATTAGATGGGATAATAAGAGAAGATTTACCACAACAATCTGAGGAAAAAGCATTTATAGAAAAAGTGGTAACCATAAATCGGGTTACAAAAGTTACTAAGGGAGGCAAGAATTTAGGATTTACTGCTTTAGTGGTAGTGGGAGATGGGGAGAGCAAAGTTGGTTTTGCTTTGGGTAAAGCTAACGAGGTAGCAGATGCCATTCGTAAAGGAATAAAGAAAGCAAAAGGTTCACTTATAGAAGTAAGGAAGAAAGATACTACCATCCTTCATGAAGTGTATGGAGAATTTGGCGCGGTTACTGTATTGCTTAAGCCCGCTTTAAGAGGAACGGGCGTTATTGCCTGTGCTCCTATTAGAGCGATATGTGAGTGTGCTGGTATAAAGGATATACTAACTAAAAATTTGAGTAAATCTACCAATTCCATTAATGTGGTTAAAGCAACATTTTTAGCTTTAATGAGTTTAAAGAAACCTAAAGATATAGAAATAAAGGATAATAAGGACAACTAAGAATATGGATTTAAGTAAGATAGGTTTCAGTTTGGCACATAAGAGGCGTAAACGAGTGGGTAGAGGGCCAGGAAGCGGTCATGGTAAAACTAGTGGACGTGGACATAAGGGTACTGGTCAGAGGAAAGGACGTAAATACTACGTGGGTTTCTGGGGAGGAAATGTCCCCTATTTAAGAAAGATACCTAAAAGAGGATTTAATCCACCAAGACACGTAGATTATCAGGTTGTTAATTTAAAAGATATAGAAGAAAGATTAAAGGGTAAAAATTATATTACCCCTGTGGAATTGGAAGAAGTTAGACTTATAAGAGATAAAGATAAACCGGTAAAGATACTTGGTGAAATTAAGGGCAAGTTAACTTGGCAAGCTACTTTTAAAGCAAACAAGTTTTCTACTTCGGCAAGAAGGATAATTGAAGAGTCAGGAGGTAAAATAGAGTGTTAGAGACGTTTGCTAATATATTTAAAGTTGAAGAGTTAAAGACAAAATTATTTATTACTTTGGCTCTCTTAGTTGTAGAAAGGATTGGTTGTTTTATTCCTACACCAGGAATAGATACTCAGGCACTATCAAAATACTTTGAAGATTTAGTTAGGTCTCATGGACAGACTTTTTTTGGGCTTATAAATATTTTTACAGGAGGAGCTTTACATCGTTTAAGTATATTTGCTTTAGGTATAATGCCATATATATCTGCTTCTATTATTATGCAACTTTTAACTGTAGTTGTTCCCTCTTTAAGTAAAATTAGTCAGGAAGGGCGAGCGGGTTATGAAAGAATAAATCAATATACAAGATATTTAACTTTAGGATTATGTCTTTTTCAAGGACTTATGTTAGCAAAATGGTTAGAGAACCCTCAAAGTTTTGGAGGAGTAATAGTTGTTCCTCATCCTGGCTTGCTTTTTGAATTGGTAACTGTTTTTACTCTTACTTGCGGAACGATATTTGTTATGTGGTTAGGAGAGCAGATCCAAGAAAGAGGTATAGGTAATGGGATATCTTTAATTATAACAGTTGGTATTATTTCTCGTATACCCGCCGCTCTATACCAGTTATGGGTTCTTTTTTCTCCTTTTAATCCTTCTCAGAGGCAAATCAGCGCTATTAAATTAATTACTCTTCTGATACTGGGATTGTTGGTAATTATAGCTGTAGTTTGTTTTACGCAAGCTCAGAGGAAACTACCTATACAGTATGCTCGACGAGTAGTAGGAAGAAAAATGTATGGTGGACAAAGTACATTTTTACCTATAAAGGTGGATATGTCCGGCGTTATAGCAATAATTTTTGCTCAGAGTGTTTTACTTTTCCCTTCAACTATAGCTAATTTTCTTCCTAAGACAAGTAATTTTTTAGGTTTTATTCAGAAGATATTTAAAATAGATGGTTTGTGGTATAACCTTGGTAATATAGGGTTAATTATATTTTTTATGTTTTTTTACACAGCTATTGTATTTAATCCTATTGAGATTTCTAATAATTTAAAGAAATACGGTGGTTTTATTCCGGGAATAAGACCAGGTAAGAATACCGCTGAGTATATAGATTTTGTTGCTACAAGGATAGTATTCGTAGGTGCTCTTTACGTAGCAGTGATAGCGACGTTACCATCTTTATTTATGAAGATCTTTGATGTCCCTTCTTATCAGATTGTTTCTTTCTTTGGTGGCACAACTATCCTTATTATCGTAGGAGTAGTTTTAGATACTATGCGTCAAATAGAAGGTCAACTCTTATTACGTCATTACGAGGGGTTTATTAAAGGTAAAACTTTACGAGGAAGAAGATAGATATCGATGAGATTGGTTTTATTAGGTGCACCAGGAAGTGGTAAAGGAACACAAGCAAACTCTTTAAGTGAGTATTATAAAGTAAAAAAGGTTTCTTTAGGAGATATTTTAAGAGAAGAGGTGAAGAAAAATTCTACTTTAGGGAAGAGAGTTAAAGATTATATGGATAAGGGATTATTGGTCCCCGACGATGTGGTTGGTTCTGTTATAGAGAAGAATTTGATAGAAGATTCTTTTATATTAGAAGGTTATCCTCGTAACATTAATCAGGCAAAACATTTAGATAGTTTTCTTAATGATAAAGGTAAAAGTTTGGATGCAGTTGTATATCTTGATGTAGATAAACCTACGGTATTGAATAGATTACAATTTCGGAGGATATGCAATAATTGTGGAGCACTCTATCATCTTGTGAATCTACCTCCTAAAAAGGATGGGTTTTGTGATATTTGTAATTTACCTTTGGTACAGAGGGATGATGATACACCAGAGGTTGTTAGCCGTAGATTAGAGGTTTTTATTGAAGAGATTAAGCCAATAGTTGATTTCTACCAAGGTCAAGGTAAACTCATTAGAGTAGATAGTAATGGTGATAAGGATGAAGTATTTGAAAGATTAAAAAAACTTATTGAAAATGGTGAATATATTGACATACGAAGAAATTAGCATTATGAAAAGTATAGGTGGAATTGCTTCAGCTATTTTAAGACAGTTAAAGAGAGTTATTATGCCGGGAGAAAGTACTAAAAATATAGAATTATTTTTTAATCGTTACTTAGAGAAGTATCCAGGGATCATTTCTGCCTTCTTGGGTTATAACGGCTATCCTGCTTCTATATGTGTTTCTATAAATGAAGAAATAATTCATGGTATTCCTAAGAAAGATAAATTTATTAAACAAGGAGATATAGTTAGTGTAGATTTAGGTTTAAAGTATAAAGGTCTTTTTGTTGATTGTGCTTATACTTATCCTGTAGGAAGAATATCTTCTGAGGCAAAGAAATTAATAAGAGTTTGTTGGCAAGCATTGAAGGAGGGTATAAAGAGAGCAAGAGTTGGTTTTCGCATCGGAGATATAGGATTTGCTATACAGAATTATGTAGAGAAAAATGGTTTTTCTGTGATAAGAAAATTCGTTGGACACGGAATAGGTAAAGCACTACATTGTTATCCTGAGGTACCAAATTTTGGTAGAAGAGGTGAAGGAGAGCTTCTTACCGAAGGTATGGTTATAGCTATTGAACCAATGATTTCTTATGGTAGTAGTGATGTGGTTATTTTGGATGATGGATGGACAGCGAAAACAAGGGATGATTCTTTGAGTTGCCATTTTGAACATACGGTAGCTATAACTAGCCGAGGTCCGTGGGTAATCACAAGATAATTTTGAATGATAGGTAGTTAGATTTTAAATATGGGGAAAGAAGAATTAATAGAAGTAGATGGAGAGATTACCGAGGCGTTACCGAATGCTATGTTTAGAGTTAAATTAGATAATGGTCACATAGTGTTAGCACATGTAAGTGGTAAGATGAGAATGCATTTTATAAAGATTCTTCCCGGTGATAGAGTAAAATTAGAAATTTCCACTTATGATCTCAGTCGTGGTAGGATTACTTATAGGTATAAATAAAATATGAAAGTAAGATCTTCTATAAAAAGAATTTGTGATAAGTGTAAGATAGTTGTGCGTAAAAGAGTAGTCAGAGTAATTTGTAAGAATCCCAAACACAAGCAGAGACAAGGTTAAGGAGGATTTATGCCAAGAATTTTAGGCGTTGATATACCAAGGAATTTAAAAACGAGAATATCCTTGCGTTATATATACGGTATAGGTCCATCAAACTCTATGGATATTTTAAAAGCTACAGGCGTTGACCCTGAGAAAAGAGCTAAAGATTTAACCGATGATGAGATTGCTAGAATCGCTTCTTATATTCAGTCGCATTATAAGATAGAGGGAGAATTGAGAAGAGAGATAGCTCAGAACATCAGAAGATTGATAGAGATTGGTTCTTATAGAGGGTCAAGACATAAGAAGGGATTGCCTGTGAGAGGCCAGCATACCAGACGTAATGCAAGGACGAGAAAAGGTCCTCGACCACGAGTAGGTGGTATAAAAAAACAGTCCTAACGGGTTAAGGAGGAAGGAATGGCAAGGAAAAGTAGAGAAAAGAAAAAAAAGTTTCATCTTACTTCTAATAAAGGTGTGGTTCATATAAATTCTACTTTTAATAATACGATTATAACCGTTACGGATATGATAGGTAATACCATTGCTTGGTCATCGGGAGGTTTAATTGGATTTAAGGGAACTAAGAAATCAACTCCTTATGCTGCACAATTAGCCGCTATGGATGTAGCCAAGAGAGTTAAAGGTATAGGTATTTCCGAAGTAGAAGTTTTAGTTAAAGGGCCTGGTCCAGGGAGAGAGTCAGCAATAAGGTCTTTACAGGCAGCAGGATTAAATATTAAGAAAGTTAAGGATGTTACTCCTTCTCCTCATAATGGTTGTAGACCAAGGAAGAAAAGAAGAGTGTAAAGAGAGGTTACTTATGGGAAGAAATTTAGGATCTTTGTGTAAAATATGTCGTAGGTCGGGAATGAAGTTATTTTTAAAAGGGTTGCGTTGTGGTACAGAAAAATGTGCATTTGCTAAGCGCCCTTATCCGCCGGGTATGCATGGTAAATTGCAGCAAACAAAACAGTCTTATTATGCTTTACAATTGAGGGAGAAACAGAAAGTTAAAAGTATGTATGGTTTATTAGAGAGACAATTTAGAAGATTCTTTTCTTTGGCTTCCCATTCTAAAGGAGCAACTGGTAGAGTTTTAATCCAACTTTTAGAGAGGCGTTTGGATAACGTTATTTACCGTGCTCTTTTTGCTTTCTCTCGTTCTCAAGCAAGACAATTCGTTCGTCACGGTTTTATATTTAAGGGCAATAGACGGATAGATATACCATCGTATTTAGTAAATGAGGGTGAAGTTTTTGAAATAAGAGCTAAAGATAATGTAATTAAGATGATTAAGGAGAATATAGATATTAATTCTAAAGGAAGAAGTGTTTCTCAATGGTTAACAGTGGATAAAAGTAATTTAAAAATAGAAATAATAAAGTTGCCTCAAAGAGAGGATTTAGGTTTACCTATAAATGAACAGCTAATCGTGGAGTTGTATTCCAAGTAATTTAATAATGGGAATATAGGAGGTAAATATATGGGCATAAAATGGCGTGATTTTCAATTGCCTAAAAGGATAGTCGTGGAAGAGGAGACTTATTCACATTGTTATGGTAAATTTATTGCCGAACCCTTAGAAAAGGGATATGGGACAACTTTAGGGAATTCCTTAAGGAGGGTTTTATTATCATCTATAGAAGGTACGGCAGTTAGTTCTATAATGATAGAAGGTGTTTCCCATGAATTTTCTACTATCGAAGGGGTTTTAGAAGATATTCCCGAAATAATTCTAAATATAAAAAATTTAGTTTTAAAGTCTTATTCCAAGTCACCTAAAAAAATATATATAAAAGCAGAGGGAGAAAAAGAAGTTACTGGTAAAGATATTATTACCGATGAGAGTATTGAAGTGGTAAATCCCAATTTACATATTGCTACGTTAACTTCTAAAGATGCACGTTTTAACGTCGAGATGGAAGTAAGTAGAGGGAGGGGATTTGTTCCTGCTGAATTTAATAAAAAGGAAGATGCTCCTTTGGGGACTATTCCTATAGATTCTATCTTTACACCTATAAAAAAAGTAGCTTTTAAAACAGAAAATACTCGTGTGGGTAATCGTACAGATTACGATCGTTTAATTTTAGAGATATGGACAAATGAGAGTATAGAGCCTAAGGAAGCATTGATATACGCAGCCAAGATACTTAACAAACATTTAGAACTTTTCTTTTTCTTAGGCGAAGTGCCTGAAGAGGAGGAGATGCCGGAATTAACTCCCGAAGAGTTATCTTTATATGAGAAGCTTAAGCTACCCGTATCTGAGTTAGAACTTTCTGTGAGGAGTGCCAACTGTTTGCGAGAGGCTAATATAAAAATACTTGCTGATTTAGTGGAGAAGACAGAGGTACAGATGCTCTCTTATAGAAATTTTGGTAAGAAATCTCTTCAGGAAATAATTAATCTTTTAAAAAGTATGGGTTTATCTTTGGGTATGACCATCGATAGAAATAAACTTCAACAAGTTTAATAATTAAGATTATATGAGACATAGAAAGAAGAGATACAAGTTAGGTCGTTCAAGAGCACAGAGGAAAGCTTTAATAAGAAGTTTAGTTCGTAGTATATTGGTTTCTGAGAGGATAAAAACTACAGAAGCAAAAGCTAAAGTGGTAAGAAGATGGATAGATAGATTAATAACTTGGGGTAAACGTAACGATTTATCTTCACGCCGGCTCGCTTATAAATTTATTGGTGAACACAAATTGGTTAAACGTTTATTTGATGAGTTAGCTCCCAGATTTAAAGATGTGAGTGGTGGATATACGAGAATAATTGATTTAGGTTATAGAAAAGGTGATGGAGCAAAGTTGTCTATATTAGAGTTAACAAGGATAGAGAAGAAAAAGAAGGAAAAGAAAGAAAAAATTAAGAGTGAAGAATTAAAGAAAGAAAAGATAGGTAAAGAAGAAAGGATAGAAAAAAGAGAAGTATTACCAACCACCAAAGAACCTCTTAAGAAGCGGTTCTTTAGTGGAATAAGAAAGATATTCAAAAGAGAAAGGGGAAATCCCTAATTAAATTTCAGTATAAATTTAAAATTCTCCTCACGAAATTACCAAAAGAGAATATTGTATTAAGGATCAACTTTGCATAATTATAAATGGGGATGACGGTAGTTGAAAAGATTCTTTCTGCACATAGTAAAAAATCCCTATTTAGTGGGTGTGTAGGGATATGTAAAGTTGATTTTTGTTTTTCTCAAGATGGAACTACCTCCTTGGTTTTAGATGCATTAGCTAAGTTTCAACAAGAAATCAAGATACCCTTTCCTAAACGTTATGCCATGTTCATAGACCACAATGCTCCTTCACCTAATATAGGTGTATCAAGTATTCATAAGAGAATGCGAGAATTTAAACATAAGTTTGGTAACTATCTTTTTGATGGAGGTTGTGGTATATCTCATCAATTGGTTATAGAGGAGGGATTTGTTCGTCCTGGGGATTTGATTCTTGGTGCTGATTCACATTCTTCCACAGCAGGAGCATTAGGGGCATTAGCTGTAGGCGTAGGATCTACAGACTTAGCGGTTACTCTTATTACAGGTAAGAATTGGTTTAAGGTGCCTTCCACCTATAAGATAATTATTAAAGGGAAAATTCCCCACGGTGTTTTCAGTAAAGATATAGCTTTATATATTATTCATAAATTAGGGGCTAACGGAGCAACTTATAGAGCAGTAGAGTTTGAGGGAGAAGTGGTAAGGAGAATGTCTTTAGATGCACGTTTAACTTTAACGAATATGACTATAGAGTTTGGAGCCAAGTGTGGAATTATTACTCCTGATGAAAAAGTATTTAGGTTTTTGGAGGGAATTGGGATAAAAAAGTATAAACCTGTTTATCCTGATAAAGATGCTAATTATGAGAAGGTTTTTGAGTTTGATGTTTCATCTTTAACTCCGTATATAGCTAAACCGCATACCGTAGATAATGGAGCTTCTATAGAGGAAATAAAGGATGTTCCTATACAGACAGCTTTCTTAGGCACGTGTACAAATGGTAGGCTTGAAGATTTAGGAGTAGCAGCAAGAATTTTAAAAGGCAAAAAGGTTAACCGCGATGTTAAATTTTTAGTAGCCCCTGCTTCTAAGAGAATTTTTCTTGATGCTTTAAATAGAGGAATTATAAGAGTTCTTATTGATGCAGGAGCGATAATTTTACCCCCTGGTTGTGGACCTTGTGTAGGAACACATCAAGGTGTTCCTAGTGATGGAGAAATAGTTATTTCTACGGCTAACAGGAATTTTAAAGGAAGAATGGGTAATCCCAATGCGTTTATATATTTAGGTTCACCTGCCACAGTAGTTGCTTCTGCTTTAAAAGGTAAGATAACCGACCCTCGAAAATATCTATAGGGAGGATATATGTTAGATATGAATTATCTTTTCAAGTTAACGATGGAGAAAAATGCTAGTGATTTACATCTTACTATCAATAGTCCACCGATATTAAGAATAGATGGTAAACTGTTAGTTACCGACTTAGAGCCTCTTTCTCCTGAGAATACTAAGTATCTTATTTATAGCATCCTTAACGATGAACAGAAAGCTAATTTCGAGCAGAATAAAGAATTGGATTTTTCTTTCAGTGTTCCTGGATTAGATAGATTTAGAGTTAATGTTCACTATCAGAAAGGTAATGTAGAAGCAGCTTTTCGTAGGGTTCCTTATGAAATACCTTCTATAGAGGATTTGGGTATACCTCCGATAGTTTACGATTTAGTGCGTAAGCCTAATGGTTTAGTTTTGGTAACTGGTCCAACCGGTATGGGTAAAAGCACAACATTAGCTTCAATGATAAATATAATCAATAATGAAAGAGAAAGTATAATCATTTCTATTGAGGACCCTATAGAGTTCTATCATACTAATAAAAAGAGTATTATAAAGCAGAGGGAGGTTTATGCTGATACTCATTCTTTTTCCGAGGCTTTAAAGAGAGCATTGAGGCAGGACCCTGATGTTATTGTAGTAGGTGAGATGCGTGATTTAGAGACTATCGCTACAACATTAACTGCTGCTGAAACAGGACATCTTGTATTAGCTACCCTCCATACTCCTGACGCTCCCCAGACGGTTCAGAGAATAATTGATGTTTTCCCTCCTCATCAACAGAAGCAGATAAGGATACAGTTAGCCGATAGTTTGCAATGTGTTATTTCCCAATTACTTCTTCCTCGTGCTAACAAAAAGGGCCGTGTTTTAGCTACAGAGATTATGGTAGCTACACCAGGTATACGAAATTTAATTCGTGAAGGAGAAATAGCTCAGATACCTTCTCTAATACAGATGGGAGCACAGTACGGTATGCATACGATGGATAAGTGTCTTAAAGAGTTATATCGACAAGGAGTTATTACTAAAGAAATAGCTTTAAGTAAGGTTAAAAATGTGGTGGAGTTTGAAAGGTTATGAAATTAGAGGGTAAAGTTTATAAATTTGGAGATAATATAAATACTGACTTTATCATTTCCGGTAGGTATAAATTTTCTATAAGTGATATGAAAGAACTTTCCCGTTATATTTTTGAAGATATTAGGCCAAATTTTTATAGTGAAATAATTCCCGGTAAATCTATTGTTGTAGGAGGAATTAATTTTGGTTTAGGTTCATCGCGAGAACAAGCTCCCTGGGTAATAAAGGAAGCGGGAATAATTTGTGTTGTTGCCAAAAGTTTTGCCCGCATATTTTATAGAAACTCTTATAACATTGGATTACCCTTAGTTGAAGCGGACACTACCAATATCAATGAGAACGATGAGATTGTTATTGATTTAGAAAAAGGTATCATTTCTAAGAAAAATGGTGAAGAAATTGTTAGATTTACTCCCTTTGATAATTTCAGAAAAGAACTTCTAAGATTAGGTGGGATTATTAACTATTTAAAAAAATACGGAGATTTAAAGTTAGAGGTTTGATGGCTTATAGAGTTACGCTTATTCCTGGTGATGGTATAGGTCCTGAAGTGATAGAAGCAACAAGAAAATGTATAGATGCTACTGGTTTAGATATTCAATGGGAAACAGCCTTAGCTGGTGAACCAGCATTAAAAGAAAAAGGAGAACTTCTCCCTCAAGAAACATTAGATTCAATAAGAAGGAATAAAGTAGCAATAAAGGGGCCTATTATTACTCCGGTGGGTAGTGGTTTTCGTTCAGTTAATGTTGCTTTAAGACAAACTCTTAATCTTTTTGCTTGTGTAAGACCAGCCTATTATATTGAAGGTATACCTTCTGCTCGCAAAAATCTTGATATCGTGGTAATTAGAGAAAATAGTGAAGACCTATATATAGGTATTGAATTTAATAAGGGTGAAGATTCTACTAAGAGATTAATTCAGACCATAGAGGAGTTATCTAAGAAAAAAATTATTTTGGATAGTGCTATTTCTATAAAGCCCATTTCGGAGTTTGCTTCTAAAAGAATATCTAAGTTTGCCTTTGAATGGGCTAGAAAAGAAAAAAGAAAGAAAGTTACCTGTGTCCAGGCATCTTTCCCTCCTATGTCCATCCCCTGGCAATCCG